>JABDPB010000067.1 GCA_013042995.1 Ignavibacteriaceae bacterium | reverse complement strand
CCGGGACCTATAAATGCAAATGGGATTGTTACAACAGCTGCAAGCGGTTCCGAAAGAATACTTATCTTCAACTCGTTTGCTTCTTCAGGCGAAACAGCTTCGGAAACCAGCTCCGGGTGCTTCGTTGCATAAACCCATGCAGCAACACTTGCAAAACCCGCTAACGCGAGTGAAACGCTTTGCATAAATAATGCAAGCACATCAGAATCAGTTTCCATATCCAATCTCACGCTGTAGATATAAATCAGTAGAAAAGCTAAGTGTAAAAGAGAAAGGAGAGTATGTTTACCATCTGTGCTTACAAGGTTACCGATTGTTTTATTATTTTGAAACCAGTAAATCACAATGAGAACAAATCCAATTACGAACATTATAAAGTTTTCGCCACTCTCAGTAAAGATCACCAATGGATCAAACTTACCAGTTTCAGGTCTTATTGGATGCGGAAGTAATGTAAATAGTCTAAAGATTAGAAGACCAAAAACAACATCCATAAGTGTTTGCAATCTCCTTAACTGCTGTGCATCTCTTTCTTTTTGGGCTAGTGTTTTTTCTTTTATGGGCATTGTTTTATCCCTCACTTTTTAATTAATTATTTTCTGGTTCTCGTATTTTATTTACTAATTTTAATAATATTCCAGTGCTCAAATAAATGAGCACTGGAATAAATTATTATTCATAATCAGCAAAATTAACATTCTCGATCTCTGGTAAAGTGAATGCGTCTTCATCAAACCATTCTTCACCAGGTCCATAGAGGCGAACATATGGGAACCATCCCCTGCCTGGTACCGTTTCAATCCAGTTACTTTCCCAGCCTTTGGGTGGCTCTGGACCAACAAAAACCCAAAATGAACCATCGTCATTCATCTTTAAATCAGGTGTTGCTCGTGAACCTATTGTTGCATTTTTGCTGTCGTTTAAAATTAGAGACCTGGTCTCTACATCATAAAATACAATAGACCAGAAGATCTTAACCGGTGGTTCCTGGTTAAATTTAAGTATGTATGATTCTCCCCCCTTTAGTCTTTTTCCGTTGTTATCTTCAAATTTACCTGCATAGGCTTGCCCTTTACCTACTTCAGGATTCCCCATTCGTGGTGATGAAGTACAAGCCTCGTATGTAAACCGGGATCGGGGATCTAACATATCAAAATCCCTTACGCGCTGTGTATTCTCAAATGCATCCGGCAATTTTCCACTAATAATATACCGCCATCCATCTTTGCGCAGCACTCCTTCGAGGCGTTCAGTAAAGACAAAAGCCTTACCTACTGCTTCACCTGAAACTACTCCTTTTGAAAGCGCTAGCTTTTGAGATTCACTTGGGTTAAAAGGTTTTCCACGCTCAATCCCCAAAGTATGTGCCCAGTACATGAAAAACCTGTCTCTGTCATCAACATCCTCCTCTTGTAATATTTCATGCAATAGTTCCCAGTAAGCCATTCCACGTGGTGCAAAATTCTGAAGCGGTTTGTCATCGCCAGGGACCAAATCAATTGACGGATTCTCACTGGCTGCATATACGTGTACTTTTGATTGTACTTCCTCTACTGTTGGCTGATTTTCAAATTGGATGAAACGCATTAAAAGAAAGGCGTTACTGGTTTCTGACTTTATTCTTTGAGCACCTTTAATATCCGGTATTTTGTCTTTCGGTGTGCGAGGGCCGTATAATATAAATGTACCTCCACTTCCAGCATTTATACCGAATAAACCCAAGTCTGTCAGTCCTCGTTGCCACATATCTGTTATAAGTCCCACAACAATACCGGCAGGGACTTTTATGATTGTTGCATCATCATCCGTATTGATGAAAGATGCAAAATATTCCGAAGACTGGTTAATGGTAAGTACTCCAATCCTATCATTATAAGTCTTGATATGCAGAACAGAACGATTCTTAAAGTTTGGATGCTTATCGTACATTTCTTTACGCCATTGAGCGTTAGAAACGATAGGAAGTGACCATAAATACAATTCTGATGCCCGAAAAGCATCTAAATTGGCATATAAATCTTCGACACTCGATTTTGTTGGCATACCATGATCAAATTCCATAGTGCCATACAAGGTTTTAACCTCACCTTCCCATACCTCAGGAATTGTAAGGCCCTTGAAGTTCGTCTGAGCCTGCATTCCTGAAATTAGTAATACAGAAAATAGAAAGACTAGTAATGCTTTGAATTTTTTCATTGTGCATCTCTCCCAAATTGTTAAAGAAATTAGTTAATTAAGTTTTTATTCCTGTTCCGAACCCGGTGGAAAGTTTGTAAGAATTTTTGTGACAACACCATCAATTCTTTCCTGTCTTTCTTCCGGGCTGCTATGTTCTTTTACTGTTCCGGTTCCCATTCCACGCCAGGCAAGTTCTTTGTTTTCCCACGATACGAAATCGATAACTAAAGTTGCTTCTTCATAGTAACTAACTGTTGTAGTTCCACCACCGCCGTATGGTCCCCACCATGGGTCATACCATCCACGATAGTAACCACCTCCTGTTTGATGAACCTGCATTTTTTCTTTAGAACCGGCGTGAATAATTACCACGAAATCGAAATTATCATCCGTAGCCAGATTGTAACCTTTAGATTGTAAAACATTATCAACTGCAATCTGCACTCTCTGAGCTATAAGCGGATAATTTTTTAATTCATCATTTGGATTCAATTCATCCGAATAGGCCCAACGGTAGTTTTTCATTTTAGTGAAATCATATTCCGGATCGTAATCAGACGTTACTTTTACGGATGAGCAACCGGCAATAATAAAACCGAGTAAAATTAATATTGAAATGAGTTTCATAGCATTCTCCTTATTTATTATAAACTAACAGGTATTTGATATTGAATGTTTAATCTTAAATTATGCTGTGCAACGGGACCAACCCAATTTTTATCAACTGCCCAGGTTCTGTATTCAATGTATGCATTCCAGGTACCTTCAGGATTGATGAAAGCTTTACCTAAGCGTACGCCAAATGGAACGAACCAGGTTTGATTTTGCCAATTATAACTAATAACAAAATCACCATTACCGACATACCAGCCCTTTCCGAGTTGGTAGACAAAAGTAATATTTATACCCAACGGTGAAGCACGTACTACACCGGTTCCATCATCCCGCCAGACCTGTTGCAGTAACAGCGCGATAAAAAGATCGTCATCCAATGCACGTTGTGTAACTGCACCTGCCAATCCATATCCCCAGTTGGTGCTTCCAAAACCTGCTTGCGAAGGAAAATTAATTTGCGGGCCTAGGCCCCATCTGCCGGTTGCCCATTGACTTAAAATTCCCAAAATAAAAAGGTCCGATTGTCCAAATCCAAATTCGTTTTCAGAATTTTGAACTAACCGTGCTGTTAACCTTGGAAGCAGTGTGATCGGGAAAGATTCATCTGCAGGTAATGGAGCGACAAAACGAAACTGAAAAAATCCTTTGTTTCCTTCTCCGCGCACTTCGGGTTCTTTGTAATCATATTGTCCTTCGTAGGCAAACTGCAAACTCCATTGTGCTGCAGTAGGATCAACAGCGGCTGATTCACGGCTTTGTTCCTGTGCAAAAATCGGAAGTGCAATTATGAATGTGATAAAAAAGATAAATGAATTCTTAAACATAGTTTTCTCCTGATTTTTTTATTGAATTTCTTCAACTGAAGTTGCATTAATTATTTTTTGTTCAATGAGTTCTCCCAGGACAGTTATAGCCCCAATGAGAAATTGAAACTCTTTGCTGTTAAGGTAAGATTGAAGACTTGAACTGCTTTCCCATTCCTGCTCAACATGAAAAATATTTTCTTCAAATATGCTTTTGCAGCAGCAGTTCTTTACTCCCTCAAATCTTGAAGTTTTGTCGAGAGCGGATTTTAATGCCTGTTTCAGTTCTAGTTCCTTTTCAGGGTTAGCTAGGGCGGTAATTCGTAAAATATTCATATCTAATATATATAAATGAGGGATTAAATTATTAGTACAGGCAAGATTCTGACCAATGAGAAAGGACAAAATGGAAGGGCACGTAAGTAACTATAAAATAATATGTTAGAGGAATATCGAAATGCTGCTTGAATATTAAATTATAATCAAATCAAACGAAATATTGTGATTTCACGAAATATCGTAAGGGAAAGTAATTTATTTTAGTCCAAAATATAACTATTTGAATGATTTCCTGATGTCCAGTTTCTCCATTTTGGAGCGCAATGTATTTGGGTGTAGATTTAAAATGTTTGCCGCACCATCGCCGCCGCTTATTTTCCAATCGCATGCTTCAAGCACTTTAAGTATGTGATCCCTTTCAACTTCTCCGAGTGAACTAAGACCACCTTCTTGTTCTTCTTTAATTTTAGTAGATGTTTTGAACTGATCAACCAACTTAAGTTTATTTCCTTTTGTGGTTATAACTGCTCGCTCAATTACGTTCATTAATTCTCTTATATTTCCGGGCCAATCATAATTTTGCAGCTTGGTTAATGTGCTCTGCGGAATTTGATCAATTTGTTTTTTGTGCTTAACTGAAAAAGTTTTTACAAATTCATTCACTAATAATGGCACATCATCTGAACGCTGTCTTAATGGTGGAATTGAAACCGGAAAAATATTAATTCTATAAAAAAGATCTTCCCTGAAGCTTCCGGCATAAACTTCGTCCTTTAAAACTTTATTTGTTGCGCTAATTATTCGAACATTAACCTTTATAGTTTTTTCGCCCCCAAGTCTTTCGAATTCACCGCCCTCTAAAACACGTAATAATTTTGGTTGAATTTCTAAAGGGAGGTCAGCTATCTCATCAAGAAAGAGTGTTCCTTTGTCTGCTAATTCAAACCTGCCTCGTCTTTGCTTATCTGCCCCTGTAAATGCGCCCTTCTCATATCCGAATAATTCGCTCTCTAAAATATTGGCGGGTAGTGCAGCACAATTAACCACCACAAACGGTTGATTTACCCTTAAACTTTTTTGGTGTATAGCTCTAGCAATTCTTTCCTTGCCAACACCTGTTTCGCCCTCAAGTAAAACTGTTGTATCAGATTGAGCTACTTCTTCTACACGACTTAATACATAATTTATTGCAGGACTTTCACCAATTATATCTTTGAACTTATCACTGGTCATCTCCTGCTGCAGATAAACAACTTCATCCTCCAGCCGGTCTTTCATTTCTTGTAATTCTTCAACAGCTTTCATTAAGGCATCTTCTGCATTAATTTTCTCTGTTATATCATTGCCGATTGCAACAACGCCATCGTAATTTCCATCTTTATCCTTTAAAATAACATTAGACCAGAAAATTTTTCTGTCTTCTCCATTCTTTGTGGTGATTGAAACCAAAGCATTTGGCAAATTATTTTCTTTCTGAAAAATCTCACCAAGCGTTTTAATAGCAGATTTTGAATTTGATGAGATGATAGAGTTGAAGTGTTTATTAATAACTTCTTCACTTCTGTATCCGGTGGTTTTTAAGTAATAAGAATTAATATAATTGATCACCCCATCTTTATTAACACCACAGACTAAGAACTGCACATTCTCCCAAAGTGATTTCCATCTACGTTCATTTGCAATAACTTCTTTTGAAAGATTTGCAGAATCATATACACCATAACTTATTTCTAAAGCCATGGCTAAAATTATAGCAAGGAAAGAAAATGAAATTATGTAAGGTGATTGAATTATTCCCGCATCAACAAGTGGTGTGTGTGTTCCTGCTAACAGAATGAAAAAAAACGAACTGCCTCCGATCCAGAAAGCTCTTCTTTTATCTCCTTTTTTTACAAGTTGAATGGAAGCATCTACGATAAAAATTACAAGTAACAATGATGGTATATCTGAAATAAATTTTAGAGGATTATCTATTCCTTTAGCTGTAGTGTATTGTTCGCCCCAAGGCAAACTTAATCTATTAAGCTCCATAATTTCTGAATACACAACACCGTTGGGTGAAATAAAGTTAACGATAATTGAGAACATCCATATAAAGGTAAATAACCAAACTATCCATTTTCTGCCAGTTCCAAAATAAAACAGCACAAACCAGATTAACGCAACCAGCATTATGAATATGCCAAGTGTCTGATACTTTAATGCAATTACATAGGAGGGAATGTCGATAGCATTGAGTGCAAGTAACTCAAAAAATCCGACAATTGCCGCACCAATAGCTGCTAGGCTGAACAACAGATTTTCTTTGGACTTTCGCAGCCGAAACCAGACAAATAGATATATTAACCCGATCGTTAAACATGCAGTAAAGGCAAAAGTCCAAAGGATTGTAAGGATACTCAATATCTTTCCGAAAATATTAACTCTTAATTGTAAAAAGTATTGAATTTTAACGAGTAATGAAACAAATAAACCTCCCTATGTTATGAAGGAAGGATTCGATATCGCCAGGCAATGCCAAAGGTGTTTAACTGTATTTGTGTTAACATACGTTACAAGTAAATTGGTGTTTAAAACGCGTTGCATTTATTAAGATGTTGGGAATCATTTTTGAAACAAATAATTATCAAACAAAAACTTTTTTATGAAAGATATTGCAATAGCTACATCATCGGGAGGATTTAAGGGGGTTTTTATTCACGGAGTTTTATCGCTTTTTGAAAAAGAAAACTTCTCAGCCGAGGCTTATGCGTCTTGCTCCTCATCGGCTCTGGTAGCAGCGTCAGCAAGTATCAAAAAGCTCAGCACAATCTCTATATCAATTTGGAATGAAGCGAATGAGATTACTAAGATACCAGGAAATAGTATGAGCAATGCACAACTTGTTGGGATTGAAAAGTTACTACCCATTTTAGGGTCGGAATTATTCAATTCTCCAAGAAGGCTTTTAGTATCAACAAGTTTTGTAAAAACTAAAGAAGCCGCAATTGAAACTCAATCAGAAAAATCAAGAAGACTTGGGCTAAAATTAATAATTGAAGCGGCAAAAAACATTACTAACTGGAGAGATAATAACCTTGAGCATCATCTTTTTGATACCTTTAAGAATAGCAGGACCAAACTAATAACCGGAGAGAATCTGAAAGATGTACTTTACGCAACAACCAGAATGATGCATGCATGGCATATTCCTGCCTACATTGATGGAGAACCATATATTGATGGAAGTTACACATCAATCTGTCCGGTAATTCCAACTGTAGAATTAGGATACAAAAAAATAATCTGCATTACCACAGAACATGATAAAACACAGTTAGATCTTTTTTCTGATAAATATATTCCTGAAACAATAGGCAATACTGAAATAATATTTATCAAACCGGATTATAACCTGGCTGACATTGGTGTTGATTTTACAAAAGTCTCAGAGACAGGACTTGAGAAGGCTTTTCAACATGGCGTTGAGAAAGCAAAAGATTATTTAAATAAAACATGATAAAAAAGTTAGAAACGGAAGAAATAGATAAGCACCAGCAACACTGCAGATAATCCCAAAGTTAGTGCTAGTTGCCATAAATATGTATTTAATAGTATAAGTAAAGTTTGTTCATCCTTCCAGATTTCCGCCCAACAGAACATTCAAATCAGTTTCGAGCAATACAATATCGACTTTTACATTATTCTATTTTACAGTTAAATACTGATTTGGAAAATCTTTCAATTCAACGTTCAGTTTTTTTGCTGCATTATGAGCAAAGTAAGGTTCACGTAACATTTGTCTTGCCAGCAATACAATATCAGCTTTTCCGGAACTAATAATTTCTTCTGCCTGTTCTGCGGTTGTAATCAAACCCACCCCACCTGTTAATATTCCGGCTTCTTTTTTTATTCTTTCTGAAAAAGGAATTTGATAACCCGGTGTCAAAGGAATATTAGCATTCAGTACATTACCACCGCTGGAACAATCAATTAAATCAACGCCAACATCTTTTAACCATTTTGCTAATTGAATAGACTGGTCAATATCCCATCCACCTTCGATCCAATCTGTTGATGAAATTCTTACAAACAATGGTATTTCATTTGGAATTACTTCTCTCACAGACTTTGCAATTTCTATTGCAAATCGGCATCTGTTTTCAAGTGTTCTTCCGTATCTATCTTTTCTTTGGTTTGAAACAGGTGAGTAGAATTCGTGAACTAAATAACCGTGTGCAAAATGTAATTCGATTATTTCAAAGCCGGCATCAATACTTCTCTCTGCAGCTTGGCTAAATTGCTCTATTACAAGCTTGATATCATCCTCGCTCATTTCACTGGGATGAGGATAATTTTCTGCAAAGGGGATAGGGGTTGGTGCCAGCGTCTGCCATCCGCCATCTTCAATTTTAACTTCTCCCTTTCCTTTCCAAGGAGAGTAAGTCGATGCTTTCCTTCCGGCATGAGCCAGCTGAATTCCGGGAACCGAGTTTTGTGATTTTATGAAAGATGTAATTCGTTTATATGCTTTTGCTTGATCGTCATTCCAGATTCCTGAATCATCCGGAGAAATTCTTCCTATCGGAGAAACTGCAGCTGCTTCAGTTAAAATTAATCCGGCCCCTCCGGCTGCACGACTTCCAAGATGAACAAGATGCCAATCAGTTGGAACTCCATTTGCACTGGAGTACTGACACATTGGAGAAACAGCAATTCTGTTTTTTAATTCTATATTTCTGATTTTTAGTGGTGAGAATAATTTACTCATATATAATATTAATTATTAAATGATAAAAAATAATCAATTGCTTTATAAATGTAACAGGAACTGATATGAGAGTGTTTAGTAATAAATCTAATAGCCCTGGTGTTTTTGTTGATTGATCAGTATTGTTGTAAATGCCCGATAAAAACCCCCGCCTATGTTATTAAGCAGGGGTTGTGGAAAATGAATTAAATTGTTGGAATTTATTTCAGCAAAATCATCTTTTTAGTTTGAGTGAGGTTACCGGCTTGAAGCTGGTAGAAGTAGATACCGCTTGGGAGATCAGATGCATTGAAATCAATGGTGTGGATTCCAATTGATTTTTCCTCATTAATTAGTGTAGTGATTACATTTCCTAAGACATCATATACTCTAAGTGTAACAAAACTTAATTCTGGGATTGAGTATGATACTGTTGTTTTGGGATTGAAGGGATTTGGATAGTTTTGCTCTAAAGTAAATTCAGATGGTAAACCAACATTGACTTCTATAAGTTTTGAGAAAGAAAAGCTTCCATCAAAGTCGACTTGTTTTAATCTATAGTAATATGTTCCGTTGTTAACTGAGTTATCAGTGTAGCCATAACCCTTTGGTTCTGTTGTTGAGCCAGATCCAGGTACAAATGTAATTTGTTTATAGCCTTTATTGTCCTTGCTTCTCTCAAGCTGAAATCCAGAGTTGTTGGTTTCTGTAGCCGTCTGCCATAATAGAGTTACATTATTTTCATTCACACTTGCTGTGAAAGATATTAGTTCGACGGGTATAACCGCAGGTAGTTGGGCTAAAGTCAGTTCACCGGCACTATTTCCAAAAACAAATTGGTTTGTTTCCGGGACAACAGTTAGTGAACGAACACTATTGGCAAGACCTTCATCATAAAACCTATCCAAGCTCCAATCTGAAGTTTTCCATAACATAATTTTAGGATTAATGTTAGGATAAAGCCCATCTCTTCCGGTTGAGATCAGATAATATCCGTCAAAGGAAAAAGCAAGACAGTCAACCCAGTAAGCGTGTCCTTGGAGTGTAGAAATTAAATTACCACTTGCTACTTCCCATATTTTAATTGAAGATTCACCCGAAGCATCCCACCCCCCGGCACCCGATGCAATCAGTGAACCATCTGGAGAGAAGGCAATTGTCCTCACATCATTTGTGTGTCCCGTTAAAGTCTGTACGAGCGCTCCATTTTGTGAATTATAAATTTTAATAACATTTCCAGATGTTCCAACGGCTACTAAATCACCATGATGGGAAACTGCAATATCAAGAGTGTAATAACCACTGTTAACTTGAAAAATCAATGTACCACTTGCGGTGATATGAGCGTTCACGCTCCTGTATACTCCTCCACCTGTAGCCGCAACTATCTCATTATCATCTGAAAATGAAGCATAACAGCCAGGAATTGTATAAAGAATATTGTTTGTGTTTATATCAATTAAAGAAGATTCACCAAGATTCGGGTTAGGATAGACACCAACAATATAACCCACTGTAAATAAATTACCATCAGAAGAAATGGTTGATGAAATTAAAGAATTGGATTGATGTTCATAAGTGTGCAGCAATGAATGTGTTACTCTATCCCATGTCTTTGCAAAAATTCCATTCGATGACAGAATTTTGTTGCCATCAGCAGAAACTGAAACAGCACTAATAGAAGTGGGATTTGCCTGCATAGTCCAGACTATATCCGGAGCCCCCTGTGAAAAAGTTTTCTGAGGCAAGCAATAAAGAACCAATGCAAGAATTAGAATAACTTTGGTCGAGAATTTCATCACACTCTCCCTTTGTTATAATGTAATCCTAAATTAATATCTTAATTCAAAGATATCAAGTGAAAGTTAATTAATTGCTTCGTATAAAAAATACCAAGAAAAAGCATCTCATAACAATCAATCAATTCTCATTCCCACGGATCCAAGCTCAAATCATACTCCAGTTTTACCCTTATGTCAAAGACTAACACCCAATAAAAAACCCCTGTCTATTTTATTAAGCAGGGGTTGGGGAAAGAATTAAGTTGTTGGAATTTATTTCAGCAAAATCATCTTTTTAGTTTGAGTGAAGCTGGGGGTATGTAATTGGTATAAGTAGATACCACTGGGAAGTTGTCCGGCATTAAACTCTGTTGAATGAATCCCATTTGGTTTTTCTTCATTCACCAAAGTTGTAATTACATTGCCTAAAACATCAAACACTTTTAATGTAACAAAACTAAATTCGGGGATATGATACTGTGCTATTGTTTTTGGATTAAACGGATTGGGGTGATTTTGATATAAAACAAATTTTGTTTTGTTTGATTTAAAAGAATTTTCTCCTATATCATTTGGGAATTGATATTCATAAACCCCAATATCATATCCCTGCCCGGATGGTCTTGGATTACCATCAAAATCAATACTTGGAGCACTAGAACTGGTTCCATTATTAACAGCAGCGCTTGTTTCAAATAAGTGCAGATCATTATTGGAAGGATTAAAAAAGATATCAGTATCATTGAATGCAACAATTGAATGAATGTCCTGATTGCTATAAGATGTCCAATCACCATTTTGTATCTGTTGTAATGAGAATTCATCGGTGTACGCTACTGTTATTGCGCGATCCGGATTATCATTATGAAATAAATTATAATCTCCGTGATAATTGGATATATCTGCCATCTCAAATGCTAATCCAATATTATCACCTCCAGCCAGAATACAATTATACATACGAAGAGTATCATCTGAATTCTCAACCCATACGTTAAAAGTTTGACTGTCATAAAAAGTACAGTTAATAAGAGTAGATCCGCCAGGCTCATTATCCCAGTCTAATTCAACGTTGGATGTCACACTATTGTATCCTATACAATTGATAAGTTTAATATTTTTTTGCCAAAGCTTATATCCGCCATTCCAACAATCGTGAGCGCTACATTCATTCAGTGTTGTACTTTCAGAGCTTATATCAAAACCATCATAAACATTATAAGTTTCACATCGATTAAAAACAAAATTATGTTGGGTACCATGGCCAAGAGCAAATCCATCAACATTTTGTCCTGGATCTCTTCCTGTGTGAGATATACAATCGTTAAAAGTACCGTTATAGCAATCCAACCCACCACCAGGCGTTGCATCAAAACCGTATAAATCGAAGTGATGAATAACTACATTATTTAGAGTAAAATCGTGTGTGCCATATGATGCGCCTATTCCATAAGTACATTCATGAACTTCACAATCAGATATTTCAATAAACTCAGCATGTTCCATCCATATTCCTGTATCCCAATTTCGAATTTCTATTCCTATAACTTTGATGAATCCATTTGAAATAGTAAATCCATTATTACTACTAACTACGCTTGTTCCATCTATTACAGGCACTTCATTCGGATAAGCAGAAAACACAATATAGCCAGCAGAAATATTACCATTACGTACTGTAAAAACATTCTCATTATAAATTCCATTTCGAATATATACTGTGTCACCAGCTACTATGGTCTCAGCAGCGTGCTGGATTGTTAACCAAGGTAAGTTAATCGTACCGGGATTTGAATTACTGGCTTGGGAATGATTTCGATCTACATAGTAGGTGTTTGAAAATATATAATTTCCATATGAATTTAATACTAACAGAACAATTGTTAAGAAGCATATTGAATGAGTTCGTTTCATTATTAACTCCTTTTAAAGTTCTTTTTACCTAATTTCTCTAAACCCCGGTATGATGAGAATATTTTGATAGCTGCTGAAATCTGTCCCATTATTTTTATCAAAAAGATTTGGAACAATTACCAATTCAAATTGCTAATATGTGAACATATAATCAATGAATGCTTGACAATGAGCAACCAATAAAAAACCCCCGCCTATGTTATTAAGCAGGGGCTAAAATATAGATTTACAGCTTTCTTCATAAACACCATTTTCTTTTCTCGTATGAAATAGCCAATCACTAATCTGATTTTACAAAAGCCAGCCCAAATGGATTGAACCCAACTGTTATCTCTCCCATATAAATTGGAACAGGATTTCTATTTGAGATTTCATAAACTGTAACCTTATCCGAAGCTCCACCAGAATGTGTTACATATAATTTTTTAGTGTTGTTAGTAACTACAAGATTATGAGGTACTGGATAAGGTGTATTTGAAGAACCAATTACCT
>JABDPB010000063.1 GCA_013042995.1 Ignavibacteriaceae bacterium | reverse complement strand
ACGAACGAACCAATGGCTTATAAAGTTAGTAGATTTAATGATCTTCTATATACTTACTTATCGATATTCAGCAATCACTTCAATTGTGCCAACTATGTTATCATTCAGTTTTTCAAGGTCTTCCGCTGGGATCCACCATTCAACGTGTTCTGTTCCCCCAACTTTGTGCAATTCGTATTTATCGACAAATTTTTTTTTACTTCAAATTTGGTTACATATCCAACACCACTGGACTTTATATTCCATTGCTTGGCGATTTGTCTTGCGTAATTTTCGTTTGTTACTGGATAAAAAATAGGCTGCTCTGGTAACCTTGGCGGCCACTTTTTGTAACTCGTTTCTGCTACCAATTTTAATTCTTCAGAATCAATGGGGCGATACATTGTTTTTGTTTCTTCAATCATCTTGTTTTCTCTTAAGTTTCAGCTTTTCATCGTTCCCCATAATTTCGCCGGTTGGTTCATATCCCAATTTGCGATAAAATCCATATGCACGAATGCCAGGATCGGGATCCGACCATAGCCAAATTTCATCGTGATCAAAGGACCACAACCAATCGTGAACTTTGTGCATCAATGCTTTACCAATACCCTTCTTTTCGAATTCCGGATAACATGCAACCACAAGCACTTCAGCGGTTTTGCTGTCGGCCAAAGTGAAACCAACAGGTTTGCCGGATATTTCGCAAAGCCATCCATTGACCGAACCATCAAGCCACTTTGCAATGGACTTTGGTGTTACTCCTACTTCAGCTAAATCATTCATACTGAAATGGTTTTCTATAGTAGATACACGAATATTGAGTATGTCCTTAATATCAAATTTATTTATTTTTCTAATAATCATCTTCTTTTTCGGTTCTAATACGGCACTATTAGTTAAACAAAGAACTTATAACCCTATTGCATCAAGCCTCTATTCACCTCGCCAAAGGCTGATTGAATCCTCTTTAAAAGAGAGTAAGCCGATTAATTCTTTAAATATTTTATTGCAAGGCAGGTAATGTCGTCAGATTGTTCAACACCATCTGCAAATGTTTGAACATTTTCAAAAACTTGTTGGACAAGTTCATCGGCACTTGAATCATTTTTGTTTTCAAGAATTTGTGAAAGTCTGGCTTCCTGAAATTCTTCTTTTTCTTTGTTGAATGCCTCGGTTACACCATCAGTATTAAAGAAAAGACTCTCTCCCGGTTTAATCATTATTACGGTGGACTCATACTCGATATCCTTCATCGCACCCAACAGCATTCCCCCAATTTCTGCAAGCGGGTTAACTTTTCCATCAGTAGAAATTAAATAAGGTGAGTTGTGTCCGCCGTTTGAATATTCAAATGCACCGCTGCGTGTGTCCAGCACCCCATAAAAAACCGTAACAAACATATTTGACGGACTTTCATCAACAAGAATATTGTTAACTTCGGATAAAATATTATCTGCTGGCATTCCTTTATAAGCAGTTGCTTTCAACAATGTTTTACAAACAGCCATCAGTAGTGCCGCTGCAATTCCTTTTCCGGCAACATCTCCTATTACTACCCCAAGTCTGTATTTATCAATCAGGAAAAAATCATAGAGATCACCGCCCACTTCTTTTGCCGGACTCATTTTAGCAAAGATGTCGAACTCTTTTCTGTCAGGGAAAGGAGGAAATGTTCTTGGTAATATGGATGTTTGAATTACTGTTGCAATATCGAGCTCCTTCTGGAGAGTAATTAATTTATTGTGACTAGCAAGCGCTTGTTTATATAGCTCTATATCCTTTAATGATTTTTCAATTGTTATTTCAAGATCTTTTAAATCGATTGGCTTTGTTATAAAATCATAAGCACCTCTGTTCATAGCAGTTCTTATGTTTTCCATGTCGCCGTATGCAGAAACAATGACCGATTTCAGTAATTTGTTGTTTAGTTCATTTATCTTTGAAAGCAGGGTGAGTCCATCCATCACGGGCATATTTATATCCGTTAAAATCAGGTCTATTGTGCCGTCATTGGCAATCTTTTCCAGAGCCTCTGCACCATTCTCAGCAAAATGAAATTCATATTCATTTGCCTTTATCTTGTTACGGAATTTTTGACGAATGAGTTCTTGCAGATCTGGCTCGTCATCAACAACTAATATTTTTGCTAATTGCATTTTTTTCTTTCATAAAAAGTAATTGAAATTTAATCTAATAGTGAAATCACGAATTAATCTTTGGGCAACGTAATTATAAACTCTGTGTGTTTTCCTTCCTCACTTTCAAATATAATATTACCACCGTGTACTTTTGTAATAATATCGTAACTAAGTGATAAACCCAAACCGGTGCCTTCGCCGGTTGGCTTTGTTGTAAAAAACGGATTAAAAATTTGTTCCTTTACAGATGCGGGGATTCCATTTCCATTATCTTCAATTCGTATTTCGACTTCTTCGCTAAGATTTTTTGTTGAAACCTTTAAGGTTGGAGAGAAGTTATTTTCATTCTTTTTCTTTTTATCAAATGCTGCATAGCAGGCATTGTTAATTATATTCAAAAATACTCTACTTATATCCTGTGAGACAACGTGTATCTTTTTTAAAGTTTTATCATAGTTTTTCTCAATGGTGATGTTGAATTCCTTGTTCTGCGCTCTCATACCGTGATAAGCAAGATTAACATATTGATCCAGTAGATCATTAATATCAGTTAAAGTCTTTTCACCCGAAGATCCTCTCGAGTGTTGAAGCATTCCTTTAATAATAGAATCAGCGCGGTTGCCATGCTGATTTATTTTATCAAGATTTTTTTCAAGGTCTTCTATTAATTCAATTACCTCTTCATTATTTGTGTTTTGCAATTCTGTTTTCATTTCATCGAGCAGTTCACGGCTGACTTCTGAAAAATTATTCACAAAATTCAATGGGTTTTTAATTTCGTGTGCAATGCCTGCTGTTAATTCTCCAAGCGATGCCATCTTTTCCGAATGAACCAGTTGTGCTTGTGCAGATTTTAATTCGCTCAAAGTTATTTCGATTTTATTTTTTGCTTCTTCTATATTTTTAAAGTCTTCATAACGTGCATATGCAATTGAGAAGGCCTCCGATAATGTTTTTACTAAATCGAGTTTCTCATCAGTAAGGGGAGAAACATCTCCAACGTAAAGCATACCTTGAGTAAATGGAACGAAGTGAAGATCAAGAGATTCTGGGGGAGTTGATGAACCTTGGTAAGTTTCTTCATTCTGGACCTGTCCTATTTCCATCATAGATTTTGTCCAGCTAATAAATTCTTCTTTGTTCCAGTGAGTTTTGTAAATTTCTCTTTTTTGCCAATACTCAACAGTATTTTTTGTAATCTCATTTGAACTAAAAGCTAAATCCAATACACCGAGAGATTTACCATCAGGTGTAGTTAAATAGACCTGAACTTTTTTATTCTCTTCATTAACTATAAAAACACCGCATCTGAAGAAAGGCACTTCAAGATTTTTAAGTTCGCGCCATATAATCGGCGTTATGTGATTAAGATCTTCAGAAGTTCTCATCGAAGCAATTTCTGCACGAACACGATCTAGTGAAGCTTGCTGTTCTGCCTCACGTGCACGTGCTTCGGCTTCTTTTAAATCAATGTAGCGCCGATAAGTTAAACTAAGGACCGACTTAAATTTGCGGAAAATGTTAATTTCTTCTTCCAATAATTCCTTTTCAGTCCAGGCAAATACCCCTCCCTCTTTGTAGTGAAAATAATAACCATATTGAACATCATCTTCAGTAAAATTTGGGAATTCAATATCCGGATTCATTGCCTGGTAATACTTACTTATTTCTTCCCCGCGTAATACAGGAAAATATTCCGCTTGAAGTTGCAATGATTCATATACTTTATCCAATATAGGATGACCTCCAAGGGTTAGCTTTCCGGTGAGTTTTATATCTTCACCTTTCTCCGTGGCTGATGTAACTGTTACATCAACAGTACGTGAGTCTCCATCTTTAATACCGACTCCACAGCGTATTGGTTTAATGTTCAGACTCTTCAATTCATGAAAAAAATGATCAATAGTTAAGGCCAAATCTTCAGAACTGTGCATTGCCATTGCCTGTGATCGCACTCTTTCCAACGAAGCTTCAACTTTTGCTTCTCTTGTTTGAGCTTCTGCTTTTAGCAGATCCCGGTATCGTCTATATGTTTGTCCGAAAACACGAGCAAATCTATCTAAAACCTTGGCTGCTTCATCTGAAATTGGGTTTGGTGCAAAAGAAAATAGAATGCCCTCAGAGTAAATGAAACTTCTGTGGTATTCATTTTCAGGTAATTTATCTAAATCAATATAAAAGGGGTACTCAGGTTCATTGTTAAGTGCTTCATAATATCGAAATACATCATCACCGATATAATCATAGCTATAACTCGTTTTTCCACTTTTCCATGCTTTTTTAAGTCCTATCAACATGGGATGTATCGTCATATTTAACAAACCCATCTTCAAATCAACTTCACCATTAGGACCTGAAGTTACCGACCATGTTTCCATATGCTCAGTGTCTTCGAGAATTCCTATACCAACACGAATAGATTTATCTAGACCCAGCTTTAATACCTCGTTGAATAAAGTTACAACGGTATCTCCAACATCCTGACTATTATGCATAGCCATTGTTTTAGAACGCACACGTTCAAGTGCAGCTTCAATCTGTGACTCTCTAGCCTGCGCTTCGGCATTTTTTAAATCGAGAAAACGGGTATATGTCTGTTCAAAAACTTTGGCAAAACGCTGAAGGATTCCTGCTTCTTCAGTTGTTAAAGGACGGGAACCGGATGCCACCAGCATCCCATATTTCAAGCTCGCTGCAGAAAGAACAATCTGTTCATCACTGTGTACTAATTCTTTGTTTGCTTCCCTAACTGCCCAAGGAGCCTGTCTATAATCCACTTTGCTAAACAATTCCCTTATATAATTTTTTTTCTCCTTACTGTCCAATTCATGAACCGCAAAATCCTTATTCTTATAAAACGTGTTCAGAAGTTCTTTGTAAAAGGAATGTTTGAGACTGGGAACAAATACATGATAGGATGACATGCCCTGTTTTGTCTTATGAGCAGTCCAAACGTCAGTAGTATTATTTTCCTTGTTGATAAGGGATACATTACAAACCGTGGCATCAAATCCCAGCTCATCCACTCCTTCAAATAATTGCGCAACAACTTCTTTCAACTCTTCACTGTGATACATAGCCATACTTCTACTTCTCACCCTTTCAAGAGCAGCTTCAATCTGTGCTTCTCTTGCCTGTGCTTCTGCTTTTTGTAAATCAAGAAATCGTGTGTAAGTTTGCTGGAAAACTTTCCCAAAACGCACTAGGATCTTGTTCTCTTCATCAGAATAAGAAACACCTGAAAAATTCTCAATGTAGAGACCAACATTTTCTAACAATACAGTTGATATTGCAAGGCCGGGACAGCCTAAATAGAAATCTTTTGATGCTTCCTGTAACCCGGGAACATATGATAAAAGCTCATTGTAAAATTTGTTCTTTTCTTCAAAATTTAAATTGGTGGCAAAGAAGTCTTCACCTTTTTCTTTTGATTCATTAAATTGATTTGCCCAAACAGACTCAAAGTATGGGTGCGTTATTTTAGAAGGAATGTCCTGCTCATCAGCAATCCAAAAATGCCAATCGCCTTTTGGTGTATAATCTACTACAAAACCTGCGTGATCAACATTGATTTTTAAGTGCACGAATTGTTCATATACAAGCTGGATTACTTCTTTGAGTTCCTCACTTTTTTGCATACCCATAGATCTGCTTCTCACTCTTTCCAAAGCCGCTTCAATCTGTGCTTCCCTTGCCTGTGCTTCTGCTTTAGCGATATCGGTATATGTACGATATGCAAGATCAAAGACGTTTCTGAATCGTTTAAGGATTTTAATTTGTGACTCATCAATCGGTTTAAAGGTAGATATGCCGATATCTCCAATGCCTATGGAGTAGAGATAGTAAAAGAGTGCTGGAATATTATCGAGTTTCGGATCATCCTGCTGTCCACTTTTTCTTCGGAAATCTTTCCAGCCCTCCAATTCACTGCCTTCAACTATAACTTCTGCAAATGCGTCATCTGCTCTTTTAATTTGTCTAAGATAATCCTCGACAACAGGGTGTGAATTATAATTTATGTTATTTATACTTCCGCCCAGATAGTCTGAATAGTCATAATCCAGAAAAAATCCTTTTTCATCATTGAGGATATGGATTATACTATTCCTTAGATTATCGAACCCTAATTTTTTAAATTCTTTAAATGATATTTCACAGATACTCAGCAGATCATCAGATTTGTTCATACTCATTGCAACAGCCCGCACTCTTTCAAGTGATGCTTCAATTTCCAATTCCCGATTTTTTTGTTCCAGTTCGATAGTTCGTCTTTTTATTGCGTCCTTCAGACTAACGTTTTCTTGTTTTATCTTATCGGTGTTAACCTGTTCGCCTCCGCTGGTGCGGGCATCGGGTAAAGAGCCATGCTGATGGATGACTTTCCATTTCCCCTGCGACTTAGCAAACTGTGTGGAAATGCGACCCTGCCCATAGAATGTCCATACAGAATCCATCAAAATAAAAAAATCGTTTTCCTCGATGATAAGAATCTGACTGCCTGATGGCGAAATACTGATCTTCCTGTTTCTCATTTCTACTTTACCTGCTACCTGATCTGCGGTGGTTGTATAATACTTAACGCTATCTTTTTTATTTTTAAACACTTCACCCTGGCCGGATCCTATCACCTGGCAGTTTTCATCCATAAGTGAAGACATAATGTTCATTTTGCCATTTAAATAAGCATCCCAGTACTTGTTATACATTTCCAGGATTTCTGCTTCCAGTTTTTTTGTCAATTTCATCTATCGTTTATGAAAGTTTTGCTTTTGTAAATGGAATTATTTTAATTGATTTTGCTTTCATTATAAAACTAAGTTATCGAGTTCTCTGTTAATATACTAAGTGAACTATTTGTCTGTTAATTCTAATAATTGATAAAATGTGCAATAGCTAATATAGTCCCGGCTAGCAAAGTTAGGAGAAGAAAAAGGGGCAACATAAATTTGAACCACTTCTCATAAGGAACCCCGGCAACACCAATTGAAGCCATAAGAACACCACTTGTAGGGATTATACTGTTTGAAATGCCATCACCAAAAATAAAAGCTAAAACTGATGATTGACGCGATATACCTATAAGGTCAGAGAGAGGAACAATTAAAGGCATCGTGACAAACGCCTGGCCGGAAGCAGATGGAATAAAAAAATTAAAAACAGATTGGAATACGAAAATACCCTCTAGCGCCAGCACTCGATTAAAATTTCCAAGTAATGCAGCAGTCTGAAAAAGAATTGTATCAAGAATCTGTCCTTCAACCATCACAACTTGTACTCCTCTGGCAAAGCCAACTATTAGAGCCGGTACAATCATAACCTCCAATCCAGCAATAAAAGCTTTCATAGATTCATCCCCCGACATTCTCCCTAACAATATAGTTATTAACCCAACGGTAAAAAATCCGCCTGTCATCTCAATCAATCCCCATCCCATAGTTTGCACAGCAAATAAGATAGCACCAAACAATGTAAAAGCTGTAACTGCAATCCAGATATGTTTATTCTGTAATTGTAAATTCTCATTAAATGATGTTTCATTTTGTTCAATTGAATCATCAGACATGAGTGACTTAGAAGGGTTATTTTTTATTTTCTTTCCGTAATACAGCAGGAATAACAATCCAATTACAGAAAATATTACAAATGTTATGATTCTTAGACCAATACCACTTCCTAAAGGTAACTCAGCAACGGACTGCGCTATTTGCATATTAAATGGATTAGTTATTGCTGTTGTCCAGCCAATACCTGTACCAACAATTAATATTGCGACGCCAAAAACTCTATCATATCCCAGTTGTTTGGAGATTATAATTAGAACAGGTATTAACGGAATGAATTCAGTTCCCATTCCAAGAAAAGTTGCTGCAAATGCAAACACAAAAAACAGCATACTCACAAGCAGAATAGGTGACTTGCTGAATTTCCTGAGTAACAGAGAAATAAAGACATCTATTGTTCCAGTTTGTTTAATAATATTTACTACAGCACCAATAATAAACACGAAGAAAATAAGTGCAGCAGCTTGGTTTAATCCTTTAGGGATAGCAGTGAAAACACCTAAAAGGCTTACCGGTGAAGAATATCCTTCTTTCTGATCTCCAAGAAGTATCCCTTTTACAGAATAATGTTTAGGAATCTCTTTATAACTACCGGGAAGAACAACTGTTTGCTCAACAGTCCCTTTCTTCTTAATTACCCGTTCATAAGACCCTGATGGAATAATATAAGTTAGAATACTACAAAAAAGTATTATGGCTGAGATAAAAATAAACACATGAGGAATTTTAAAATTTTTCAATATTTGTACTTTCTATATTTGTTATCATGTATTTAAGAATTCAACGATAGTAGAAAATTGTTTTTTCTATAACCGTGCTATCATAGTTCGTAATTATAATTGATAGGGCTATCAATTTTTAAATAATTTTCCTTAATTGATTTTGCGTTCATATCGCATTGAATCCTACTAGTTCGTTAAAGGGAAATTAGATTTCTGATTAGGGGGATGAATTTACAGTTTAAATTAAGTAATTCAAAGATGTCATTTTATTGTGAAGAGACATCTTTATTAATTGTGTTCATTGTTGCTGTGGGGTAGTATGACAACTCAGTATTGTAGACGACCGATTTTTCTATCTCTGATAATCATTTTCTTTTCCTACGCTAACTGTTACTCTTCCCGCACTTTGTTTGCAGAATAGTAGCTATAAATCATAAATATTAATAGAGTGATTCCGAAAATAGAAACGGCAAAATCAGTTTCAATTTTTTCATTTATTTCAAATAATATTCTTACAAAAGTTAATAAAGCAACTACAAATATTGTTGGGATTAAAATCCACCTTCTTTCAAGAGGTTTTCTGTCTGCTATTAATAACATTATCGCCCAGGAAAAAGCAACGGCAGACATAAGACCCATTGGATATTCAATTACATTTAATCCCATTTCCTCTGGAAACAGAACAATAACAGCAATTGCAAAGTCAGCGATTGCTGCAGTCCAGTAACTTATTCTTAATTGTATGATTTGCTTTCTCATAAACTTTTCTTTTTCCTATATCTTTAGAAGCAGAGATTCTTTTATGAATTTTTCAACTTTCTTTATTATAATTTCTTCTTTATTATGAATTTTCAGATGTCTTCTATACTTGCCTTTACCCTCAAGATACTCATCATCGTCATTTAAAAGATATCCAAGGTCAAATTCAACTGATATATGATTTTTTCTTAAAAACAAACCGCAAAACATACGTTCGGGCATGGAATAAATAATTCCTCCATACATTATCTTCTCTTCAGAATCAGGTGCAATTTTGCGGACCATTTTTCTTAATGACCGCATTATAATTACAAGTACAGGGTTAACTAATTCAAAGTCCTGTAATAATTTCTCTATTTCTAAATTTTTTCTCATTTTATCCTCATAATTACTACCTATACTGCACACTTTTATTAATTAAAAAACTTCTAACCCCCTAACGCCCAACCCAGTATATACCTCTTATGGAATGACCGCCCAATACATAACTGCCGAATTTAAAAACTCTATCCGATTGAATGAAATGTTATACCGCGTTAAATAATCACAATGATTTCAATAATTATATAAAACTTTTAAAGCCCTGCTTATTGAAGCTGCGTAGCAAGACGAATGTGTTTCATTCTCAAAGATATGCGTTTCTAATTCAAGGTTAGGATAATTCCGCGAATTTAACTGCTCGGACATTTTGTTCATATTTGTGATCATGGAATAACTTTCCAAACTACCTGCGCTCATAAATAGTTTTACAGGCAAATCTTTATTACTAGCTGCGTATTCATCTTCATATTTAAAAAGAATTGCATTGTCACCTGATAACGAGGGACTTCCTGCAAAATATCGCTTGAACTTTTCTGGATGATGAAACAGGGTATATAAAACAAAACGCCCGCTAGCTGAATAACCAAACAGGGATTTGTCTGAAGCAGAAACAAGATAGTTTGACTCGATAAAAGGAATAAGTTCATTGCACAGAAATTCCAAAAACTTTGCTGCACCACCTGTTTTTACCTGTATTTCATACCTACTTTGCCAATAATCCTCAGTTTGAGGGCTAATTGTAGGTGTGAAATCACGAACCCTCCCAACAACCCAATCTTCCAATCCCTGCATTGGATAACCAATACCAACCACAACCATCGAAGGAATTTCTCTATATGGGAAGCTCAAAATATTTACCATATTATTCACCATACCATAACTGCGATTAGCATCTAAAGCAAATAGAACGGGATAACTTGTATCGCTTACTGAGTAATCATAAGGCAAAGAAATATACAATTCGAAATCCTCGTCTATAATATCCGAATGAAGTAGTCTTGTTTCTGTACTAAAAAAAGTTACTTCGGGATATTTTTGATTTGATTGATCTTGATCTTCTGAGCTTTGATAACACGATGTTGATAAGAAAAGAAGAATCAAAACCAAACAGCGTTGCTGTGTCTTTTTAATAAAGCTAAACACTATAAATCCTCCTTTTTCTTGAACTACCAAACTATTACTTATACTGCACGGTTTAGTTAACTATAAAACTTGCAACCCTCTTGCACATAAATCCCGTCCAAGCCAAAGACTGAAAAGCCCTGTGAACTGTGGGTTGATCTGTTGGTTATGCCATATTTGTAATTTTCCACGAACCATTATCAATTTTCAATTTTACAGGTTTTAGCCCAAAAGGTTCTGTGACAATATATTTCTTAAAATTCATAATCTCCATTTCTAATGGTTCAACTTTAATGGAAACAAAATCTTCTCCCCTTGGTCCGCGTGGAAAGAAGAGTATCCAGGAACCAATCCAGTGTTTTACTTTTGCCCTGATATTATTTTCCTGGAAAGCCTTTCCATAAATAATTAAATTAGCGTTTTCTCGTTCCTGTCCAAAAGCAATTGTAACGTAAGGGTTTTCTTTTATTTCCCGTACTTTTCTTAGAGTAGGATTTGTTCCCAACCAAATGATGAAAGTATCCGGTTCTACTATTGGTTGAACCATTCTAGCGCTTGGCCAGTTTCCTTCACCATGAGTGATTAAAAAACAATACTTTGATTTACTTATCATTCCTCTTGCAACTTTAAGACAGTGATCAAGTGATGTATGCGAGTTTTTCTGAACACGTAACTTATATTTTTTAAGGAATGATTTTCCTAAAACTCTTTTTATTTTGTTTAACATATCCTCTCCATATTTTAATAAACCATAGCGTCTCTGCAGCCGAAGTCAGAAAAAATTGAAGATGCGCATAGGTTTAATGCACTTACTCTCTCCCCTTTATTTTTTTTATATCTTTCTTCACGGAGCGAACATACTTACCAAATTTTTTATCCTTCTCTCTTTTATCTAAGTAACTCATTTCGTTGTACTGAGATTCTTTATAGATTTTAATAAAGTTATTGTATCTCTCCTCTGAGATCTCTCCATGTTCAACTGCTTCCAGAACAGCACAGCCGGTTTCAACAGTATGTGTGCAATCTTTGTATTTGCACTTATCTGCAAGTTCATCAATTTCATTGAATGTGCTGCCGAGTCCGGTTTCATCTGAAATTACTCCGAGTTCACGCATTCCGGGATTATCAATTATAATTGCTCCGTTTTCTAAAATAATAAGCTCACGTTTTGTGGTAGTATGTTTTCCTCTTCCATCTTTCTCCCTGATTGGTTGAGTTTTAAATAGTTCCTTTTGTATTAAATTGTTTAACAGCGTGGTTTTACCAACGCCAGATGAACCAAGCAAACAGTAAGTTTTAAATGGAGTAAAGAAGGTTTTTATATTTTCAATATCTTCTGGGCTGTTGTTGCTTAAGGCTGTAACGCTTATATCAGGTAAAATTTTACGGATTTCATTTTTCTTCTGCTCAATTTCTTCTTTGCTGATGAGATCGCTTTTACTTAAGAATACAGCCGGTGTAATCTTTCCTTCATTGATCATTACAAGGTAACGCTCAAGTCTTCTTAAATTAAAATTTGAATCCAGCGACTGCATAATTATCCCGGTATCTATATTCGC
>JABDPB010000057.1 GCA_013042995.1 Ignavibacteriaceae bacterium | reverse complement strand
AATGAGATTATTTAGATCAAGCATATGAGCGATACATTTTACAGAATACCGCTCGAAAGATTACTTAGTTGGATACTTCAAGAAGAAAAAGAAGGAATGATTTTTGGTATTTACAAAGAAAATCTTTTCACAACTAATAAAAATGATCCATTCCGAATTCGGAGATACGGACAGCTTTTGGAAACACCAATTGGTGTAGCTGCCGGACCCCACACACAACTTGCACATAATATTGTGGCATCATGGCTTTGTGGCGCAAGATATATTGAACTGAAAACAGTTCAGACTCTTGACAATATTGAAGTAACAAAACCCTGCATCGATATGGAAGATGAAGGATACAATTGTGAGTGGTCCCAAGAATTAAGAATTCAAGATTCGTTTGATGAGTACCTAAACGCCTGGATATTGATCCACTTACTTAAACATAAATTTGGTTGGGATTTAGACGAATCCGGTTTCATTTTTAATTTAAGTGTTGGCTATGATGTAAATGGAATATTGAACGAAAACGTTCAGTGGTTTTTCAATAAGATGAATGATTGTAAAGATGAATTAGACAAAAAAATAGAAATTCTCAAAAAATTTTATCCTTCAATTTCAGAAATAAAAATACCTTCAAAGCTGTCAGATAACATCACTTTATCAACAATGCACGGATGCCCTTCCGATGAAATAGAAAAAATCGGGAAGTATCTAATTGAAGAAAGAAATTTACATACTGCAATAAAACTTAATCCAACATTACTCGGATCCGATGAGTTACAAGCAATTTTAAATGAAAAACTTGGTTATGAGATAACAGTTCCCGAAGAAGCATTCGAGCATGATTTAAAATATCCTGAAGCAATTGAAATGATAAACTCGTTAAACAAAACTTCTGCCAAAAACGGAGTTGAGTTTGGTTTAAAGCTAACGAACACTTTAGAATCTCTTAACTCAACACATTGGCTTCCAAAAGATGAAAAAATGGTTTACACCAGCGGAAGAGCTCTACATCCTTTAACCGTAAATCTTGCAAAA
This sequence comes from Ignavibacteriaceae bacterium, assembly GCA_013042995.1. Classification (GTDB taxonomy): domain Bacteria; phylum Bacteroidota; class Ignavibacteria; order Ignavibacteriales; family Ignavibacteriaceae; genus IGN2. The sequence goes on along the minus strand of JABDPB010000057.1, from coordinate 32,489 downwards.
AAACTTCAAACTGATTTTGATGGGAAACTTGATATTTCATTTTCGGCCGGCGTAGATACATTTAATGTTGCAGATACACTTGCCTGCAATCTTAAACCGATTACCGTTTGCTCTGATCTCCTAAAACCCGGAGGTTATTTGAGGTTGCCCCAATACTTTGATGAACTCAAGAAACATTTTAAGGAAGTGTGTGCTAATAGTATTGATGAGTTCATTTCTAACCGAAGTAATAGTAAAAAAAATATAAATGAATCAGGACTAAATAACCTGAATAATTATGCAGATTCGGTGCTTGAAAACAAATATTACCATAAAAGTAATTTCCCGTTTGAAAATATTAAGACTGATAGAGAATTAACCGCTTATGATTGTATTCACGCTCCTTGCATAGAAGCTTGTGCTGTTGATCAAAATGTTCCTGAGTATATGTATCAAGTGTCAAATGGGAATCTTCAAAAAGCTTATGAAGCCGTAACTGAGGATAATCCGCAACCGAATATCACCGGAAACGTTTGCGATCATTTATGCCAGCCAAAATGTACAAGAATAAATTATGATAAACCTTTATTAATTAGAGGGATTAAAAGATATATTTCTGAAAATGCAGGTATAAAAACTAAATCGAATGGAAAAAAGAAAAACGGACTAAAAGCTGCAGTTATTGGTGGAGGTCCCTCTGGTTTATCCTGCGCATATTTTCTTTCACTTGAAGGATTCGATGTAAATGTATTTGAATCCAAATCTTTCGCTGGTGGAATGGCTTCTGGAAGTATACCAAAATTCCGATTGAGTGATGATCAGATAAAAAGTGATATTGATTTAATTGAATCGGTGGGTGCAAAAATACATTATAATCAGAATGTTGATGAAAAAATTTATCATCAGCTAAAAAAAGAAAATGATGTTGTTTACATTGCAGTTGGAGCCAAAAAAAGTAAAAAGCTTAAAATTGAGGGAGAAGACCTACCTGGTGTTTACGATCAACTTAGCTTTCTTTTTAAAGTTAGAAGCGGAGAGAAATTTAAACTTGGAAATGATGTTGCAATAATCGGCGGAGGACTTTCTGCGGTGGATGCTGCACGTACGGCAAATCGTATTGTTAATGGTAAAGTAACTATGATTTATCGCAGGACTAAAAAAGAAATGCCTGTGGGTGCGGATGAAATAAAAGCTCTGCTTGAAGAAGGAGTTAAACTAATTCAACTTGCTACTCCCGTTTCAATTTTAAAGGATGATAAGGATCAACTGGAACTTAATTGTATAAAAATGAAATTAGGAAAACAAGACAAAAGTGGAAGAAGAAGACCTGTGCCCATTAAAAATTCTAATTTTCAATTGAAATTTGATTCAATTATTACTGCAATCGGGCAGGATATTTTTTTGGATTTTCTACCAAACGAGAAATTAAAGATAAATTCAACAACTTTTGAGACACAGTTTAAAAATGTTTTTGCCGGTGGCGATGTTGTACGCGGAGCGGATTCATTAATCAATGCGATTGGCGACGGTAGAAGCGCTGCCTTGAAAATCATTGAAAAATCAAAAATTGATTTTCACAAGAAAACAGAGTCAGGCATAAAATTAACGCTTGCTGATTTTCAAAAGAAACAAGCTTACCGCAAGTTTGGAATTGAGTTACCTGAAACTGAATTGACAAATAGAAAAAGTTTTGAACTTGTAAATCCCGTTTTGACTGACGAGCAGGCAAGGAAAGAAGCAGAACGATGTATTTACTGCGATGATATTTGTAATATCTGTGTAGGAGTTTGCCCTAACTTCGCAAATTTTGCATTTGAATCGGAGAAGATGAGTATTCCAATCTATAAAATTTCTACAAGTGGAAGCGGTAAAAAATCCGAAGTTATAGATCGTTTTGTTGCTCAACAGACAAATCAAATATTAAACGTGGCAGACTTTTGTAATGAATGCGGCAACTGTGTTACTTTCTGCCCAACAAATGGATCACCCTTTGAAATAAAACCAAGGTTTTATTTAACTGAAGAAAGTTTTAACAAAGAAGATTTTGGATATTTAATTTCTCAAAATCAGATAAAATATAAAAGCAAATTAGGGGTTGAATTTTTATCTTTAAATAAAAATTTGCTGATTTATGAAAATGATATTGTTATTGTAAATTTTGATAAAAACAATTTCGATTTAATAGATCTGAAATTTAAATCTGAATATTTAAATGAAATAGTTTTGAAAAAAGCTGCAGAGATGTATTACTTATTTAAAAATTTAAATTATCACACACTGTTAGTTTGATGAATTTTACTCTTAATGGAGATACACGAACTTATAACGGTAATCCTGAATTATCACTTCTAAATTATTTACGTGAAATTGAAGGAATTATTTCTCCCAAGGATGGCTGTGCACCACAGGCTGTTTGTGGATGCTGTACAGTTGACTTAAATGGAAAAGCTGTCCTCTCCTGCGCAATTCCAATGAAAAAAGTTGAAAATGGTAACGTAAAAACGGTTGAAGGATTATCAGATTATCAAAAAAGAACAATTTCAAATGCATTTGTTGAGAAGTGCGGAGTGCAATGCGGTTTCTGCATTCCGGGCATCGTTATGCAAGCTATGGTTTTATTCGAAAATAATCTTTCTCCATCGCGTGATGAGATTACAAAAACATTAAACCCGAATTTGTGTCGATGCACAGGATATAAAAAAATTATAGATGCAATTGAATATGCGGCAGATGCAATAAGAGAAAATGAAGAAATTCCAAAGCCAAAAAGTTATGGTAAAATCGGAAAGAAGCATCCAAAATATGATGCAGATAAGCTTGTGCTTGGGCAGAGCCCTTATGTAGCAGATATGAAATTTGATGGAATGCTTCACGGTGCTTTAAAATTTAGCGATCATCCAAGAGCAAAAGTTATTTCTATAAAAACTGATGAAGCAAAAAATTATCCAGGAGTTTTTAAAGTTTTCACGGCTAACGATATTCCTGGAAGTAGAAATACTGGTTTAATAATTCCAGATTGGCCTTTAATGATTGATGAAGGTGAAGAAACAAGATATGTTGGTGATGTTCTTGCAGGGGTAGTTGCAGAAACAGAAGCAATTGCCCGCGAAGCTGTAAAACTAATTAAAATTGAGTATGAAATTCTTCAACCACTTTCGGATCCTGAACAGGCCTTAAATGAAAACAGCCCAAACATCCATTCAAAAGGGAATCTTCTATCAGAAACAAAAATAAAACGTGGTGATGTTGAAAATGCTTTAAAGGCCGCAGCATTTATTTCGGAAGGAACATATTACACTCAAAGAATAGAACATGGTTATATGGAGCCTGAATGTTCGATAGCAAATCCAACGACAGGTGGTATTGAAGTTTACTCTCAGGGGCAAGGTATTTATGAAGACCGGACTCAAATAGCAAAATTACTTAATCTTCCTAAAGAAAAGGTGAGAGTAATACTTGTTCCAAATGGAGGTGGTTTTGGTGGAAAAGAAGATCTTTCTGTGCAAGGTCATGTTGCACTCTTTTCATTCATCTTGCAAAAACCTGTAAAGGTAACGTTAAACAGGGATGAATCAATATTAATGCATCCCAAACGTCACCCAATGAGAATGAAATACACTTTAGGCTGTAATAAAGAAGGAAAGCTTACAATATTAAAAGCAGACATTCTAGGCGATACGGGTGCTTATGCTTCTGTTGGAATGAAAGTTCTTGAAAGAGCTGCCGGTCATTCTGCAGGTCCTTATCACATTCCAAATGTTGATGTTATTAGTAAAGCTGTTTATACAAACAACCTTCCATGTGGTGCAATGCGCGGCTTTGGTGTTAATCAAGTTGCATTTGCACTGGAAAGTTGCATTGATGAACTATGTGAGAAAGGTGGATTTGACCGCTGGCAATTTAGATTCGATAATGCCTTAACTGAAGGTGATATGACTTCAACAGGACAATTAATTAATAAGGGAAGCGGTGTAAGAAAAACTTTACTCGCAGTTAAAGATATTTTTCAAAAAGCGAAGTATGCTGGAATTGCCTGTGGAATTAAAAACACTGGAATTGGAAATGGAATGAACGATGAAGGAAAAGTGAAAATTGAAATTGTTTCTGCTGATAAAATAATTTTGCATCACGGCTGGACCGAAATGGGACAGGGCGTAAATACAATGGCTGTGCAGTTTCTTTCACACGAAACAGGTATTGATCCCGATCTAATTGAAGTGCTAGTTGATACAAAAGAAGAAGCAACAGCAGGAATGACAACTGCATCTAGAGCTACATCAATTATTGGTAATTCAATATCTAATGCTTGTCTTCAATTAAAAGAAGATTTGAAATCAAAATCTCTTGAAGAACTTACTGGAAGAATTTACAATGGCGAATGGGTTTGCAATTGGACTACAAAACCGGAGGATGATGTAAATGAAATCGTTACCCATTACTCCTACAGTTATGCAACACAGGTTGTTGTATTAAATGATAAAGGTGAGATTGATACTGTTTATGCAGCACACGATGCTGGGAAAATAATTAATCCCGGCTTGTTTGAAGGACAGATTGAAGGCTCAATTCACATGGGTATAGGTTACGCTTTAACTGAAGATTTGGAGCTGGATAATTGTGTCCCTAAAAGTACGAGGTTAAGAAAGTGTGGTATTCTTCGAGCAAAAGAAACTCCAAAAATGGAAGTTATAGGAATTGAAGTTCCCGATCCTCACGGACCCTACGGTGTAAAAGGTGTTGGAGAAATTGGTTTGGTTCCAACCGCACCTGCAGTTGCAAACGCTTTTTATCAGTTTGATAATACTCGTTATTACCGATTACCTATTAAGACAAGAACAAAAAATGGTCATGGATAAAATTTAAGTTTAAGTTGGCAAATCTTCTTCTGTATCAAAATCCTGTAATATCTCTTTAATCTCACAATCCCAGAATTTCTTTTTTACAATAGGATTTTTAGAAATTTCCCGCAAGCTGCTGTTTTCTGATTCATTTATAATTAAATCATACAATGATCTGCAAATCAGAATTGGATGACCTCTTAGTTCATTAAAGGATGGTTGAACCCAGTTATGTTTATTATCTATTTGCTTAATAAAATTCGCATAAAAATTTTCCGGCAAGCCCGGCTGATCTACAAAATGATATAAATTCCAATCGGAATTTTTAGCAACTTTTAGTCCTGCTTGAAGTGAAGTGAACATTCCCTTTTCATATTCCGAATTAACCACAAACTCAATTTTAGAATTAACTTTTACTTGCCTCACATTGTTTTGAACATCATCTGCATTAAATCCGGTAACGATAATTATTTTATCACATACTATAATTAACTTTTCAACAATATTTTGGATAAATGATTTCCCCCTATAAGAAAGTAAAGGTTTAAACTTCCCCATCCTTCCAGAAAGACCTGCGGAGAGGATTATGCCATATATTTTTTGTGGTAATAAAATTTGATATCAAGAGATTTATACTTTACATAAATATAACAAGAATTTATTGAATTTATATTCGTAATATTTTATTTTGATACACATTAACATTTCACACAAAATTGTTTTCCTTTACGAAATGCGTTTAGTGAGATGTTGTGTGGCATAAAAACTAAATAGCAACTAAAAAAATGAATAATGATGTATACCATTGAAAAGGCAAATATGGTCGCTGAACAATTAAGACGATTTACGTCTGGTTACGCTCATCATGTAGTGGGGCAATTTGCTAATGTGGACTTTTGGTTGAACGAAGTAAAAGAGACTCAAAGAATTATTGACCAGTACAACACTCGATTTAAAGACATGAGCGACGCACAGAAAGACTGGATAAAAAATCATGGAACAAAAGTTTTTGATTTCTGTCCACTTTGCGGTGGAAAATGTGACTTGAGTGACGGAAAGCCTTCGCCACCAACCAGAATCTCGAGCTCAGAGATGAAGGAAACAAGACGAGAGTTAGTTGATTCTGCCTATTATTTTCTCACTCGATGCTACAGAATGGAGCTACTAAATAATGAAGAGTTAAAACAAAAATGTGACTCGATTGGAACAAGTATTGACCCAAATGATTTAAAGTAAAATACTCCACACAACAATGGCTATAGGTAATTGCTTTTTCTCGTCTACTTCTGAGAATCTTAGCGGATTTTCAGCTTGGTGTGTACTTGTATGGTTTGTGCTAACCCACGCAACTACTCATAGCCGAAACCCTTATGTGTCTATTGAGGATAAAAAATTAATATGAAAGCAATAATTTATACAAAGTATGGAAAGCCAGATGTCCTAAAGTTAGTAGAGGTTGAAAAGCCTCAACCAAAAGACAATGAAATTCTCATCAAAATACATGCTGCAACTGTTACTTCAGGAGATGTGCGGCTTCGTGGTTCAGATTTTCCTCCTTTGTTCTGGCTTCCTGCGAGACTGATATTTGGTTTATTTAGACCGAAAAAGAAAATCTTGGGACATGAATTAGCTGGAGTCGTCGAGTGTGTGGGCAAAAATGTTACAAAATTTAATATAGGTGATAATGTTTTTGGAACTACTACAATGTTAACTTCTGGCTCATATGCTGAATATATATGCTTGCCACAAGAGTGGAAACACGGTGTAATTGAATTAATGCCCAAGAAAATTAACTTCAAAGAATCTGCTGCTTTACCCGTTGGAGGAATGACAGCCATGTTTTTATTAGAGAAAGCAAATCTTAATAAAGAGCAAAACGTACTAGTTTATGGTGCTTCTGGAAGTGTAGGCAGCTATGCTGTTCAGATTGCAAAACAACAAGGAGCATCTGTTATTGCTGTTTGTAGTAGTTCAAATTTCGACATGGTAGAATCTCTTGGTGCAGATAGAGCAATTGACTACAAGAAAGAAGACTATTCGTTTCTCAAAAATAAATTCGATATTGTTTTTGATGCTGTTGGCAAAACAACTAAATCAAAAGCAAAAAAAGTCTTGAAAAAAGGAGGTGCCTTTGTTTCGGTCAAAATGCTTACAAAAGAAAAAATCCAACACCTTAAAAGAATAAAAGAGCTGGCAGAAAAAGAAAGGCTTAGACCTTATATAGACAAGTGTTTCCAACTTGACGAAATAGTAAGTGCACACGAATATGTTGACCAGGGTCATAAAAAAGGAAATGTAGTAATTGAGATAAAAAATTAAAACGAACACATAAAAATGGCTATAAGTAATGCGGGCTCAAATACTAATGTGATAGTAATTGCAATAAACAAACTAATTGTAAAACGGAAAACAAAATATCTTGAAATCCGGTGCTACGCATAGCCATACCGTTAACTGCAAGAAAATAAAAGAGATAAAATGAAAAAATTAGAGGGGAAAGTATCCTTGGTTACTGGAGGAACTAAAAATGTTGGAAAAGGAATAGCTCTAGGTTTGGGAGAAGCTGGAGCCACTGTTTATGTAACAGGTAGAAGCATTAAAGAAAAAGATGTGAAAGGAATAACAGCAGCTGGAGGAAAAGGTATAGCCGTTGCCTGCAATCACAAAAATGATGATGAAGTACAATCTGTTTTTAAACTAATAAAAAAGAACGAAGGAAAGATAGACGTACTTGTTAATAACGCTTGGGGAGGTTATAACAGGCTTCGTAACCGAAAGGCATATTCTGGATTCAAATGGAAAGACCCTTTTTGGAAACAGCCTATTGAATTATGGGAAGAAATGAACAGTGTTGGAGTTCGTTCGAATTACGTGGCGAGTGTTTATGCAACTCAAATAATGCTTAAGCGAAGGCAAGGGCTAATTGTGAATATTTCATTTTATGCTAGTCTTAAATATTATGGAAATGTAATCTATGGTGTTACAAAAGCATCTGTTGATAAAATGACAATGGATATGTCCGTTGAATTAAAGAAGAGCAACATAGCTTGTGTATCACTTTATCCCGGATATATTGCTGACAAGAGAAAAACACCAAACCCTAAAAAAGAATCTGCACAATTTGTTGGAAGAGCGATTTCAGCTTTAGCTTCTGATCCGGAAATAATGAAAAGAACAGGACAAATACTAGTGGCAGCGGAGTTAGCAAGAGAGTATGGTTTTACCGATATTGATGGAACTCAACCTAAGCCTTTTGATACCTTATGAAATTGTAAACAATGAGAAATAATAAAATCCAGCAGGTAATACTGTACATATGCACACGCGGGCTGTTCGCCCAGCACGTCACATATACTAGCCTTTAGACACCCTTAATTCTCAATGATGTTATATTCTTCAATCCATTCCCTGTAATCAATAGAAGAACTTTTATTGAAGAATCAATCTTATCTTTTTCAGCTAAACTTTTATAAGCAGCATAGGTAGTCGCACAGGATGGTTCGCACAATATACCTGTTTGTTTTATAAATTCTTTTTGCGCAAGTAGAATTTCTTCATCAGTTACTGCAATGGCAATTCCGTTGCTTTTTTTAACAGCATCAGATGCTAAATAAAGATTCCGTGGAGCTCCTGCTAGAATGCTGTCAGCTAATGTTTTAGCAGCTTTATATTCGAATTTTCCCGTATTAAAATATCTTACAAGTGCATCACTTCCTGTTGATTGAACTGCAATTAATTTTGGAAGTTTATCAATCCAGCCAAGTGTGAGAAGTTCTTTAAATCCTTTATAAATACCTGAAATGATTACACCATCTCCTACTGGAACAAAAATTACATCAGGAATTTCTCCTTTTGCGGAAACAAAAATATCATAAGCTGCTGATTTTTTTCCTTCGATAGTTAAAGGATTATAAGCAGTGTTCCTGTTGTACCAGTTATTCTTTTTTGAATCTTCAAGACATAAATCAAATGCTTTATCGTAATCACCTTCAACGATTTTTAATTCTGCGCCGTAAGCTTCAATTTGAATTCGTTTTTCCTCAGGAATATTTTGGGGCACATATATTCGAGATTTCAATCCTAAGCGTGAGCAAATTCCTGCTAATGATGATCCAGCGTTACCGGTTGATGCAGCTGCAATTTCAGTGATTCCTAACTCAATTGCTTTTAAAACAACAAGTGATGTTGCTCTATCTTTATATGAAAGCGTGGGATTTCGGGTTTCATCCTGAATCAATAATTTCTTGCCATCAATTTTGTAATTAAATAGCTGATCAGCAGGTAATGCAAGCTTGTTGAGTTGATCATCTTCGAAATTATTAAAATCAAGTGGCCATAAATCAGGATATAACCAAAACTTGCCGGGAGTTAGTCTTAGGAATTCTTCTCTTGATATTTTCTTTTCTAATTCATTGTAATGATATTCAACGGTTAGTACACCCTCAAGCGGTTTATTTTTTTCAGATTTTCCACATTTTGGGCAGAGATAATGAATCCCCTTTTCAATCTCCTCCACTGAATATATTTCGCTACACTTAAAACATTTATAAGAATAACTACTCATTATCTTTGAAATTAAATATATGATTATATATCTTTTACAAAGATAATCAATCCAAATAATTATTAGTTATCACATCGCGACATATATTGTGCGATACTAAACATTATTAAAAAAACTTTGGGAATACTTAGCAAAATATTTGGAAAGAGTAATAAAGTTAGAGTTCAACTTATTGATTCATCGAACGGGAATACAATATCAATTTCAAAAATACCACCAGCACAATTGCCAGAGACATTTGAAATTCATACAACAATGCACCTAAAAAATGAAGATTGGTCCATTGAAGAGGCTATTCCTGCAGATTCCAAAGATTTTCTTGAGTCAAGAGAATTAATTCTTAAAGTGAAGAAAATTAAATATATGAATCCAGAGGATTTACTATTCACAATACCAACGGTTTCCAACGAAATACCGCAGACTTTTAATTCAAGTCTATTTAATGATTTTGAATACTCGATTTTAGAAGATGAATGGAGACAAAACGAATTCTTAAATAAATCATCACTTCCTCTAGTTGAAATTGAGATTAAAAAAATTGAAGAGCTAAAGATAAACGATAGCAAGAAAGTCGATTCAGATTTTACAGCTTTTAAGAATTGTCATGTTCGAGATACCATTGGAGAACCAAAACTTAATTTAGATTTACAAAGTATTAAAAACATCTTAAGTGTAAATAAAGTAGGCAGTCTTAAAATTTCAAATGAATTTGTTAAAAATGGTTTTTCACTAAAAACGGACTCAACGATATTTTATGGAACTGCGGAAAGCGGAATTGTAACTCAATTTTGTATTGGCAAATTCTCAGATAATACATCAAATGAAATACAAGACATCCTAGATGAGTTTAAATTACTCTTTGTTAGTTGGTATCATTGTCGAATTATTGCACCAAATGAATGAAAAAATATAAAATTCTATGAAACATCTTATAGTGAAAGAATTGCTCAATGTTGAAGAAATTCTTGATGCTAAAATTTTGTATGCAGTGGAATCAGGCAGCCGAGCATGGGGATTTGAATCAACAGACAGTGATTGGGACGTTCGATTTATTTATATACATAAAAAGAATTGGTATCTCACAATAGATGAGAAAAAAGATAGTTATGAAAAAATCTTGCCAAATGAGATTGATCTGGCTGGCTGGGAATTCAAAAAAGCACTGAAACTTTTCAGGAAATCTAATCCACCGTTAATGGAATGGTTAAGAAGTCCTATCATCTATCTGGAAAAATATACAGCTATAAAAAAACTAAGAGAGTTAGCAAGTGAATATTTTAACCCTAAATCATGTTTATATCATTATTTAAATATGGCTGAAGGAAACTACAGAACGTACTTAAAAACTGATGATGTTAGAATTAAAAAGTATTTTTACCTGCTTCGCCCATTACTTGCATGTTCCTGGATTGAAGAAACTAATACAATGGCACCAATGGAATTTGATAAATTAGTTAAAAGCCAGGTAAAAGATGAGAATGTTAAAGCTGAGATTTATTCTTTATTAAAAAGAAAAAAAGAGGGGGAGGAACTGGGTATAGAACCAAAAATTAAATTACTGAACGAATTTATCGATGAAAAAATACAATACTTTAACAATTATTTAAAACAGTTTAATGTTGATGTTTTGATTAACACAGAAAAGCTAAATGTAATTTTAAGAGAAACATTAGACGAGGTGGATAGATAACTTTATTTGTTGCAGTTGTAGCTATATCCTTTTACATAGTTAAAGCCATTATTGCTTTTGCTGTATGCAGCCTGTTTTCTGCTTCATCAAAAACAACCGATATCTTTTCATCATCAATTACTTCATCTGTTACTTCGTGATTTCTATCTGCCGGCAATGCGTGCATAAGTTTTACATTTTTATCAGCAAGATTTATTCTTCTTCTATCGCAAATCCATCCATGATATTTTTCTAAATTTTCAGCCATTACTTTTTTGCAATCATCTTCATTATCCAAATACTCCTGCACACCGTAAGCGCCATATCCTCCCCAGTTTTTCGGAATTACAACTTGCGCGGCCTCCAAACCATCGTCCATTTCATTCGTAAATTTAATTGAGCCTCCACCCTCATCTGCGTTCGTTTTTGCTTTTTCAACAATGTAATCACTCAGTGGAAATTCCTTGGGATGAGCAACAGTAACATCAATTCCAAATCTCGGAAAAAGTAAAATTTGCGTTTGCGGAACTGAAAGAGGTTTAGCATGAGTATCAGCATAAGCCCAGGATACTGTAACTTTTAATGCATTTGTGTTTTTTCCAAACTTTTCAAATATCGTCATTAAATCCGCAAGTCCCTGAAAAGGGTGATAAACATCATCCTGCAAAGACATAACAGACTTGGTTGAATGTTTTGCCATTTCAGCAAGATAATCTTTTCCGATTCCATAAAAGCAATTGCGCGATGCAATACCATGTCCCATTCGTGATAGAATTATAGCAGTATCTTTTGCTGATTCGCCATGCGAAAGCTGCATTTTGTCTGATGTCAAATCGTGCGCGTGCCCACCCAACTGTGTCATTCCAGCTTCCATCGAGTTTCGCGTCCGGGTAGACTGCTCAAAGAAAATCATAAAAAGCGTTTTATCAAGAAGATATCTAGTTGGTTCTTCTTTGTAAAATTTCTCTTTTAATTCAAATGAAGTATCGAAGACAATATTCAGTTCTTCTTTTGTCCAATCTTCGCAGCTTAAAAAATGCTTTCCTTTTAAATCTTTATTCATCTAATTTAATCCTCAATAAAAAAGTTAAAAGTTATTACAGTAGTTAGCATAAAATGCTGATGCCTTAACTAGATGATCTATAGGAACTTTTTCATTAGGTGCGTGTGCAAGTTCTTCGTTGCCCGGTCCAAAGCCAACGACCGGAATTTTATAAATACCGTTTATTGTTACGGCATTTGTTGAGAAAGTCCATTTATCAACTAAAGGATTTTTTCCGAACAGCTCTTTAAAGCTCATTATTCCATTCTGAATTACCGGATGATCTTCTTCAATTCTCCAAGTTGGATAATACTTTTCCATTCCGTATTCAAGACCCGTATAAGCTTTCTTTTTGTATTTTAATAATTCAACTTTAGCATTCATTCCGCTTACAATTTCTTTTACCTGGTTTAATGCAAGCTCTTTATCCTCTCCCCATGTTAATCTTCTGTCGAGGTGAATTTTCGTAAAATCAGAAACCGCACAGAGCGACGGGCTTGAAGAGATAAATTCAGATATTGTTACACTTCCCTTACCTAAAAAAGGATCAACAGCCAACTGTTCGTTTAATTTTTCAATTTCCAAAGCAGCACGCGAAGCCATATAAATTGCGTTCTGTCCTCTCTCGGGAGCGGAACCATGTGCGGATAAACCGTAAAATGAAACTTGAATTTCCATTCGCCCTCTGTGACCACGATATATATTCAGGTTTGTGGGTTCAGTTACAATTACACAATCAGGTTTAATTCTTTCTTCTTCGATGATGTACTTCCAGCAAAGTCCATCGCAGTCCTCTTCCATCACAGTTCCAGTAACATATAGAGTAACATCGTCTGCCAAACCAACTTCCTTCAATATTTTTCCTGCAGTAATTGCAGCAACAGGTCCACCTGTTTGATCGGCTGCACCTCGACCTTGAACAAATCCATCTTTAATTTCACCACCCAAAGGATCGAAATCCCATGCATCGCGATTTCCTAATTCTACTGTATCGATATGTCCATCGATTGCAATTATTTTTTTGCCCCTGCCGATTCTTCCGATCACATTTCCTAATCCATCAATTCTTACTTCATCAAAGTTTGCTTCTTCCATCATCTTTTTCATTGTAATAGCAACTTCTTTTTCCTGAGTGCTTAGAGATTTAATTTGAATAAGCTTTGATAGATTGTTCGCAGTGTAATCTTTATACTCTTCTGCTTTTATTAGGATTTGTTTTGAGAGTTCCATTCTGTTTAAAGGTTTAATTAGTTATTAAGAAATGGAGTTGAATTTTTCATATAATCTTTTTCCTTGCTCAACTATCTTAGCATTGTAACATGTTTCATCTATAGTAATTTGAAAATTTTTCATTAATACTTTTCCATTTTGAATTACACTGTGAACTGGTCTGTCTAAAATTCCATAAACATAGTGCCCGAAGAAATTTTCAGAGTTAAAAATTGTTGGCGGGATATAATCCCAAATAATTAAGTCCGCTCTGTCATTTGTATTCAGTAAAGTAAAATCAGGAAAATATTTCTTCACAAAATTTATCTGATCAAAATATATTTTATTTATGAATTTGAATGATTCATCGAATGACATGCCCCGATGCCGGCTAATTAGAAACAACTGCTTTAAAGATCTTGCAGGATTAGAATTCATACCGTCTGTGCCTGCCAAAATAGGAATTGAATCGGGAACGTGCGAAAAGTCTGCTAATCCAACTGCATTGTTTAGATTAGAATCAGGATTGTAAACAATTGCACTGCCTGCTTTTTCGATTAATCTGAAATCATTTTCAACTAAATGAATACCGTGTGCTAAAATGCTTTTATCATTAAGCATTTTAAAATCTATAAAACGATCTGCAGGTGATTTGTTAAACTGTTTTAAGCTGAAATCCCGATCAACTTTATCTTCGCATAAATGGACGTGAATTCCAAGATCATTATTATTTACAAATTCTGATAGTGTTTTTAATGATTCATCATCAACAGTAAATGATGCATGCAACCCAAACAATCCTTTTATGTTTTCATCGGTTTGATTTTGAAGAAAATCTATGTTTTCATTCAATCCTTGCTTCGTAAATTCTTTTCCATTTCTATCAGTTGATTCAAAACACAGCACACCACGCAATCCAGCTTCACTTAAAATATCGCTAATTATTTTCAGACTTCCGTTTGCAGATTGAGGTGATGAGTGATGATCAAAAATATAAGTAACACCATTTCTAATTGATTCAAGTGCAGCCATTTGGGAAGAAGCTTTAATCATCTCTTCATCTAAAATTAAATCCAGTTTCCACCAAAGATTCTTTAAAATGTTGTGAAAATTATCGGTCTCACCTTTTATGGTTAGTCCTTTTGCAAGCCTGGAATAAAAATGATCGTGGAAATTTATGTTTGGAATTGTTACTACTCTTCCGCCAGCATTGATTATATCTTTCTCATTAAAATTCTCAGCAAAAACATTTTTTGGTTCAAAAGATTTTTCTTCAATGCTTGAAATTTTTCCATCAGTAAAAGTTAAATCACCAAAGATTGGTTCAACATTATTCTTATTTATTCTACAAATCCAGGCGTTGGTAATTTTCATTATGATTAAATTTTGATTCCAACTTGTTTGTTAAAACCATCAATTAACTTATCCCACTTGGGTGCGATTGTAAATCTTTCATTCCAGTAATTTTCATCATTCCACTGGGCATCAAGTTCTTCCACATCTTTACCTTGCTGTTCAATCCAGGTAAAATATTTCAGGTTGTGTATTCGTTTTTTATCGTAATAATTTAATTCTTTAAAGTAATCGATACTTTGCATTTTAATTAAAGCATTCCAATCAATTAAAGCCTGTGTATTATTATAAGATCCCCAATTTTCATTCATTTCTTTTAAGCGTGAATAATAAAGTTCAACGGAATCTGTAAAAATTGTGATGATGGTGTCATTTTCATTTAACTCGTAATATTTTGCAAGTTTAATTGATGCAAGAAGATTACATATACAGGATATTCCTAAATAAGATAACTTTTCAACTGCATCTTTGTCCACTCCATTTTGGACCAAAACTTCTTTACCCTCTTCTTCATTAAATAATCTCAATACTCTTAATGTATCTTCATCATCAATAGCAGCAACCGCATCTGTGTTTTTAACATTGTGAATCCATGGAATATGTTTATCACCGATTCCTTCAATTCTATGCCCACCATAACCGTTCATTAGAAGTGTTGGGCATTGTAAAGCTTCAGTTGCTAAAACTTTTAGCTGGGGATAAAGTGATCTTAAATAATCTCCAGCAGCGATCGTTCCCGCTGAGCCGGTAGCACTAACATATGCACTTAATCTTTGATCTTTATCTTTTATCTGATTGAAAAGTTTTTCAATTGTATAGCCTGTTATTTCGTAATGCCAAACCGAATTACCAAACTGATCAAATTGATTAAAAATGAAATATTCATCACTTTCAGCTTCAAGTTCGTGACATTTATCATAAATTTCTTTTACGTTACTTTCACAACCGGGAGTTGCATAGATTTCAGCACCCAAACCTTCAAGCCATTCAAATCTTTCCTTGCTCATTTCTTCCGGAAGAATTGCAACCGGATGAACAGAAAGAAGTGCGGAATTAAACGTTCCACCTCTGCAGTAATTTCCTGTAGATGGCCAGACTGCTTTGTGATATTCCGGATTAAATCTTCCGGTAACTAAATAAGGGGCAAGACAGCCGTACGTTGCGCCAACTTTGTGTGCACCTGTTGGAAAGAATTTTCCAACTAAGCCTATAATTCTTGCTTTAACACCTGTTATCTCATTTGGAATTTCTAAAAAATTGATATCACCTATTCCACCCGTTGCAGGATCATTTCTCCAATTAATTCTAAAAAGATTTAATGGATTAACCTCCTGTAAATCAATGTTACTCATCTTGGACTGAATTTTTGAAGAAATTCTATCAGGATTTTTTAATTCTGAAAATTTTGGAAGGATAATATTTTTTTCTTTACATCGCTCAATTGTTTTTTTAAGAAACTCTTCGTTTGCAATCTCCCAATTCCAGGAACTCATTCACTCTCCAATTTTATAAGAATATTGAGTATAAATTTAATAAATTAAACCCATTCAATCTTAAGTAATAATTGTTTGTAAAGCTATGTCGTTACTAATTAAAAACGGTCAAATCATTACAGCAGAAAAAGATTTTTTTGCCGATGTCTATATCAAGAATGAAAAAGTGAACCTCATCGAACAAAATTTAGATAGGGATGCTCAAGATATAATTGATGCAAAAGGAAAATATGTAATTCCTGGTGGAATTGATGTGCACACTCATCTTGATATGCCGTACGGTGAAATAACATCAAGTGATGATTTTGAAACTGGAACAATTGCTGCATCATTTGGCGGCACAACAAGCATTATAGATTTTGCTACTCAATCCAAGGGCAAGAGTCTGCAAGATGCATTCAACATCTGGCAAAAAAAAGCAAAAGGCAAAGCGGTGATTGATTACGGCTTCCACATGATAATTACTGAATTGCCGGATTCGCAGTTAGCAGAAATGGACGAATTAATTAATAATGGAATTACAAGTTTTAAAATGTTTATGGCTTATCCTGATAGACTGATGTTAGATGATAATACAATTTTTAAAGCTATGAAACAGGCTCAGAAAAATGGTTCTCTTATATTAATTCACGCAGAAAATGGAATTGAAATAGATGAAATTGTTAAGAATGCACTTGCAGAAGGAAAAACTGCACCAATTTTTCATGCATTAACGCGTCCAGCAGAAACTGAAGGAGAAGCAGTTGAAAGATCGATTGAACTGGCAGAAAAATCAGGCTGCTCACTTTATATTGTTCACCTTTCAACAAATGATGGGCTTGAAAAAATTTCTGAAGCTAGAAAAAAAGGATTTCCTGTTTTTGCAGAAACGTGTCCCCAATATCTTTTTCTTTCTCTAGAGGATATGAACAACCAAAATTTTGAAGATGCAAAATTAATTTTTACTCCTCCTGTTCGAGAAAAATGGCACCAGCAAAAACTATGGGAAGGATTAATAAATAATCAACTGCAGGTTGTTGCAACAGACCACTGCCCTTTCTGTTTTAATGGACAAAAAGATCTTGGCAAAAATGACTTCACAAAAATACCAAGCGGCGGACCTGGGATTGAGAACCGGATGCAATTGCTGTTTGAAGGTGGTGTGAATGGCAGGAGATTTTCAATAAATCGTTGGGTAGATTTAACATCAACTACTCCTGCAAAACTGTTTGGTATGTATCCTAAAAAAGGAACTATTGAAATTGGATCGGATGCAGACATTGTAATTTGGGATCCAAATAAAATGCATACTATATCTTCCGAAACTCATCATATGAATGTTGATTATTCGTTGTATGAAGGAATGAAAATTCAAGGAAGTGCTGAAACAGTTATCTCGCGAGGAGAAATAATAATAAGCAACAACAAATTTATCGGAGAAGTTGGTAGAGGAAGATTCATTAAAAGAAAAAAAGGTAACTATAATTTTTAGTCAATCCTCGTTTTAGCCTGATTTTTAGGGCACTTGGTAAGGTTTTTTTCATTATATTGTATTCATTAAATCATTCAACAAACAAATAGAAAAGGGATAAATATGCCAAACATTCTCGAAGAATTTCTGGGCTCAATGGGTCCGGATGTAAGTAAAAAAATGTCTTCATCACTTAACTTAGATCAAAATACAGTTTCACAAATTCTTCCGCAATTAGCCCCACTTATTCTTGGTGGATTGAAAAAGCAGAAGGATGAACGCGGTGGACAGGAAAGAGTTGACCATATTTTAAATAAGTACGGTAGTTCAGAAGTTTTAGGTAATTTAGATCAGCTGTTCGAACAAAAGTCAAAAGATCAAAGTCCTGATCCCCGTTTGGGCGGGCTGCTTGGTGATTCAGGTGTTCAAGCCACAGATTTAATTGCAAATAAATTTAAAATTGATGGTGGAACCGCCGCAAAACTTATTCCCATGTTAGCACCCATAATATTAGGATTCCTAACAAACAAAAGAGATAACCAGGGTGCAGGTTCGAGTGGTATTGCTTCTATTCTTGATTCAGATGGAGATGGAAGTGTGCTCGATGATGTAGCTGGAATGCTGCTTGATGGTGGAAAATCAAGTCCGCTAGGCAATGTTTTGGGCGGATTATTTGGTGGAAAAAATTAATTAGTTTCAATTGGAAACTTTTACATCAATCCTTTTAGGAATCGGGCTTAGTTCTGCAACAGGATTCAGAATTTTTGTTCCGTTTCTTGTTGCAAGCATTGCCTCGATTACTGGTATCTTACCTCTCTCCGATTCATTTGAATGGATCGGAACTTATCCTGCATTAATAGCATTTGGTGCGGCAACAATATTAGAAATTGGTGCCTATTACATTCCTTGGTTCGATAATTTGCTGGATACAATTTCTACTCCTGCAGCTTTCATTGCCGGAGCAATCTTAATGGTTGCAGTTGTCAGCGGAATTCCGCCACTGGCAAAATGGGGATTAGCAATTATTGCCGGAAGCGGTGCAGCTGGAATTGTTCAAACCGGAACAAGTGTTACGCGATTAACTTCAACAACAACGACCGGAGGAGTTGGTAATCCTGTAGTTTCAACCGTGGAAGCTGGTTCCTCTTTCGGCCTTTCGCTGCTGGCGGTTTTTCTTCCGGTTGTTGCCGGATTGATAGTTGTAATTTTACTTTTCTGGTTGGGAAAAAAGGTATACTATAAATTTAAACCGAGTTAATTAGCTCACTAAATAATTACAATTACCCTTTTATCTGTAAAAAATCAGCTATTTATTTCCCTCCTTCAAATTCTTGCTAATTATCAATTAAATATTTAGCTTAGCATTAAACCTCACCTAATACTCTTAATTTTCAAACTGAGGGCAAACTCAATTATTTACTAACACTTAAGGAGGCATATTTATGCTTAAACAAAAATTCTTTCTTCCATTGCTAGCTATTTTACTTATTTGCTCATCATTTGTGCTCGCACAGGAAGAACCAAAAGACCAGCTTTACTGGGTGCGTGAAGAGGTTGTTAAGGTTGGAATGTGGCAGCAATACGAGGAAACATCAAAAGAATGGGTAGAATTGATGACTGGTGCTGGGCTCGATATTCCATATATGCGAGCTTCACAAAGAGATGATGGACACTATTACTATCTTTTTCCGCTTTCTGGTTATGGAGATATAGATAATTTTCCAAATGTCTTTGGATCTGCAATTGAGAAAATAGGTAAAGATAAATGGAAAGAGTTTATGATAAGAAACGAATCCAGTATGGAATATCATAAAGACTTTATTGCAAAATGGCATTCCACGTATTCTTATATTCCAAACGAACCAAGAGTTAAAATGGAGGATGCTGAATTTCTTCACTGGGTTTTCTTCACATATAAGCTGGAAAAACGGGATGAAATATTAGATATATTGGCTGAATGGAAAGCGCTTTACGAAGAGAATAACATCCCCGATGGGTGGAGTACCTGGACAATCGAGCTTGGCGAACAAAATAATATGATGGCAATTTCTGAATTTGCAAAAGATGGAGGTAGCTGGTATGCGGCTATGGAAGAAAATACTGAACTGCTGAAAGAAGAAGAACAAAAACTTTGGGCAAAATTAGCTCCACACGTTTTAACTATGGAACAAAAATATGGCAGCCCAAGACCTGACCTAGGATTTGTAAACGAGTAAGATTAAATTTTAAATTAATCTGTGAGCCCTCTTTTAGAGGGCTTTTTTATTTTACTGGGGCGCATCTGAAGTATATCTCTGCTTAACCTTTTCTTCAGTTTCTATATCTATCTTGCCTGAAATTCTTTCTGCTAGAGATTTGCCATCAAGCTTGTGAAATTCTAAAACTTCCAGAGGTGTTCCGCATTCGGGATATTCTCTCAATCCAAAATTTATAAATTCTCTATCAGCAATTTCACCTATCTCAGTTAATGAATTGAGCAATCTATCTCCTAAACCGCCAATTGCTGAGTGATCTTCTAAAACAAATATTTTCTTTTGATCTTGTACTATTCTTTTCAACCATTCATTATTAATTCTATTAAGCCAGGGCATATTGATGACTTTTAAGCCAAAACCTATTTTCTTTAAATAATCTGCGGCAACTAATGCTTCGTGAAGCATCACAGGACCATAGCTGAAAAGTAATGCATCATTTCCTTCTGTTAGTTCTGCACCAATTCCGATTTTAAATTTATAATCTTTCGGAAGTTCAATCTTATCAGGTGAAGGTCCGATTACTAATCTTAAAACACAATTTTCTTCTGCTTTATTCACACAATATTCAGTTGCCCATTTTGTTTCTTCAGCATTGCAAGGTTGAATGATTGTAACATTCGGCAAAGCACCGAATAAAGAAATATCCCTAACACTTTGATGTGATTTCCCTGGTCCTGCAGGGATCATACCTGAAAAATGACAGGTGTAAACCACTTTTGTTTTCTCGCCTGCGTTATTGTAAATCTGTTCGTTAGCTCTTGCTGCAAGAAAGCTGGCAAAAGTGCTTACAACTGGAACTAAACCCATTCTAGCTAATCCTCCAGCCATAGAAACCATATCCTGTTCAGCAATTCCGTTTTCAATAAACCTATCAGGATACATTTTCTCAAACTTTCGCAGCTTGCAATCTGCTGAGAGATCACCATCTAGAATCACAAGTTTATCATTCGTTTTTGCTATTTCGCAAAGAGCATCACCGTAAGCTTCTGTTACAAATTCTTTTTCTGTTTTTGTGATTGCTTTGCCTTCACCTTTGTTTTTTGGAATTTCAATTTTACCAATTCCAAGTTTTTCTGAAAGTTTATTAATCGTTTCTGTTAGTTCAGTTAATCCCTTTTCATAACTTTCATCATCAGGCGCGCCGCTGTGCCATTTGTAAAGAGTTTTTCCGGCAAAGGTTTCCATTTCCGGTTTCTCCATAAAGGATACTCCCCTTCCCTTTATCGTATCGGCAACAATCATTTTTGGTTTGTCAGTTACTTTTTTCAATTCGGAAAAAGTTTTTTTGAGAACATTGTAATCGTGTCCATCAATTCTTACAACGTGCCACCCAAACGAAGAAACTTTTTGTACAACATCTTCAATATTATTTACATCAGCAACAAGCATATCTGTTTGATATTTATTGTGATCCATTATTGCGGTAATATTATTCACCTTTTGGTGTGCTGTAGCCTGCAGTGATTCATAAATTTGTCCTTCCTGGAATTCACCATCACCTGTTAGAACATAAACGTGCCCGTTTTTATTTTGATAAGTTTTTGCCCAGGCCATTCCCTTCCCTTTTGAGATACCCATTCCAAGTGAACCTGTGCTTGCTTCAATTCCGTTTTGGCGCACTTCGGGATGACCATCCAATCCGTTTAATCTTCTGAGCATTAAAAATTTTTCTTCGGGAATAATTCCAAGCGCATAAAAAAGTGAATACAATCCGGGAACATCGTGACCTTTTGAAGAAAAATAAATATCACGATCGGGTGAATCGAAACCAACTTCAAAAACATTCAGCTCGTTTAAATAAAGATAAGTTGTAATATCCATTGCGCTGAGTGATGAACCGAGATGACCTGAACCAGCTTTCTTAACATCGACCAATGTGTTGTACCTGCACATATCAGCAAACAATTCCATCTTTATTGCCCAGTCACCATCAAAGGTTTTTACTTTATCAAACTCTGACTTTCTAATAAGATTAAAAGACATTTATTGCTCCATTAATAAAAAGGAAAAACCAAATAATTCGGGCTATAAAAATAGTAGTAATAGAGTTGAAAAAGTAATTTTTCAAAAGCATCCAAAATCTTTTTTATTAAAATACTACAGATATCTGTAGTGCTCATTTAACTCCTTTTTCATAAACTAGTTAAGATATTTTCAGCTTTATAAGTAATGATTGAGATATTGTTTAATACTAGTTAATTTTAGCTATTCAATTCCTTTATTTCAGGTGCAGATATGAAAAGGATTTTACTGCTCACACTTTTCAGCTTTATATTTTTTAATTCCAATTCCTTTGCCCAAACCTACGGTTGGTATGTTATAGATCCTCCATCAATACCTGGAATAGTTGATTTTTCCGATCTTTATTTTACAGATTATAATACAGGGTGGTTAACTACCAGCACATACGATAGCATTTACAGAACAGATGACGGCGCTATCACTTTTTCACGGCAAACAACTCCCTTGGGATATACCAGTGCTATCCATATGCTGGATGCAGATAATGGTTACTCAGGTGGAGCGGGGGGATGGATATATAACACAACAAATGGAGGACTTAATTGGAATTTTATAGGTTCAATGGGCACTCTCCTTGATATTTCCTTTCCTTTTGGAACCACACCTGCTAACCCAATTGGATATGCCTGTGGTGGTAATGGGCAAGTATGGGAAATAACTTCTGGTCTTACTAATTTAAATAGCCCAAGTTCAACTACTCTCAGTGGTATCAGTGCACCGTCTGTTAATAATGTATGGGTCAGTGGTGGTGGTCGTATATATTATTATAATGGTACTAACTTTGCTTCTCAAACAACTCCAGCTGGAACCTTCAATGACATACACTTCATAAATAACCAAGAAGGCTGGGTTGTTGGAAGCGGTGGAGTTATTGGCCATACTACAAATGGAGGAACATCCTGGAATGAACAAACAAATCCAGATACTCAGAACAGAACACTCATTAAAGTATTCTTCCTGGATGCAAATAATGGATGGGCTGTGGGAATTGATGGAGTAATTCTCCGCACAATAAACGGTGGGACTAACTAGACAATAGAAGCAGCAGGACTTACAATCGAAGCCCTTAGAGGAGTCCATTTTACTTCCACAACTACTGGGTATGTAGTTGGAAATGGAAAAACCCTTATCAAGTTCGGAGAAATAACTTCTGTTGAAAAAGAAGAAGAATTACCAACAGAGTTTTCACTATCGCAGAATTACCCCAATCCATTCAACCCAACTACTAATATAAAATACCAAATTCCAGAAAGTGGTTTTACTTCTCTTAAAGTTTATGATGCTTTAGGAAACGAGGTTGCAACTCTCGTAAATGAAGAACTACTCGCAGGAAAATATGAAATTGAATTTGATGGAAATGAACTAACAAGTGGAATTTATTTTTATCAATTAGAATCTTTAACTTATACTAAGACCAAAAAGATGATTGTATTAAAATAAATTCTGTTATTGATTAGAAAACTAAATAAAGAAAATCTTAAATCAGCAGTAAAATATCTCTGTAAAGTTGATATAGATTTAGCCTCCATATATAAAACGGATGGTACTCCTCCGCTCTGGGCAAGAAAGCCCGAGTTTGCAACTCTAATCAAAATCATCCTCGAACAGCAAGTCTCATTAGCATCTGCAAAAGCAATAAACGATAAACTTCACAAATTTATTAAGCCATTTACACCGGAAGAATTCATTGATATCAAAAACTCAGGCTTACGAAAACTTGGGATTACAAGGCAAAAATCATCATACATTATCAATCTGGCGGAAGCCGTGAGTAATGGTGAATTTAATTTTGTGCAGTTAAATAAAATGAATGATGATGATGCAAAACATTACTTATTGAAAATTAAAGGTGTCGGTAGCTGGTCAGCAGATATCTACCTTTTGATGGCATTGCAAAGACCGGATATTTGGCCGAATGGAGATATCGCACTAGCTAAGGCAATAAAAAAAGTAAAAAGATTAAAATCGATTCCTGAAAATTATAAACAAAATAGTATTGCGAATAAGTGGAAACCTTACAGAGCAGTGGCTGCTAGAATGCTATGGCAGCATTACATTAAGAATAAATTATAGCAGAGGTTAAAACTGAAAGCAAATATATTTGATAATTCTCCCCATCTTTAAATAATGCTGCTCATACTTTGTTTTAATTTCATTTGTTAAATTTTCATCTTTTACAGAGTATAGATCTTCAAAAGAACGTAAAACTTTACAGCCAAATTCTTGAATAGTCTTTAATGTGTAGTTAAAAATCATTTCGTTATCAGTTTTCAAATGTACTTTTCCATTCTTAGTCAGAATTGATTTATAAATCTCTAAAAATATATTAGATACTAATCTCCTTGGTTCACTTTTTCTTTTAACGTGTGGATCAGGGAAAGCGATATATATTTCTTCAATTGAATTTTTAGAGAAGATCTCTGAAATATTTTCAGCTTGTGAAATTAAAAAAGCAGCATTATTTAAATTTTGATCCAGTGCTCTTTGTGCACCGTTAAAAATACGGGCAGCTTTTATATCAATTCCAATAAAATTTCTACTCGGATACATAGCAGCTAATTCAACAGAATAATCACCGTGTCCGCAACCCAGCTCAAGTGTGTATTTTTCTTTTCCAGAGAAAAAATCCTTTATTCTATTTGATAGATTCTCATCCTTTGAACTAAATACATTTGGCAGCTCGCGAACCTGATTAATTTTAATATGTTTTGTTCTTGCCATTTTTTAATTCCTAATAAAAATACACTCAAAATTAACCCAAATGCAGCAATATTTCAGATTAAAGGATATTGAAATACCGCTTATAAATTCTTAGCTTGCTTTTACAAACACCAGACAAATGGTAATATTGAGAATGAGACCCAGTAAATCGGTGCGATATAAGAAAGATAAAAATTGTTGCATTTTGCTTAGCTAGAATACCTGCTGATAAAATTTTTTAATATTTTAAAATGATTTCTTAATCTGGAGGCCAAATGGCTTTTAAAATTTCAAAAGTAAGTTATTTCTATTGCTCGGTGATAGATCAACCGGGCGAAGGACACAAGCTGCTTTCGCAACTAGAAAAAAGCGGAGTAAATCTGCTTGCATTTACTGCCATTCCAGTTGGACCTGAAAGAACACAGCTAACTCTTTTTCCTCAAAACCCGGATAAGTTAACTAATCTTGCAAAACAGGCAAACCTATCATTAGATGGTCCGCATCTTGCGTTACTCGTTACCGGTGATGATGAACTTGGTGCCTTAGCAGAAATTCATCATAAGCTCTTTGAATCTGATGTAAATGTTTATGCCTCAAACGGTGTTGCTGATGGAAGCGGAGAATTTGGATATATTCTCCACATTCGACCAGAAGAATTTAGTAGAGCTTTGGCTGCACTGGAGGTCTGAATAAAGTCTCTGCCATTCTCCTTTTAATTATATTACTTTAAACTAATTCAGAAAGAATTATGAAGAATAGAACGACCTTTCCACGCGTATTTTGGGTAGCAAATACAATAGAAGTACTTGAAAGATTTGCTTACTACGGTATTTACATGGGCTTTGGAATTTATTTACAACAGCTTGGATTTTCAAAAGGAGATCTGGGTGTTATACAAAGTATCTTTTTAGCGTTGTCATATTTAATCCCACTTTTTTCCGGAACGTTTGCGGACAGATACGGCTTCAAAAAAGTACTCATCGTCTCATACCTGGCTTATCTTCCATCAATACTGTTACTGATTTTTACAAAGTCCTTTTCGGGAATTGCAATTACTATGCTGAGTATTGGTTTTGCTGCGGGGATATTTAAACCTTTAATTTCAGGAACTGTAAGAGTTACTACTGATAAAACAAATAAAACACTGGGTTTTGGAATTTTTTATGCAATGGTAAATGTTGGTGCTTCTTTTGGACCAATTATTATGGGAAAACTGCGGGCTATTTCGTGGGACTATGTTTTCATAACTGCTGCCGTTGCTGTTGGAGTAATGTTTATTATTACATTAATTTTTTACAAAGAGCCTCCGAGAGAATTTGAAGGAGTAACACTCAAAAAGAAATTTAAAGATATGGGTGAAGTTCTTTCAGATATTAAATTTTTGATATTTATTATCCTGCTTGGTGTGTTTTTCTGGATGCCGTTCTGGGCTTTTTTCAACATCCTCGCTGTTTACATAAACGACTACATGAATACTGCTGCACTTTACCAGGGTGTTCAATCAATTGTTGGTTCGGGTATAGCAAGTATTATTTCCAGCAACGAAAGTGGGGTGTGGAGAATCAACGCTGAGGCAATTTCACACACAGGTTATATAATTATAATTTTTCAACTTTTTATTTCCCGGATTTTTGAAAAGCGCTCTGCTATTCCTTCATTTTTGTTCGGATTGTTTATCGCTGCACTTGGTTTTATTGTATTAGGTCTATCAGTTACAACGGTAAATGGTTTAGTATTCCTGGGAATATTTCTCTTTGCCATTGGTGAAATGATTTCATCGCCACGTATTCAGGAATACATTACCTGGATTGCACCAAAAGAAAAAGCCGGACTTTATATGGGCACTAATTTTTTAGCAACGTTTATAGGTGCAACACTTAGCGGTGTTTACACAGGCATTATGGGTGCTTTTGAAGCAGCAGGAACACCCGAATATATTATGCATACACTTGCAGCACATTCAATATTAGGAATAATAGCGATTGCATTATTCACTAAAATAACGGGTGCATTCACTGAACTAGAACATTAAATTATGCCCAAGAAGATAAAAAATCCAACACGAATTGAAGCAACAGGCAATAAACCGAAGATCATAGATGAGTTTATTGGTAGAGTAAATTCTTCAACAGAGCAAATTAGCATTGCTAAAATGAAAAGTCCTGCTGGATGGCAAGAACCGGGACAGACACCTGAGTTCGATGAATACACAATAGTTTTAAATGGAATGCTACGTGTTGAGACAAAAGATAAAACTTACGATGTAAATGCAGGTGAAGCTATCATTACATATAAAGGTGAATGGATTCGATATAGCACTCCAAATGCGGAGGGTGCAGAATATATTGCGGTCTGTGTACCTGCTTTTTCACCTGAAACTGTAAATAGAGATGATTAATTAAAAATAAAATTGAGGTAAAAATGATGTTCAAACTTCTTTCATTAATTGCAATTGTAATTATTACTTTAAGCTGCACTGAAAAACAAGATGAGAAAGTTGGCTTAGTAGAACAAGACATAGTATACACATCCGATGGTACATCTATGAAGGGATATCTGGTTTACAATGGTGATGTTGACGGAGAAAGACCAGGAGTTTTAGTAGTACACGAATGGTGGGGACACAACGACTATGCAAGAAAACGAGCAAGAATGCTTGCAGAACTTGGTTACACAGCATTAGCAGTTGATATGTACGGTGATGGCAAACAGGCAGATCATCCAGATGATGCGGGCAAGTTTGCTATGGAAATCTACAACAATATTGAAACTGCAGAAGCAAGATTTAATGCTGCTTACGAGCTTCTAAAAAAACACGAAACAACGGGTCAGGATAAAATTGCTGCAATTGGTTACTGCTTTGGTGGAGGTGTAGTTTTACACATGGCAAGGATTGGAACTGATCTGGACGCTGTTGTAAGTTTTCATGGCTCAATTCAAGCCGTATCTCCTGCTGAAAAAGATAAAGTTAACGCTTTTCTGCTAGTGTGTAACGGCGCAGATGATCCAATGGTTACAGAAGAACAAATTGCGGCATTCAAAGAGGAGATGCAGAATGCAAATGTTGATTACGAGTTTATAAACTATGAAAGCGCGAAGCACAGTTTCACAAATCCAATTGCAGATAGCGTTGGGCAACAATTTGGACTGCCGTTAGCTTACAATGAGAAAGCCGATAAAGATTCTTGGGAAAAGATGAAAGCTCTATTTAATAAGGTATTTGCAGAAAATTAGTGTTCGTTCAATTCGTTATTTATTCATTTTTTGGGGTGGATTTGCTGCGATATTTTGCAACAAGTTCACCCTTTGATCCAAATCACAAAACCAATCTCCTATAGAAATAAAAAACATATGTGGCACTTAAAATAGGCCAAATTTTTACGTGATTTGCTCTTCCATCTTAATCTCTAATAATAAAGCCTAAAAACCAACGGTAAAAAATAATTGAGTATAAAATTCTGACTTTTTTTTACTTGATGGTTCCCAAATATTTGAAGTGGATAAAATTTCAAATATCTCCTCCCAAGATTCGGTTACTTCTCTTTAATTAGAGTAGCCTCCTATAGTGACCGGATAAGGGCGGTTGGATTGCTTTCCTTACAATGTTATGCCCTCACTTCATTGTATATTAAAAATCCAGCCGCCCATTTTTTTAATCTTTACCTGAAAATAGCGAATCCGGAATTCCCGTATTTACATCATAGTTAGAGTAGTTAATAAAAACTTTCCCTGTTTTCACTTTTGAAGAATCTTCAGGCTGCTTGTTTTCATCTGGATTTAATTGTGAGCGATTTCTTGAACGAAACATTAATGGTTCAACAGAAAATGTAAATTCGATTCGCTCAGGTAGATAATATTTTTCATTAATTTTGGTATAATCAAACTCAATTGCGAATGTACCCGTTGGTTTACGCGATGATTCAATCTTCAAGATTAAATATCTTTCCAGATCAATCCAAAGGGTACTTAAAACCAAATCCGATTTATCATTTAGGGGAATAACTTTAATTACTGCTGATTCAATTCCTTCAATAATTTCTTCCTTTTCATAAAATGATGTATGTTCAGATTCAAACAAACTGATCGGAGAAAAATTTATCCCTTCTTTCGGCAGCATTGCAAAACCTTCAGATTCAATATGAATATTATCCGGCTGCTTAAAATATAGTTTCGCTTCTCTTTCCGGCATTTTGATGAATGGAATATCAACCTTTACTGAAATATCCGCCTTATAGTCCTCAATCACTTTAAATTCATCTTTAACTCTTTCTAAAATCTTTTCTGGATCTTTATTTTGAGAAAATGTTAATCCAATTGAAAAAAATAACAGAGTTACAATTTTTAATAACATCCGAAATTCCTTTTTAACTTAAAATATCTTTCTTCTGAAATATTATTGCGGTTGCGGTCAAAAGCACAATTATATGTCCACCTAAAACCAGCACTGAATTTATAATTTTATTCATATCCAATGGGTCATTAAAAAATTCTTTCCAATTTAGAATATAATTTGTAAACAGGTAAGGCTTAAACGACCTGAATATTTCTACATCAATTGCAGAAATGATAATAAAAATAATTATTACAGCCATCGTTGTAATTATAGGCCCGATTGCGTTTTCAACAAGTGACGAAAAAAAGAAAGCAAGGCTGCAGACTACTGTCATTCCAAGTATTGCAAATCCGTACGCCAATAAAAACCTCCAGAATATATCCGATTTATCAAAAATTATTATCATTTCACTTCTTACAACTAAAAGCTCACCTGTTCCAAAGACTAAAATTCCTATTACTAAACTCACTATTGCCAGCCAAAGAATTAACAAGGCAGAATAGGAGAATCCTGTTAAAAATTTAGAAGTGACAATTTGCATCCTGGAAATTGGCCTGGTGATAAGCAAACGGTAAGTGCCTGCAGTTGCTTCTCCGGCTAACAAATCCCCAGCAACAAGTGTAATCAAAAATGGAATGTGAACAGCAATTACATTTAAAATTATGTACGAAATCCAGTAGCCGTTTAATAAGTTGCCAACAAGCAGAAATGACTGCCGCAAATCTCTAGTTATAAAGTCGAGAGAGTTTTGTCCTTCGAGGTACATTGCCAGGTGAACTAACGGAACCAAAACACCAACTGCAAGAAAACCAATATAAGTTCTCCATTTCTTAAACACCTTTAGAAATTCTATTTTAAAGAGATTATATATCAATTTGCTTCCGAGGTGATTTTCAAGAAATATTCTTCCAGCGATCGTTTTGGCATAACAGCACTCACGGTTATTCCATTTTCAACCAAATATTTATTCAGTGTTCCGATATCATTTTGCTCTAATGTAAATGTTAGTTTGTCTTCAGAAATTGAATCGATTTTTTTATACCAGCTTTTACCATCTAGAATACTTTTGGTTTTATCTACGTTATCCACTTCAAAAGTTACTTTTAAAGTGCCAGAATTAAGCAATTCTTTAACTTCTCCTTCAACAATGGTTTTCCCTTTATTTATAATCACCATTCTGTCAGCTATCATCTCAATTTCCGAGAGAATATGCGAAGAAAGGAAAATCGTTTTGTTCTCTTCTTTACTCAACTTGATTATTAAATCTCTAATTTCTTTCATTCCGAAAGGATCAAGACCAGTTGTTGGTTCATCTAAAATAATTAACTCAGGATCGTGCAAAAGAGCCTGCGCGATTCCTAATCTTTGCTTCATTCCATGAGAGTATGTTTTTACTTTGCTTTTATATCTCTCTTTAAGTCCGACTAATTCTAACAGCTCAAAAATACGTGAGGATTTTACCTCAATTCCTGATATTTTAGATAAAATTTTAAGGTTTTTATAGGCTGAGAGGTAGTTGTAAAAATCCGGTTTTTCTACAATTGCACCGACACGTGTAAGTATTTTTTTTCTGTTTTCTTTTAATGATTCTCCGAAAATATTAATTGCGCCGGAGTTTGGAGCAATAAGCGAAACTAATAATCGAATTGTAGTAGATTTGCCTGCACCGTTTGGTCCTAAAAACCCAAAAACGTCCCCTCTTAGAACCTTTAGATTCAGATTGTCGACAGCAACTATTTCTTTAAACCGCTTATTGAGGTTTATAATTTCTATTACATTTTCAACAGTGGCCATATAAAAATCAGAATTATTTAATAAGATAGTATACTGAAAATATGAAACTTTTTTTTATTGCTGTTTCATAGAGGATTAACGGTAAAAAATACGATTTTATTGTTGAAATATTTGGATAAGATTATCGACTCATTCAGCATTCTTGCAGGCAACAGATTTAATACAAAAATTGATTAAAAAATTTTTCAATCTTTTAAATTTTCATTTGGATATTAGAAGAAATATTCCAAAGTTAGCAATGCCTTGATCGGGGCGAGAAATTTAATATTGAAATACTGTCAAACCTATTTTAACTTTATAAAGATTTTTGTAGCTTCCGTCAAACTCCGATCACAACCTAAAAAACGTTTTCTAAATATTCATTCTCCTTGCAGTAAACATGGCTAAAAATCAATTAAAAAATTCCTCATCATTAATCCCTAAAAAGCGGAGTTCTGAATGCAGATAAAAAGGCACTTTACTACTGCAGGAAAAGATCCTCTCTCATCCTTAAAATTTGTTAAACGAAAATCAGAAATAAAAAATCCCGACGGCTCATTAGTATTCAGGATGAATGATGTTGTTGTTCCAGAGCATTGGTCACAGGTTGCGACAGATATTGTAGCTCAAAAATATTTTAGGAAAGCCGGTGTACCTAAACTTTTGGAAAAAATTAATGAGGAAGGCATTCCAGTTTGGCTTCAGCCTTCCAAATCAAACAATAAAAAACTAGATGAACTACCCGAAGAAGATCGTTATACCGCTGAAAAAGATACCAGGCAGGTTTTCCACAGATTGGCTGGATGCTGGACTTACTGGGGCTGGAAAGGTGATTATTTTGATTCCGAAGAGGATGCCAAAACTTTTTACGATGAAATTTTATATATGCTTGCAAATCAATTTGCAGCACCAAATAGCCCACAGTGGTTTAATACCGGGTTGAACTGGGCTTATGGAATAACCGGTCCCTCACAAGGTCACTATTATGTTGATCATAAAACTGGAGAAATGGTTACATCAAGTGATGCATACACACATCCTCAGCCGCACGCTTGTTTTATACAATCTATTAATGATGATCTGGTTAATGAAGGCGGAATAATGGACCTCTGGGTACGCGAAGCCCGGTTATTTAAATACGGCTCCGGAACAGGATCAAACTTTTCTGAATTAAGAGGAACTGATGAACCTCTAAGCGGTGGTGGTAAATCATCTGGCTTAATGTCCTTTCTAAAAATAGGAGATCGTTCTGCTGGTGCAATTAAATCAGGTGGAACAACACGCAGAGCGGCTAAAATGGTTACTCTTGATTTAGACCACCCGGACATTGAAGAATATATAAACTGGAAAGTTGTTGAGGAACAAAAAGTTGCTTCATTAGTTACTGGTTCAAATCAGACTAACCTTCATTTAAATAACATTATGAAAGCCTGTTACGCAGAACATCCTGAAAATGACAGGTTTAATAAAAAGGCTAATGAAAAACTAAAATTCGCGGTACTCGAAGCACGTAAAGCTCTTATTCCAAATAACTTTATTGAAAGAGTCATACAATTAGCCAAACAGGGGTTTAAGTCTATCGAGTTCCCAAAATATAATACTGATTGGAATGATGATGCTTACGCTACAGTATCGGGGCAAAATTCAAACAACTCTATTAGAGTTACTAATGGTTTTATGAACGCTGTACTTGATGACGAAGACTGGAATTTATATTGGAGAAGAGAAAAACGTAAAGCAGCTGAAGAAAGAAGAAAACCAAAATCATGTAAAACTCTGAGGGCAAGAGATTTATGGAATGATATTGCA
>JABDPB010000053.1 GCA_013042995.1 Ignavibacteriaceae bacterium | reverse complement strand
ATATTTTCATCATATTTATGTTTTACTTGTGCCCAGCCTGTAATGCCGGGTCTTACTTTTAGTCTTCTTTTATAATATGGAATTTTTTCAGACAGTTGATCGACAAAAAATGGTCTTTCCGGTCTTGGACCAACAAGGCTCATTTCACCCTTTAGCACGTTATACATTTGAGGTATTTCATCAATCCTTAGCCTCCGTATTATTCTGCCAACACGGGTTACACGCGGATCATCTTTTTGGGACCAAATAGGTCCGGTATGTTTTTCAGCATCCTGAAACATAGACCTGAATTTAATTATTTTGAATGTTTTATTGTTCATCCCGCTTCGTTCCTGCTTAAAAAAAACAGGTCCTTTGCTGTCAAGCTTTATTACAGCAGCAACAATAATATTTAATGGTAAAGTAATTACCAGGATTAAAAAAGAAATTAAAGTATCTAATATTCTTTTTAACTTTTTTTCCCATTCAGGCATCAGCTCGGGCATAATATCAATTAACGGAATGCCGTAAAGCTGAGTAGTACGTGCCTGTCCGCTTAATATTTCATAAAGATCGGGGGCGATCTTTAGACCGATGCCTTTGTACTCGAGTTTTGAAATTATTTCTATAAGCAGAGCATGGTCTTCCTTTTCTAATGCAATAATAACTTCTTCTGAATGAGTTTTTTTTACTACATCAATCAACTCATTTATAGTTCCTCTGGCTTTTATTTTATTATAAGTTTTGTCAACATTATCAGGATTAACTGCAACATAAGCTTCAACATCCAAGCCGAGTGCAGGATGCTCCAGAATTTGATCGTGTACTTCGTGCGCAGTAGGATTATATCCAACAATTACCGTGTTCTTCCTTCCAATTCCTTTAATAAGTAAATTTCTTTGCAAACTGCGTACGAATAATCTTCCTGTTGTAACAATAAGAAAAAGTAAAAGCCAATAAATAAAAATTAAAATTCTATTGCTGGATTCTACTCCTTCAATATAATCACTGATGAAAATCAGGAAGAACATAATAAAGATCCCCACAAAAGTTGCTTTGAACAGAGTGGAAATTTCATCAAATCTTGAAGATGCAAACCACGTGCGGTACATTCCTACAAATGTAAAAATTATGAGCCAATAAAGGTAAACAAAGGGCATAGCTTTATAAACTTCTGGTTCCGAGTCAAGTTTAAACCAGCCTGTTTCAATTCTCACATAACTGTAGGCTAACCAAGCAAGGCTGATGGTAAGAAAATCTGTAAGCAATACTATTATTTTTTGAGTGCGTTTGTTCACAGATTGGATATTTTAATTTTCACTAATATACTTTATCATTTAGTTCACCTAGGAGTGGGATCCCAGGTAGGTTTGTATTTTTTTGTTATATATCTATAAAATCCTTTCATCAAAGCATAGTTTGAAATAAGAAAATAATAAGATAATTGAAAAATTTTAATATTTATAGATAATTTAGAAGTTAAATAGCCTATTAGACTTAAGAAAATGATTAATAATTGAAGACCAAGTACTGTATTGTAAAAAATCCCTTTACCAAACATTGAAATAACTAAATTGGATGCAAAAAGAATCATCAAAATTAACGGTGTAAACCACCTGATTATTTTATGTGACCAAAGATTATAACTAACGAGAACTCGATTTGATAATAATAATTTCTTTACCTGTTTTATTGTTTCGAAACTTCTTGGAATTATTCTTGCCTTTCGTTCTGTTTCGAATTTGATTGACGGTGCTATGTTTTCCCTGGCAATTGCATCTT
Organism: Ignavibacteriaceae bacterium; assembly: GCA_013042995.1. GTDB lineage: Bacteria > Bacteroidota > Ignavibacteria > Ignavibacteriales > Ignavibacteriaceae > IGN2. The sequence goes on along the minus strand of JABDPB010000053.1, from coordinate 30,759 downwards.
TACAGTACACCATATCTTTACCCTGCTCAAGAACTTTTAAAGATAAATACAAGTCATCGACAACTGAAATATCATCAGGCATTGAAATAAAGTATTCCTTTTTGATGCTGTAAATGCCTCCATTGGCCCCAATTAAACAACCAAGGCTTCCCTCACAGTATTTAATCCAAGATTCATATTTCCAATATGTGACTTCTTTATTACTTTTTGAAGTTGAATTGATTTTTTCGATTAATTCTAATCTACCGGATACCCCGCCTATTTTTCCATCAGCATAATATTTCATCATTTCAGTAATAGCATTTGGTTTATAAACAGTGTTTGAATCACAAAAAACCAAAATTTCACCATTAGCTCTTTTAACCAGATCATTAATAACAAACTTTTTACCTCTTCTTTTCTTAAAAGGGATGAATATTAAATTTGAATTGTTTTTACTAAAACCTGAAAGAATTTCATTTGTTCGGTCCATAGAACCATCTGATCCGACTATTATCTCGAATCTATTAGCGGGGTAATTTTGTTTATATAAATTATTTATTGTGTTTTCAATTGTACTATCTTCATTATAAGCAGAGATTAGAATTGATATTTTGTGTGAAGGAAGCTCGTCTTTTTTATATCTTCGTTTAAAGAAAAGAGAAATTAATTGAATGCTTATTGGGTAAAAAACATAAGTGTGAAATATTAAAATTAAACAGAGGAAAAATATGATAATTACAAAATTCACGATTATTAACTTAATTACAAGTAGAAATATTTACTAGTAATAACATATGTAAAGAAAAACTTTTTCAAGTGATTAAAAACCAAAGGCTGTTCAAAAAAGAATTTTGAATGTTAGTTAAAATATCATAAAATTATACTTAAGGATATCAAAAAGAGCTTATAAAAAAGAAAGGTTAGCAACAAATATGTATATACCTTTAGAGTACTAATTGATAAGTGAATTAAATATTTCCACTATGTTTTTTGTTGTATTCTTTACACTAAAGTGTTTAGCCCTTTCCAATCCCTTTTCCCTCCATGCGAGATAATATGTGTCATCCTCAATTAGTTTCATAATATCCATATAGACTGCTTGGTATGCTCTCGGGTCATGTATAATACCTGCCATATCAACTACTTCAGGTAAGGAAGAAGAATTTGAAACAACTACAGGAACTCCCGACTGCATAGCTTCCAAAGGGGGTAATCCAAATCCTTCATAGAAAGAAATGAATAAAAACACCCTGGAAATATTATATAATTTCTTGAGTGTCTGATCATCAACATACTCTAAATAGACAACATTCTCTCTTTTTCTTATCTCTTTAAGTATGTTTTTTGACCCAAACCCAGCTCTGCCAACCAGAAGAAGTTTTAATTCCTTATTGTTTCGATAAATAAGATCAGCGATCCTGAGGACACCATATATATTTTTACGATTTTCAATTACTCCAACATATAAGACAAACTTATCAGATAATTGAAATTTCGTTTTAAGATTTATCTTTTCCGACTCACTTAAGACAATCGGATGAAAACCTTCATCAGCAGCTTCGTGCACAATCTTAATCTTCGACTCTGCTACATCAAATAGTTCGATAATATCTTTCTTTGAATTGTGCGAGACTGTTATTATAAGATCACTTTTTTTTATCGAGAGTTTTAAAAAAACATCTAAATACTTTCTATAAATATAAGGATGAAATGAAGTATCAATTTTATAGAATACATCATGTATTACACTTACATATTTAATATTTACGAGTTTTTTATAAGGTAAAATTTTGTTAACTGAGAAATATATGTCAATTTTATATTGTTGAAGATATCTTGGCAAGATAACATTTGTCCAATAAGGTGAAAATAATTTTTCACTAAAGATATAACTACCTGTGAAAACGTTATAAAAGAATGGATCCACACTGTTAAGCTTATTGAAAGAGAATAAAAAATATTTGTTCTGTTTATCAAGTATAGGTAACTCTTTCAGTATGTTACTGAGAAATCTTCCGATACCTGTCATTTTTCTTTCTAGAAGTCTTGCGTCTATACCGATTCGCATTAGGACTCTTTCATTTTACCTAAAATATTCAGTTTGAAATCATTAAACGCTTTTTTTACGATCAGTATTTTATCTTTTTCCCCTTTAAAGAACCAATAGATTGACTTTATAGTCATTGATATTAAAATATAGGCGTAAACATATCCAAAGTATTTTGGAAATGACTTTTTGGTAAAATACAGTCTATTTCTAGTCATATAATAAAGCGGTAAATTTTCGTATCTAGCAGACGACGAAGCATTTACTTTGTGAAGTATTTTGCTATGCGGAATCGATTTAATTTTATAGCCGGCTTTGACAGCCCTCAAACAAAAATCTGCATCCTCCAAATAGAGAAAATATTTTTCATCTAACAATCCGATATCGTTTATAACCTTTCTGTCTATTAACAGGCAACATCCCGTTGCAAATGTAACATATTTATTTTCCTGAATAAGATTTTCTGACTTACCTTGTCCTATAGTTACAGCCGCTCCGCGCAACTTACTAAAATATCCCCCGGCATACCATGTAATTGAAGGATCGCTATAGTAGTTTATTTTGGGAACTGCCAGACCCATATGCCTGTCGTTCTTTATTTCATCTACCAGAATACCCAGAAAATCTTTTTCAACAATTGTATCATTGTTGATCAATAGAATATAATCTGCGTCATTCTTCAACGCATATTTTATTCCAACATTACTTCCACCCGCAAAACCTAAATTAATTTCACTTCTAATAGTAATTACATCAGGAAATTTAACTGCCAATTCTTGGTTCTCATCTTTTTCTGAACCGTTATCGATTACAACGACTCTAATATATTTATAAGAAATGTTGGATATAGATTTTATGCACTCAATCGTGTCTATGAGACCATTCCAGTTCACAATAATAATAAATACAGACGGCATCTTCATCTACTCTTTAAACCATTAATGAATCTTTAAGTTATTAAGACTAAACTATGTACAAACCAAATTATAAAAACAGTTACAAGAATATTTACTGAAATTAAAGGATTTGTAGAGAATGATATTATTTTTTATAAAAAATTCAGTATGAGCAAATCCACTTCAAATAAACATATTAGTTACGCAATAGTCGTATAAATAGTTTTTAGTATCTAGTAAAACTTAAGTTTTTTCTTTAAAAAGTCTTTTTCCTCAATATCCAACACATACTGCCAAGCTAATGATATGAATACACTTATCACAATCCCTGAATAAGTTAATTTTATTATAAGTCCATGTAAAAATAAGGGAAGTAATAAACAAATAACTGCAATTGCTATAAATATATGTGTTGGCTTGATAACAAAACTAGTGCTAAACACTCTCATAGTGAAATAATATAATACAACTAAATCAAGAAAAACTCTAAAACACCATACAAACGCAGCTCCAAAAATTCCATATTCACCAATCATTATTATCATAAAAAATAGATAAATGGGTAGTTCAATTAAGTTAATTATTGCAGGTATTTCAGGTTTTCCAATCCCTTGTAAAAAAGTAAAAGGAATGTAAGCAAGACTGTTTAATAGTACACCAATTGAAAGTAATTGTAATACAATTGTACTTTTCTCTGCGAAAGAATTTCCAAGCCACATAGATATACTTTCGTGCGCAAAAGTTACTAAAAAGAAGACTATGGGATAAAGGAAGATGAAGATAAACCTTATACTTCTCGAGAATAATTTAATATTAGAATTTTCATTTAACTTATAGTTTGCAGAAAAAGCGGGGAATAGAACCGAAGTAAGTGCCCCAGGAATTAATAGTAATTTGGTTACTACCTCATACGGTGTGGCATAATAAGTTATAGCCGTTGCAGAGATTAAAACTCCTATTAAAAACCTATCTGAATGAATAATTAAGGGACCAACTAAATTCGATACAGTCAACCAACTACTTAGTCTAAACAATGGTTTTATCAAAGAAAAATTAAACTTTAAACTATTTGTGCGTATTTCACTATTAACATTATAACACTGAACAAGATATTGAAACCAAACTATTAAACGTATCAGACCAAGTACTATTACTATCCAAAACAAGCTTTGTGTAAATATCAAACATAAAAATGGCATTAAGAATGTAGATATACCTAGCGCCGTTCTGATAATATTTATAGTGCCAAATTTTTGGTACGCTTCTAATACTCCCCTTAAACCTGCAGTAGTAGAAACTATGGGGATAGATATGGCTAAGACGTAAAAGGTATTTATTGTTTCTTTGTGAAGTTTGGTTGAAATATTAAATACTGAATTAACAAGAAAGGGCGTTAAAAAAATAATAATTATGGTAACTAATATGCTTACGAAAAACATCAGCGTTAGTGAGGTCCAGAAATATTCCGGTATATGCGCGGATTTATTTAATGCAATTTTTTCAGCAATAATTTTAGTGAGAGCTCTGCCTATCCCAAAATCAAGAAAACTAAAGTAGCCTACTATGACTAAGCACAAATTCAATATCCCAAATTTTTCTTCACCTAATCCTTTAATAAGAAAAGGAATTATAACAATAGCTATTATAAGCGGAATGCCGTAACCAAGTAAGTTAAACGAGGTATTTTTAATAATTAAGTTATTATTTATATTTTTCATACGATAAGCACTTTGAACAACAAGTTATAACAGTTATTGGTTAATTCGAATTAGATTTTAACTGGTGAAGATTACTTGAAATGCCAACAATTAGCCAGAATATAATTGAAAATTGAAATCCCTCAAAAGTTGGTTCAACAAGTGAGTGAAGACATCCCCCAATGATTGATGATAAGAACGACCATCTTAGAACTTTTAATGCATTATCTTTTTCTTCCAAAAATTCTTTGAAGAGATTAGTGATAATTGAGCCTAAAATTAGAAAGAAAAATATGCCACCTACTAATCCAACCTCACCCAACATACCCAAAACAATATTATGAGCAGAGAATGATGTTCCCTCGGCTAATATAAAAGTAGAATAATAGCCTAGGTTACCAAAACCAACACCAGTAATCGGATAATTTAAGAACGCACGCCAGGTATCCTCATAAAAATTAATTCTTGTGTAAACTGAGCCACTTGTCTCCAGATTTGATACCCCCTCGATTATTACATATGTAAGTGGATTGAGAAGAACTACGAGAATAAGTATAAAGATCAGTGCAAGAAACGGTACTAAGGTCTTTGTTTTCAGTGTTCGAAAAGATAAGATAATGAGAGCAATTGCTAGTGCTAAAATGCCACCCCGCGATAGAGTTAACATAACTGCAAAAGACATAATTATCAAACTAAAAAAAGTAAATATTTTTAATCTGAAAGATTTTGTATAAAACAGGTAGCCAATGGTTATAGGAATAATTAAAACAAAAAATGAAGCTAAATAATTTGATCTTCCCCAAGTAATTGAAAGTAAATTCTTTTTAAGATATAGTCCAACAATCCCTGCCGAAAACCCACCCAAATCAATTAATACTTTGAACTCAATAATTGCTAGACTCAAGCCCCAGACTATCAACCCAATTATTAGTGCTTTAATTTGAATTCTTTTATCAATGGTATAATATACGAGAGCAAAAATAAAAAAACCCACAAAATAGTTTTTCCAAAAAGCAAAAATTCTTAATTTCTCGATTGCAACAACTAATCCAATGGGCAGAGTCCAGAACAAAAATAAGGCCCATAACAAAAAAACACCTGGTATTTTATTACTCTCATTAGAGTACAATAAAAACTTGAAAGTAAATAAACCAAGAAATACTAAAAAAAACATTTCTTCAAGTAATAATGTTGGACCCTTTGAAATAGTTTTATAGGGAATTAGTGCATCAATTAAGATTGAGATCAGTAAGACAAATACTGCAAATGTAGGTGAATTGAAAGAAATTATTAGTATAAATATCAGAAGTAAAATTGAGGTCAATATCAAAAAAGGTATCAAATCAAAAATCGCTAACACCATTAACAGAAATAACTCAACTAAAAGTAAATATCTTATTTGGTACAGTTGTGCTAACCACATAAAAAATTTATCACTTCTGCTTACGTTTGAAAATGGATTTCAAAGGATCAATTATCCCCGTCTTGATTTTCTTATATCTTACTTCATCCGTTTGTAATGCACAATAAGATTCTTTCATTAATGCATAGCCTAGAGATAAAAAGAATGATATCAAGAATGCACCTATCACAATCAAAGATCTCTTTGGTGAAGATTTTTTTTCGGGGGGGACGGCTTCGTCAACAACTAATACAACTGGTATATCCTTTTGTTCCTCAATTTTAGCTTGTTCGTAAATTGGATAAATGAATTCTAGTATTTTTGTCTGAATTTCATAATTTCTCATCAATCTTATATACATAACTCCTGTCTCGGGAACTTTCTCAAACGGAACAAAAATATTGAAAGAAGATCTAAGATTTTTTTCTTCACCAAATTTAATTTTACTTAGTTGATTTGTTAATTCATTTACTTTGATGTTGGACTCTTGAACCAGTGGATTTGCTTCACCATAGTTTTTAATTAAAATTTCGCGTTCAAGTTTTGCTATTTCAAGTTGAGCTTTCACTTCTGCGGCAACTTCAATAGCAGCTTTTATTTGCTCTTCCATAGCAAGAACATTATATTTTTTACTAAATACCTCCATACTATCTTCTAATTCAAGAATATCGTTCTGTGCCTGAATAAATCTTTTTTCAATAAATTCCCTGTTGTTTCGTGATTCTGTTACGTTTAGTTCTGTACTTATTTCGTTTAGGATTTCGACATAATAATTTGCCATTTTTGCAGCACGTTTAGGAATTTCATCTGTGACAGAAATAACAATATTTCCTTCATCTTCAATATTAAAATCAACATAATTACTCAATGCTTTAATCACATCTTCATATGGTTTGTCTTCATCGATTTCATAAATTTCACGCAAATTAAATTCCTTTATAACCATTTCAGAAGCTGTTCTACTTTGTAAAATAACTAAATAGTTATATGCTTCATCTGAAACTGTCCCCAATCGTCCACCAAGTGTTCTGGAAAGGTCTTTTATTGTACTTGAAAAACCACCAATATCCCCAAATAGTCCCCCCTTCTTTTTCGGAGATATAAACGATGCTGTTGCAGTATATTTGTTGGAAATAAGTAAGCTTGTCACAATAGCAGCAATTGTAACGATAAGAACATTTAATAAAATGAGTTTCCGATATTTAACTAAAACAATTAGAAGGTCTTCTAATCGTTTTGATTTTTGATCACCAGGATTTGACATTTTCTTTACCTAATTGAATTTAATTTATAATGTTGTAAAGTTAATATTTTTAAAGCAGTTGTTGAAACTTATAAATGAATAATTAGTCGCTGTTACTCTTTGAATTATAATTTCCGAAGTGCATTAATAATGAAGATTGGACATAAAAGATATTCAAAAAGCTTTACCAAAATCATTTTTAGTAAGATGTTAAATAATTTGATCTGATGGGAAGATATTGAGAGATCTAGATTTTCAGAATTTGAATTAAATAATAGTATAAATATACAATGTGTAGAAATAGAATACTTTCACAAAATCAAACCTAAATATTGGCTTTTGTAATTATTCTATTTGTTTCAATTCAAAACTATCCAGCCACATTAACCAGGGTCCATTATTATATGGAATATTGGCAGCAACATAACAGCTAACTACTAAATCCTGATTAAGCGTAGGTGCTGTAAATGTAAAAGACTTACTTTCCCATCCAGTTGAGCTTGGACCTTCGATGAAGTAAAAATAAATATCGGAGTGTGATTGAATACTTGTAGCCAATGCAACTGTTAGCCTGTAGGTACCATTTAAATTTTCAACATAGTAATGAAATGAAAAAGTATACTGTTTACCTGCAACCAAAGAAGTATATGGAATAAATTGGCGTAATGAAGCTCCAGGTCCCAATTCAACCAAATATGTATTTCTTTCCCCTCTCAATCCATATGAACCATTTTGATAATTTTGATTACTGACAAACCAAACATCATTTTCTAATAACCAATCCGTTGGCTCATTTGAAGAATTAAATAATTCAAAGTCGCCATTCTTAATCAAATTTTTAAATAAGGTTTTTGCAGATACAATGTTACTACCACTCAACCTACCATAGTCATTCATCACATATACTCTGTAATAATAGTATGTAGACTCAAATAAATTATTGTCCGTGAAAAAAGTGTCAGAGATTGATGTGGCTACATAAATGAGTGTACCTGTCGTTTCATCCAGTCCGGGTGAGGTATGCCTATAAATTTTATACTCTCTAAAATCATTTGTATCTGTTTGGGACCAGCTTATAAAGACCGAAGATGCTGTTATTTCAGAAATAGAAAAAAGAAAAACAGCTTTGGGCAGTTTAAGTTCAGAAAGGTTCAAATTATCAGTTACAGATATATTCTGATTTGTTTCCGTAAAGTTTCCATCAGAAAAACTTTTACTAATTGAGAGATTGTAATTGCCAGCTGGAACATCTGTTATTTTGAAATTACCTTCGGCATCTGTAGTTGTAGAATAGTTCAAAGCTTTATTTAAACTTACCTGTGCTTCAGCAAGAGGGTTGTTATTATATACCGCTTTTCCACTTACACTAAATTTTGTTTCGCCATTAGCTATTTAATCACTGCAACTGATTTGTAAAACTAAAATTGTTAACAATAAAATAGTCAGAAGAAAATATTTCATAGTATACCCCTTATTCAATTTTTCTTAACTTTATCAATTCACATGATCCAGGTTGAATTATTAATTGTAAAGTTTGATCTGAAGAAATTGCTAAGAACTGGTCAGCACTTTTATTAAACATACTTATATCATAAACTTTATTCAAGCTCATTTCAAGCTCTGCAGATTTTCTAAAATCTTTATTAACAATTAGCAAGTATTTACTTTGTGAGCAAGTTTTATTTTCATTCGAAAAAATACCTACTAAAATATTCGGTTTGACATTCAAACCTGCAATATTTTCAATATCTTGAATAAGCAAATTCGGCTTATGACTTTTAAAGATTGACCCTTCGATTCTTTTTTGTCTATTTGGATAATCTGATGTGTGAATGACCTCAATTGATTTAAGCTTTAATAATATTTTACCAATTTCCTGAACATTCTGGTTTAACTTTTTTACTGGTAAGTAGAGTGGTCCGTACATTGAATCAGCCAGGTTTGGATTATCAACATTTTCCTCCAATATCCAGGAAGAATATCCAACTTTTTTCCAACTCTTTGAATATAAATAGTACCCGATGCCCTTCGCTCCATATGCAAGCGCTGAATAAGCCTGAAAACTTATCTCTTCAAAAGTTGGCTCTTTATAGTTCAAATGACCACTTGAAAGAACTATCATCCAGAAAGGTACATCATATTGAAGTGATTTTTCTCTGATGATTTTAAGATTTAAGTAATAATCTTTTCTGAATCCGCCGGCTTTATTTTTTAATAATGGATAATGATCAAAACACAAAACTCTGGGCTTATATTCCTGTGAAGCAAAAAATGCATCAATATATTTTTCATAGTCTTCAGCAGTGTGTGTGCCTTTCCAATAAGTTGGGAAAAGATTTACAAAATCGAGTTTTTTATTATAAATTGAATCTGACCTTATCTGTTTTACCATTCGATTAATATCAGCGTTATCATCATTGGGTTCCATATTTAGCGTACTGCAGAGTTTACGATTGTTACCTGGTTCATCCCAGATATACCAACCATATATATAATTTTCATTAAATTGATTTAAAATCTCATTAATGTTGGAATTCGTTTCATCATCTGAGTTCCTGTAAATAAAATTATTTTTGCATTCATTTTCAAGAATAGCAAGCCATCTTAAATCTGAGTTTCCTAATTCTTCAAATGCTTGTTTTAGTTTATTGGGGTACGGCATCCATCCAAAATTTCCGTTAATAATAAGATTTATCCCCCCCCTCTCCATTATCTTTAAAGAAGCCGTTAGATCTTGAGTATTGTCTGGGATATTGTAAGCAAAAATTGGAAATAGCCCACGCGGATCTTTCCAGTAATCAATTTGTTGAAGTTGTTTTTTTATAGATTGAGATGTTTGAACTTTGAGAGGGTCATGCGGATTAACTACATTTGAAAATACAAAATTGTTGAAGTGAGATGAATGGGTTAATCCAAGGTATATCGTCGTTACAAATATTATAAAAAAGATAATTGCTACTGAGAGGATCTTTTTCATTTAACCATCTTCAATCAAATGTTAATTTTATTTCAACAAAATTATTTTTTTTGCTTCAACAAAATCCCCAGATAGTATAGATCCAAGCCCGCCCATTCCTTGCTGATTTGTAGCTGAAACCATAACAATTGATGTTGCCTTAAATTTTTCAGGAACTAGAAATGAATAAACAGTAGCAAGGGCTACAATAATGAACATATTTATAAAGAGGAGTTTTTTCCATTTATACAAAACATTAATATAATCGATTAGCTAAACTTGTTTTTTGGGCACATCTTCCATTAAAATTTCGAGGTTAATTTTGAATAATTAATATAGATTAATTGGCTTTATGTGTATAAAAATATCTTTTTTTTCTAAGAAAATTAACAGAACTGCCTTAAATCGAAACAATACCAAAATCATATTCTCCATTGACTTTAACTAAATTTTTACTATTTTTGAAGTTAATATTTCAAACACTTAGGATAAAAGCCTTACAATTATAGAAAATTTGTTACTGGAATAAAAAATAATTTTTTTAGCACTTTTTTACCACAGTAGCAAATTAATGCCGACTCAGCTAGTTACTGTGTTCGGCTTTTTTATTAAATACGGAACATAAAGCGGAGGTGTTACTTCTAAAATAATTGATACTATAAACAGGTAGCGATATCCATTCACAAAAAAAGGAATGATGGAGATGAAGGAAATAAGAGCAAGAATAGAAAACCCTCTCGCTGAACTGATCAGCGATGAAATTTACGAGCTGCTGGAAGCTCATGGCTTAATTGATGAAAAAGCTGTTCGCGACTATCAAATAAGAAAAAAATTTAAGCAGCTCAGGGCAAGTAAGGTAAGTGCGGGAGATGCAATTGATTCAATCAGAGAAGAATATCCGTATCTTCAGTTTGATACAATCAGAAAAATTGTTTATCAGATTAGCAAGTAATAAATGCTTGACAAATAGCACTTATCATAATATATTTATCCTGACTCTTTCAAAGGGTTCTCCCCTGCCCTTTGATGTATCAGAGTCGAGCCCAGTGGTCCCCCCATCGCTGGGCTTTTATTTTATTTAACAGGAGTTGATATGGCACAAAAAGTTAGAAGGAAACAAATTAGGCAGACTAAAAAATCTAAAGTCTCACCTTTTAATATCTACTGGGAAAAACAAAACTACTATATTCTTATCTTAGGTATGGTTGTAATAGTTATTGGATTTTATTTTATGACTATTGGTCCGTGGGATAGTTTTTCTTCATTAGTAATCTCGCCCATTCTTCTATTCATTGGATATGTTATTATTTTTCCTTTATCAATCTTTTTAAGAAAGAAATCCGGAAAAGAAAAATCTACAGAGTAAAGGAATGCTGTTAGCGAAAGTTAAAGGGAACCTGGTTTCAACTCAAAAAAATGCTACTCTTGTAGGGCATAAACTACTGATTGTCCACCCTATCGATTATAAAAGTAAGTATATTGGGAAGAAAGATATTGTTGCATTGGATATGGTTGATGCAGGAATTGGGGATACTGTATTACTTTTACAAGAGGGAAAATCAGTGCAGCAAATATTAGGACACAAAAATGCACCCGTTCATTCTGTTGTTGTTGCTGTGGTAGATTCAATTGAAGTAAATAACAAATACACATCTAAAAATTAAACCAACCAATTGTGAGTAAGTTATCCTTCGATCAACTAGCTGATCTTTTTCTTCTTCTCTCCGTTGAAGGAATAGGACCCGGAAAAATCAGAAACCTGCTTGCAAAATTTAGAAGCACACAAAATATTCTTTCAGCTGATGCTCATTCTTTGATGGAAGCAGATAGAATTAGTATCAATCTTGCAAAAAGAATCAGAAAAACTGTACAGCAAAGAAAAGAAATTGAAAAATTTACCGAAAATGAACTGAATAGATTAGAAAAGATTGGTGGAAAATTAGTCACGATTTGGGATAAGGATTACCCACCACTGCTTAAAAAAATTTACGACCCTCCGCTGCTTTTTTATTTACTTGGAAATTTAAGTGAAAGTGATCAATACTCAATTGCAGTAGTCGGAACACGTGGTCCAACTAACTACGGTAAAATTCAAACTGAAAGAATTGCGGGTGAACTTGCCAGCCAAGGAATAACGATCGTAAGTGGAATGGCTAGAGGGATTGATTCGATTGCTCATTGGAGTGCCATAAAAAACGGTGGAAAAACAATTGCTGTTGTTGGAAGCGGTTTGGACGTAATTTATCCACCGGAAAATAAAAAGCTTTTTGAAACCATAACAGAAAACGGCGCAGTAATAAGTGAATTTGTTTTGGGAACAAGTCCAGATGCTCAAAATTTTCCAAAACGTAACAGAATTATTTCAGGTTTAAGCTTAGGAGTGATTGTAATCCAATCAGGGATAAATGGTGGTGCAATGCAAACTGCAGCTTTTGCACTCGATCAGAATCGAGAAGTATTTGCGTTGCCAGGAGATGTTGGAGTTAAACAAGCTGATGGGACAAATCTTTTAATACAAAAATCTGAAGCAGAATTGATCAGGTCTGCAGAAGATGTTATTCTCGAATTAGAATTAAAACTAAAACCTGTTTTAGGAAAGAACATACCTAAACAGCAAATTGATTTAAGCTTATTTGAAGAAAAAATTCTGAATGTTTTAAACTCCGAACCGTTGCAAATTGATAAAATTGCCATGCTAGCAAAAGTATCTACATCGGATTGTCTTGTAAATTTACTTTCGCTTGAATTTAAGGGATTGGTAAAGCAATTACCAGGGAAGATGTTTGCACTATTGTAAGAAGCCCCCTCAAACCTTACCAAAGCGAATGGCTCTAGTATTTTTTCTTTCCTTTCCACAAAAACTTCAATCTTTCTTTAAGATTTTTCTCTTGTCCGTTCTCTGTAGGAAAATAAAATTGTTTCCGCTCCATTTCTTTTGGAAGATATTTTTCAATTAAAAAGTTGTTTTCAAAATCATGTGGATATTTATACCTCTCCGAATAACCTAATTCTTTCATTAGTTTAGTCGGAGCATTTCTCAAATGAAGGGGAACTGGATAGATTTGCTGTGACTTAATTTCCTGTTCGGCATTTTTAATGCCTATGTATGAGGCATTGCTTTTAGGAGCCGCTGCAAGATAAGTTGAGCATTGTGCTAAAACAATTCGAGCTTCGGGCATTCCAATTTTATCAACTGCACTAAAAGCAGCTTCGGCTAAAACAAGTGCGTTTGGAGAAGCATTCCCCACATCTTCAGATGCAAGTACAATCAATCGTCTTGCAATGAACAAAGGATCTTCGCCGCCTTCCAGCATTCTTGCAAGCCAGTAAAGAGCTGCATCGGGATCACTGCCTCGAACACTTTTTATAAATGCTGAAATTAAGTTGTAGTGCTCTTCCCCGCTTTTATCGTAAATAATATTTTTCCTCTGGATAATATTATCAAGCAAATCTTTGGTGATTTTAATTTTTTCTTTATTGATATCCTGAATTATTGCCGACTCGAATATGGAAAGCATAATTCGTGCATCACCACCGGATAGATAGAGAAGATAATCCTCATCTAAAATTTTGATACTTAATGAAGAAAGGAAATTATCTTTTGATAAAGCATTAAAAAGAATATTGTGTAAATCGTTTTTTGAAAGCTCATTTAAAACATAAACTCTTGTACGAGAACGAAGCGCCGGAATAACTTCGAATGAAGGATTTTCAGTTGTTGCTCCTATTAAAATTATTAGTCCTTTTTCAACAGAATGCAGTAGCGCATCTTGCTGTGCTTTGTTAAAGCGATGTATTTCATCTATAAAAAGGATTGTACCTAAATTAAGATTTTTATTGTGCTCTGCAATTTGAATTAAATTCCTAACGTCTTTTACACCCGCAGATACAGCACTTATTTGGTAAAATTTGGAGTCAGTTTCTTCCGATATTATTTGTGCTAGCGTGGTTTTGCCTGAACCCGGCGGACCCCAAAGTATAAAGGAACTTATTGTTCTATTTACAATCATCAGCCGTATGGGCTTTCCTTTTCCAACTAAATGATCCTGCCCGTAAAATTCTGAGAGTGATTTTGGTCTTACACGATCTGCAAGCGGAACGGGAGGGATGTTTTTTTTATCACTTTTCTTCGACTTCAATAGTTATTTCGCCTTCACGTTTCATATTGTATTTTTCCCTGGCGACCTGTTCCATTTTTGCGGGAATCTTTTTTTGTAAAGAATCTATTTCTGATTTTAATTGTTCGTTTTCAAGTTTTGTCTTTTCAAGTTCTGCTTTCATCGAATCAACTTCGCTCTTTAAATCCATATACTTTATTGCACCATACTCATTAAAAATAATATATAGCGTTCCTATGATAACTACTCCAACAAAAATGTAAAAGACAAATTTTCTTTTGCGTTTAGCCATTAATTTCCTGTTGAATTATTCTATCAATTAATTCTTCAAATAAAATTCCAATTGCTTTTGCAGCTTTGGGCACTAAGCTTAGTGAAGTCATTCCAGGCAAGGTGTTTACTTCAAGACAGAAAATTTCGTTTTGATCATTCATTCTTAAATCCACTCTTCCATAACCCTCACAACCAAGAGATTGAAATGCAAGTAATGCCTGGCGTTGTGCTTCTGCTGTGACATTATCCGGAATTTGTGCTGGCACAATGTACTCACTCATTCCGGGAGTATATTTACTTTTATAATCGTACAAACCACTTTTGGGAATTATCTCCAAAACAGGTAAAGCTTCAGAGCCTAAAATACCGATTGCTATTTCTCTTCCAGCAATGTACTTCTCAACTAAAACCTTAGATGAATATTGCAGCGCTAAAAATATTCCTTCTTCGACTTCCGATTCATCTTTCACAAATTTTAACCCCACTGTAGATCCCTGATCGTTTGGTTTTATTATGCAAGGAAAACCTATTTCTTTCTTAATTTGATTCACAACTATAATAGGTTCAAGACTTTTATCACTAATCGTCGACCAATTAGCAGTATTTACTCCAACTTGTTTAAATATCCTTTTGGAAATATTCTTATCCATTGCAACAGCACTTGCTGCAACTTTAGAGCCTGTATATTTCAATCCTCTTAATTCAAGAAGCGATTGAATTGTTCCGTCTTCAGCCCATTTACCGTGCATTGCAGAAAATACAACATCAATGTTATTTAACAAATCAGAATTAATTGCATCAATACAATTTCTGTTTGAGATTTCAGCAAAATCTTTTTCAGCAAAAAAACTTTCTTCTTCTTTTGGCTGGTTTAAACCATAGGCAGGATCAACAATAGTAGTAGGATAACCCAAAGCTTTTAAAGCCTTCAGAACTCCTTTGCCAGACAACTTTGAAACTTCACGTTCGGGAGAAGTCCCACCTACTAAAAGAGCTACATTTGGTTTTGCTTTCATTTAGAGAGATTACTAAAATTAATCGAAAACATTCCTCGAATCTTGTGTGATACCGTATGTGTCTTCCGAGAGTTCAACTAGTCTACGAACATCTTCAGGAGATAATTCCAGCGGTGTTCCAAGCTGCTGTGCTTTAAATATGGTTTCCGCTGCGTGTTCCAGTTTTTCCATTTTGAAATATGCATCATCTAAATTTTTTCCAAGTGTAAGTGCGCCATGATTCTGAAGCAAAAATGCCCAGCCGTAATTAATATATGGATCAAGGCTTAAAGGTAAATCTTGTGTGGAAGGTGTTGCGTACTTGCACAAATGGACTTTGCCCAATGTTAAAATTACTTCCGGGAAATAATGTTTTACTAAACCTTTGCCTAATAGAGAAAAAGCTGAAGCATAAACTGGATGACAGTGAACAACAGCATTTACATCTTTTCTTTTTGAATAAGCATAAAGATGAAGCTTAAACTCTGTGGTAATTTTTCCTTCGCCTGCAAGATGTTTACCATTAAAATCAAATTCTAAAATGTCTTTTTCAGAAATATCACCTTTACTAATTCCTGAACGCGTAATAAGCACAGAATTTTTTGAAGTGATTACAGATATGTTACCGTCGGAAGCAGCTACGTAGCCTTTTTTATAAACTCTATGACAGATAAAAATTAGTTTTTCGAGCTCAGACATTTTCTTCAAGCTCTTCCATTAATTTCATATTAATTAAACCATCTTCGCCGGTTGCGGGTGGAGTTTGATTTTTTAGGAACGACTTTTGAATTGCCCGCATCATAAATAAAAATTTATTGCCACGCTTTCTGAAACTTTTTTTAGCTTCCCCTTCAAGTTGTATCGTTAATTTTGAAGGAACCGTTTTAACTCCAATCAGGTTTTCAATGCTTATTGCCCCGTTGTGTCCTAAAATTTCAATTCGGTTAAATGCTTTTTTGCAATTGAATGCCACATTAAAATAGCCGTAACCGCCCATTTCAAATTTAACAATTGCGTTTGCAAAATCTTCTACTTCACTTGTATAAATTACATTATCCATTTGTCCTTTGATTTCAACTATATTTCCACCGATGAAACTTAAAAGGTCAATCATGTGAGTTCCAAGATCACGCAAAACACCTCCGCCGCTTAATTCTCTGTTAAATCTGAAGTTACTTCCGGGAGGAAAATCAATGTTAAAAGAAGCAATAACTGAAACAAGCTTACCGATAGTCTGGTTTTTTATAATTTCTTTAGCTTTAATTACATGAGGGTGAATACGATGGACATAATTTACAGCAAGTAAGACGCTATTCTGTTTGCAGGCTTCAACCATATCCTTTGCTTGCTTGCTGTCCAGCGCCATTGGTTTTTCACAAAGAATATTTTTACCAGCTTCTGCAGCTCTTATTACCTGCTCGTAGTGATGAGCATTAGAACTTGCAACGAATATAGAATCAATTCCTGATTTGAGAAACTCATCGTAACTGTCAAAATATCCCGTTGCACCTGCTTTATCTGCAAGCTCTTTTGCACGATTAATATTCCTGCTGTAAAAAGATTGAACTGCACTCTTTCTCAGGAAAGCTAACGTAGGTATAAAAGTATGTTCCGAATATCTGCCACAACCTGCTACTCCCCAACTCAATTTTTTAACCACAGGTTTTTTCACTTTCATAATCTAATCCAAAAAATCAAAATACTTTTTTAAAAAGATTAAGACTTTCCATTAACATGGTTATTGGGCGGGAATTTAACATTACATAGAAATGCACACTCGGTACATTTTTATCTAAAAGCTCGCGGACCTGACTTGCCGCCCATTCAACACCTATATTTAAAACCTCCTCGGGCTTAGCTGCTTCGACTTCATCCGATAAAGCTGAAGGAATAGAAACAATAAAGTCTTTCGGAATTGAATTTAACTGAGCTTTAGATGTTAAAATTTTTAATCCAGGAATTATTGGAGCATCAATTCCCATTTTTCTACATTCATCAACGTACTTGAAGTAGTAGTTATTATCATAAAACATCTGGGTTACAATATAGTCTGCACCTGAATCAATTTTTTGCTTTGCAAATTTTATATCTGCCTTCAAATTAGGTGCCTCGAAATGCTTTTCAGGATAGCCGCCAACACCTATACAAAAATTTGTCGGCTTGGCATCAAGCAATGAATCTTCAAGATAAATTCCGTTATTCATTTTTACAATCTGCTCTACAAGTTCCAGAGCATTTTGATTTGCACTTCTGCCAAGTGGAATTGGTTTTTCATAACCGCTGTCATCACCTCTGACAGCAAGTATGTTATCAATGCCAAGATAGTTTAACTCAATCATAAAATCTTCAGTCTCTTCACGAGTAAAACCTTTAACAAGTATGTGTGGAACGGCATCAACATTATATTTATTTTGTATGAGTGCACATATACCAAGCGATCCGGGTCTTTTTCTTTTTACTTTTTTTCTGATCCCATCAGGAAGCTCTTCATATATAACTTCTGCAGAATGGCTGGTAATATCAATAAAAGGTGGTTTGAACTTAGTAATATTATCCAATACATTTAGTATATCATGAATATCACCACCGCGTTTAGGAGGTATGAGCTCAAAACTGATTAGCGGTTCTTTTGCTTTTTCAAGATGATCAATTACTCGCATTTAACCTCTTTTTAATAATCGAATGAATAGATACAAATATAGCTAAAGTTAATAATAATTAAAGATTGCGTGCAGTGTATTAATTGGGCAGTAATTTTAATAATAAATTCTGCGGGACCTGGATTGATTCTTCATCAGTTTTTATTTTCATGTATTTTCCTTCGAGCCAGAGCTGAGTCATGTCGCTGTAGTGATCGCTTAAAATATTTCCCGATTGCCCGGTAGTTAAAATCAGAAAGAATTCCTCCGGTTCTGCAAAATCATAAATAAAGCGCATCGAAGGACCCAACTCGCAATCGAACGGATCGTGGCGGAATAAAGGATACTCTTTTATGCTTTCAGAAAAGGGATATTCGCTATTTAAGATTGTTGTTCCGTCACCACTGATTTCAAAAGGACCAATATCAACTAAACCATCTAATATTCCAGATGCACCGCTGAAAGGGTGTTTAAATGTAACTGTATGCAGTTTCCCCCATTGCCAGTCTTTAATTTCCTTTCCGAACTTTTTTTCGAGATCATCTAATGCATCAGCCAAACTTTTTCTGATTATATCATTTTTGCTCTCAATTTCATTTGTCTTTTTATTATCAATCCAAGTTGAATATGGACTTTCCAGCAGCTCATAAATATTTCTGTACGGGACATTTGCTAAAAATACATATTGATTGAAAAGATCTTCACCCATTTCATCCAGATAAATATTTTTCATCAGTTTATCAAAAAAAGTTAAGAAGATAGAAGGTGTCTGGCTGTATTTGCTCATCTCCAAATTCCATTCACTTAAAAGCTGCAACGATTGATTGAGGTTTTTATCTTTAACTTCAGCATTTTCAAATGCAGATAAAATGTATGGAATAATTTTTCTTGCATAGGAAGAATAAATATCTACCTGGTATTGCATATAATCTTTTGAAGAATATTTACTTTTTGAAATTAGCAGTTCATTTATTCTTTCAATTCGTGATGATGGTTCCCAAAGATTTGTAATGTGATATTCGAAATCTCTAACGACTTTGTTATTTGCAGTTGCAATAAAATTTTCTTTTGGATTGAACAAGTATGGCAATTTGCTTCTTGAAACAAATCCCTGCCAATCATTTTCAGATTTTGAACCGTCAAATAAAAAAGTAGTTATATTTTCTTTTCTTTTTGGAAGTGCACCGCCAAATAAATACCCGATGTTTCCTTCACTATCAGCATAAACGAAATTTTGCCCGGGAGTATTAAACTGTTCGACCGCATTTTTAAATTCGTTCCAATTTTTTGCTTTGTTTATTTTAAGAAAGGCATTCATTTCATCACTAAATTCATTACCAAGCCATCGCATACTTATTGGCGGATACGTATTCTGTTCATCATTGTATATAAAATTATATGGATGAATGTTTGAAATTATCGGTCCGCGGTGAGTGTATTTTATTTCAATTGGAACGGTACCTGCATCCCTTACTAAAATGGTGTCTTCTATTATTTCCATGTCTTTCCAGCTGCCGTCCACCAAATATTTAGTGCGGGATGAATCAAAGGTTTCATAATAGAAATCAGCTTCATCAGTCATTATGTTTGTTAAAACCCAAGATATGTTTTCATTCTTTCCTATTACAACACCCGGAACTCCTGGTAAAGTAACTCCTGCAGCTTTCCAATTTGGGGTTTCAATCACTGCAGCGTACCATATTCCTGGAGCCCTAAAAGCAAGATGTGGATCGTTTGCAATTATAGGTTTTCCTGAGGCAGACTTTTCTGAATTAACCACCCAATTATTTGAACCGATATGTGTGCCGGTCATACCAGTAAATCTTCTGAATGCTTTATCTGTTTCAATAAAGTTACTGTTTATTATTGCAAAAGATTTTATTTCAGTAGGAATTATTGTCGGAGCATTTTCAGGATAATCTGGAAGAATTTTTTTTACTCTTTCCTCTCCAAATTTTTGAACTAACCGGGTAAAGGTTAAATCAGTCCACCAGCTCAGGTTCAATTCCCAAGCCATCATCCGTATTACAATAATGCTGTGCAATGGTCTCCACTCTTCCGGCTCATAACCCAACACATCGAACTCGAAACAATATTTATTTCTCTTTTCTTCTATATAAAAATTCACTCCGCGTGAGTATGCTTCGAGAAGCTTCAGCGCTTCAGGATTCATTTTTTCTTTTATCATCTGTGCGGTTCTGTAAATTCCCACTGTTCTAAACATTATATCGAATGGAACAGTTTCTTCTCCAAAAATTTCACTCAATCTTCCTTCCCCCGCACGACGTGTTAGATCCATCGAAAACATTCTTTCACTTGCGTGCAAAAAGCCGATTGAGAATGCAGCATCTTCATCATTTTCTGCAAAGATGTATGGAATGGCGAGGCTGTCAAAATAAATTTTTACTTCATCTTGTAGGGATGCCTCTTCATGTTCAGCCTCATAGTTTAACAGAGATGCACTGAGGTTACTATAAAATAAATAACCGCCAATAAGGAAAATAGTTAAAAGCGATGCGGTAATTCCAATTGAAACTTTAAGCCAAGTTTGCATAGATTATTGTTTTGAAATATTAGAGTAAATATAAATAAACTGCAAAAAGGAAATTTAGATATAAATTAATGACACTCCATTTCAGAGGAGACTTCAGTATGTGAAGAGAGTTTGGGACTCAGATATGGGATTCCAAGATTCATTCCCCTTAGAATAAAAATTGCTGCAAGCAGAATTGCAAATACAGGAATTGCTTTTCTAAGTTTTGTTCTTATTCCAATATTAATGAACTTACCAAATATTGAAACTGCAAACATTACAGGCACTGTTCCTAATCCAAATAGTACCATTACAGCAGCACCTGAAACTGCATCACCGCTTGCAATTGAACCTGCAAGCCCGATATAAACAAAACCGCAAGGGAGAAATCCATTCAATATCCCTATTAAAAACAATGCGGAAAAAGTTCCTTTTTGAAATAGAACACTAATGTTTGCTTTAAGAGGCTGTGCAAGTTTTTGGGTTATTGGATGCTGTGCAAAGAAGTTTTTGTGTTTCTGAGGAAGAAGAACAGCAATTATAATGACTACCCCTAATATAATTGAAACGACCTGCTGTGCACCTGCAAGTGTTATTCTGCTGCCAAGCAATCCGAATAGTGCACCTAGAAAAGAATATGTAACAACTCTGCCGAGATTATACAAAATTCTTCCGGTAAAAAAAGAAAGGTTGGACGACTTGGGAACGGGCAGTGCAACAGCTATTGGGCCGCACATACCAATACAATGAAAACTGCCTAAAAATCCTATTAAGAATGCTGTTAATATTTCTGGTGACATAATTATTTTATTGTAATTGCTCTTTCATTGTAAAATGCGTATTCATTCATTAGCCAGTTAATTTTTAACCGCCAAAATCCTTTTTCTATTCTCTCGACTGGAATTACTTGAATTCCTTCTTGACTTAACTGCAATGGAATTTTAAAATCCAATGCAGGATTAGATGGACGATAAAAATATATTTCACCTGAGATATTTTTATTTAGATAATCAGACGGAAATAAGATGCTAATCATCTTTCCATTAAAATTAATTTTCACTTCTTCATTTAGCGCTTTTGTTCTGCTTTTCTTATCTATCTCATCCTGATAGGTTAGAGTCTTTTCATAATAATCATCAGTAACAAGATTCACATCCTGTGTCATAAAAATAATCGTCATTGAAAAGGTTATTGTAACAAAAATAACAATTCCAATTACTATCCCAGTGCCCCAACTTATTTTTATCAACTGCTTTCCTCATTTTTCTTTAAAGGGGCTAAAAAGGATGTCTTTACTCTTTTAATAAGATTGGTTCCATCGTAAATTCCAATCTCCACTGGAGTATTCATTTTTTTTAGATTTTCTTTTGGCAGCAGCAATAAAAACTTTGTATCAATATTACCTTGTGGTTCCATTACAATATCTTTCCCAACAAGTTTTAATTCACCTTCAATATTTTCCAGTTTTAGAGAAATTGGAATTTCATCAAAAGTTTTGTTTACAATATTTAAATCATAAATGTTGCTCACCATATTATTTGGTTGTTCCTGAAATAACAAACCAGGAGTTCTTAAAACTGTTACACTAAAATCTGTTCTGTTTGCAAGCAGAAAAACTAAAACTGTTAGCAGCACAGTTAGCAAAGAAGAATAACCAATAGCCCTTGGTGTAAATTTCCACTTAGTATTTTTTTCAATTGAGTTAACAGATGCGTATCTAATCAGTCCTCTTGGTTTTTTAATTTTATCCATTATATCATCGCATGCATCAATACAAGCAGTGCAATTTACACACTCAAGTTGTATTCCATTACGGATATCAATTCCAGTCGGACAGACTTCAACGCATTGGTAGCATTCGATGCAATCGCCACGGTTTTCCCAACCTTCATCTTTTCTGAATCGTTTCCGAGGTTCACCGCGTACATTATCGTATGCAATAACAACAGAATCTCTATCAAGCAGAACTCCCTGCAGTCTTCCATAAGGACAAACAATCGTACAAACCTGCTCGCGGAAATATGAAAAAACAAAATAGAAAACTCCGGAAAAGGCAGTAATCGCAAATAAACCTTCTAAATGTTCAGATGGCGGATCAGTAATTATATTAATTAATTCATCCATTCCGATTATATATGACAAAAAGATATTCGATATAAAAAATGCAATTGCAAAAAATATAATATGCTTCATTATTTTTTTAAGAATCTTTGATCCCGTCCACGGTGCTGCTTTTAGTTTTCTTTGATCCTTAGCATCACCTTCCAACCAGTATTCAATTTTTCGGAATACCATTTCCATAAAAATTGTTTGAGGACAGGCCCATCCGCAAAATATTCTTCCAAATATTGCTGTGAAAAGAATTACAAATACAACAGTTGCAATCATTGCAATAACAAATAGATGAAAATCATGCGGACCAAAAAGAATACCAAATAAAATAAATTTTCGGTTCAGAAAATCGAAAAGCATAAACGGATACCCGTTCACTTTTATAAAAGGTATGATGATTAATATCAATAGTAAAATAGCCGAAACGAAAATTCGGGCACTATGGAATCTACCAGAAGGTTTTTTAGGATAGATCCATTTTCTTTTCCCCTCATCGGTTACAGTAGCTAATTGATTGCGAAACGTTTGGCTTTCTTCATCGTATAGCTGCTGCTCAAGAGTTTCTTCATTCATAACTTGTTGGATAATCTAAATTGAATTACGACCCAAGAAATTTCGCAATGAGCACAAAGTCGCAATTCAAAAATCGCTACTCTAAATATTTTATTCAGTCTCTTCTTTCGTCCAGATTTCCCCTTCAGGTTGTTTTGGTGCAGCAGGAGTTGTACCTTGAAAGCTTAAAACGTAGCTTGAAACCTCCTGCATCTGGTTCGGATTTAATTGTGTCTGCCAAGCTATCATCCCTTTTTCAACAATTCCGTATTTTATAACCTTAAATACATTCTTAATTCCACCGCCATGAATCCAGTACTCATCAGTTATGTTGGGACCAACAATTCCGCCGCCATCGCTTGCATGGCAAGCCACACAATTTTCATCATAAATTTCTTTACCTGATAGAAGCGCAACTTCCTCTGTCAAGAGTGTAACAGTTTCTTCATTTACAAATGCACCCGACTCCATT
Source organism: Ignavibacteriaceae bacterium (assembly GCA_013042995.1). Taxonomy (GTDB): domain Bacteria; phylum Bacteroidota; class Ignavibacteria; order Ignavibacteriales; family Ignavibacteriaceae; genus IGN2. The sequence goes on along the minus strand of JABDPB010000053.1, from coordinate 6,842 downwards.
AAAGCCTCTTTTTCTTCGACAGCAATTCTCATCTCTTCGTTGTATTCATCTGCCATCAGTTCACCCGTTTCTAAAACATGGTAGTGAAGCATATAATAAATACTGAAGAATATTGTTATGTAGAAAAGCCAGGTAAACCACGGTGGGATTTTACTATCAAGTTCTTTTATTCCATCGTATGAATGATCGAAAAGAATATCCTTTTCACGCTCGATTGGAGTTGATTTTGTGATTATCTGCCTGAATTTTGATAGTATTAGGGACTTCTTCTTACCCTCGGCTTTCGGTTTTCCTTCAAAATAAATTATGCTCAAAAGTGATAGAACAATAATAGCAAGCAATACCAGTGCAACTATATCGTAATAATTCGGCGGAAAGTCCGATTCACCTTCTGCAAAAGCTTGCGAGAAAAAAGAAAGGACAAAACATTTTACTGCCAAAAATTTGAAAAAACTTTTGTTGATGTTTTTATACTTCATTTGTTCTACCCGTTAGATTTTTAAAGTTCATTTCTTCGTTTGAGGTTTCGTTATCTTCTTTTAAAGGAAGCTCACTCATTTTTTTAATATAGTTTTTATCAACTTTGATTAACCAGACAATCATCACTAAAAAAAACAGAATAAATATCATCATTGCAGCTATTGCGTAAAACTCAACACCGTCAATTGATTGCAAAATATCTTTATACATCTCAATTACCTGCCTGATCAGTAATATTTTTATTTGCTTTAATGTCTGTTCCTAGTCGCTGCAAGTATGCAATGAGTGCAATTATTTCTTTGTTCGGTTCCGCGGGAACACCATTATCTTGCAAATCAAGAGCAATTTGCTCAGCTTGTTTTGTTAATTCATCAATTGCAATTTTTTCAAAGCCTTCGGGATAAGGAACACCTATACTTTTCATCACATTAATTTTAGATTCTGTTGAAGAAGCATCGAGATCATCTGTTAGCAACCATGGATACGATGGCATTAATGAGCCTGGGGACATACTTGAAGGATTTTCCATATGCAGGTAGTGCCACAAATTTGGATACTTACCACCAACTCGATGTAAATCAGGCCCTGTTCGCTTAGAACCCCAAAGGAATGGATGATCGTAAACATACTCACCTGCTTTTGAATATTCACCGTATCTTTCTGTTTCACTTCTGAATGGTCTAACCAGCTGCGAGTGACAGCTATTGCATGCCTCACGTATATAAATATCCCTACCCTGCAGTTCCAAAGGTGTAAAAGGTTTTACGGAAGAAATTGTTGGAACATTCGACTTAATTAAAAATGTTGGTACGAATTCAACAAAAGTTCCGATAAGAATCAATATTAACGCACCAATCATCATAATTAAAGGTTTTCCTTCCAGCCAACGATGGTAGGAACCCTTTCTCAAAGGATCTTTAATTTTAGCCAGTGCAGGTGCTTCGGTTTGTTCTTCTTTCGCGAATGAGCCTTGCTTAGCAGTTTTCACCAAATTGTAAACCATAACAATCACGCCGACAAAATAAAGCGATCCTCCAATTGTTCTAATTATGTACATTGGAACAATTTGTAAAACAGTTTCCAAAAAGTTAGGGTACTGCAATACTCCTAGTGGAGTAAACTGTTTCCACATTAATGATTGTGTAACACCAGAGAACCACATTGAAAGCGCATAAAATACTATTCCTAAAAATCCGATCCAGAAATGGAAGTTTGCAAGTTTTTTAGAATAAAGTTTAGTGTTCCAAAGAATTGGAATTAGCCAGTAAAGTATTCCAAAAGTTAAAAATCCGTTCCAGCCAAGAGCACCAACGTGAACATGTGCAATAATCCAATCTGTGAAGTGGGCAATTGCATTTACATTTTTTAAGGATAAAGCTGGACCTTCCAGCGTTGCCATTCCGTAAGCAGTAACTGCTACTACCATGAATTTTAAAATTGGATTTTCGCGGACTCTGTCCCATGCACCTCGTAATGTAAGTAAACCATTAATCATCCCTCCCCATGATGGTGCAATTAGCATTATCGAAAAAACAGTCCCGAGAGATTGTGCCCAGTCAGGTAAAGCTGAATAAAGAAGATGATGCGGACCCGCCCATATATAAATGAAAACCAAGGTCCAAAAGTGGACTATTGAAAGTTTGTACGAATATACCGGTCTGTTTGCAGCTTTCGGAAGGAAGTAATACATCAGGCCGAGAAAAGGAGTAGTTAAAAAGAACGCAACTGCATTATGCCCATACCACCACTGCACAAGTGCATCCTGAACACCTGCATAAACGGGATAGCTTTTTAAAAAGCTTACAGGAATTTCAATTGAATTTACAATATGCAAAACAGTAACTGTTATCCATGTGGCGATGTAAAACCAGATTGCAACATACATGTGCTTTTCGCGCCGCTTAATTATTGTTGCGAACATATTGATACCAAATGCAACCCATACAAGTGCAATTGCAATATCAATTGGCCATTCGAGCTCTGCATATTCTTTGCTTGTTGTAATTCCAAGCGGAAGAGTAATTGCCGCAGAAACAATAATTAACTGCCAGCCCCAAAAGTGAATGTTACTTAGTAAGTCGCTGAACATTCTTGCTTTACACAACCGCTGAAGTGAATAGTAGACTCCCATAAAAATGGCGTTACCCACAAAAGCAAAAATTACTGCATTTGTGTGCAGTGGTCTTATTCTGCCGAAAGTTAAAAACGAAATGTTGAAATTAAATGCAGGCGCAAACAACTGAACGGCAAGTAAAAGTCCGACTAGCATTCCAACTAATCCCCAAAGCGAGGTAGCAAATGCAAATTTTCTTACAATTTCATTATCGTAACTAAATTTTTCCAATTCCATTTACCACTCCTTTATTTGGATCTAGAATTATTTTCTTCTTTATTTTTTTCTTCAGATTTATTATCGAACAAAACTCTAATTGCAGGTGTGTGCGTGTCTTTATACTGCCCGCTTTTAACCGAAATTAAAAACGCCACTAAAAATCCAACTGCAACAAGCAGACTAACACTTATTAATATTACTATTACTGAGATGGTATTTCCTTCCTCTCCTCACTTTTTTCTTTTAATTGATTTTGACACACGCTTTCAGTTTTTATAAGTGAAAGTTTCTTTGCCATAAAATTAGTACTTAAAGTTGCAAACAATACAACTGAAATTGAACTGAATGGCATCAATAACGCAGCAACAATTGGTGACAGTATTCCCTGAATTGCAAAACTTAATCCTATAAGATTATACAAAAACGATATAACAAAACTAATATAAATTATTCTAATTGCCGACTTTGCATAAGTTAAAAATTTTGGGACCTGAACAAGTTTTGAAGCATCTAAAATTGCATCGCTTGCAGGCGAAAAATTACCGATATCTTCTGTTACAGCAATTCCAACATCGCTTTGCTTTAAGGCTCCAGCATCATTCAATCCATCGCCAAACATTAATACTATTTTATTTTCATTCTGTTTTTCTTTTATAAAAATTAATTTTTGCTCAGGTGATTGATTGAAAAGCAGTTCATCATTATTACTAAAAAATTTTAAAAGATTTACTCTCTCCCCTTCTTTATCCCCAGAAAGCAATGATAAATTATATCTTTTTCCTAAAGATTTAATCACATCTCCAATACCTTTACGGTAAGAGTTTGCTGCGGTAAAGTAACCTAGAACTTCGTCGCTAATTGAAACATATATTTTAGTTGAGTAATTATTCTCATCATCAGTTTTTAAATTGATTTTACCTGCAGAGGAAACAATAAAATCTTTCGAACCTACTTTCAATTTGTTCCCATATACCACACCTGAAATTCCAAATCCCGCTTGTTCATCAAATTTAGTAACGGGAAAGAATTCATCCACATCCAGCGATTTAAAGATTATTTTACTTAAAGGGTGAGTTGAATTCCGTACCAAAGATTTTATCATCTTTTGCTGAACTGGATTAAGCACTTCTCCTGAAAAAATAATATCAGATTTACCCAGCTTTGTTATGGTTCCTGTCTTATCAAAAACTATCTGATCTACTTTTGCGAGTTCTTCAATTATTAAAGTATTTCGTAGAAACAGTTTGTTCCTGCCTAGAATCCTCATTGCATTGCCAAGTGTAAAAGGAGTTGAGAGAGCAAGTGCACATGGGCATGCAACAATCAGTACAGCAGTAAAAACATTTAAAGCAACTGCAGCAGAAGTTTGAAACCAAAATCCTGCGGACACAAAAGCAATCAACAAAATGACAAAAGTAAAATACTTACTTACAGCATTTGAAAAATTAGTAAAGTAGCTTTCGGTTTTTTTATTGAATATTTCATTGTTCCATAGTTGAGTTAAATAGCTTTGCGAAACATCATTAATCACTTCCAATTCAATCGCGCTGCCCAACTGTTTGCCGCCCGCATAAATAAGCTCACCCGAAACTTTATCAACCGGTTTTGATTCGCCAGTAACAAAACTGTAATCAATTTTCCCATCGCCGTTAAAAAGAATTGAATCTGCTGGAATGATTTCGTTTTTCCGAACAACTATTCTGTTGCCAACCATTAGCTTACTAAGGGGGATGGATTTTTCTTCAGTATCTTTATTAATTGTAACTGAAAGTGGGAAGAAAGATTTATAGTTCCGTTCAAAGTTTAAATATGAATATGTTTTATCCTGTAAAAGTTTTCCAATCAACAGGAAAAATATTAACCCTGTGAGCGAATCAAAATATCCGCTTCCTGTTTGGGCTGCAATTTCGTAAATGCTTCTGCCAAACAGTGCCAAAATGCCAAGTGATATCGGGAAATCAATATTGATTATATTCTTACGTAATCCTTTTATTGCGGAGCCAAAATATTCCCAACCTGAAAAAAATACTACCGGCAGGGAAAGAATCAAATTCAGATAGATGAAAAACTTTTTCAGATATGCATCTGAAACATCAATGCCTAAGTATTCTGGGAAGGTAAGCAGCATTACATTTGCAAAACAGAATCCTGCAACACCAAGTCTGTAGTAAAGTTTTTGTGATGTTTTATCTTCATCTTTTTTATCAACACTTTCTAAAAGAATCTGCGGTTCGTAACCGATTGATGCAAGAAGTTTAACTATTTCTTTTAAGGTTATATTATTGTGACTAAATGTTATGCTTACTTTCTTTTTAAGAAAATCTGCATTCGATTGACTGACGGCTCTATTTAACTTGTAAAGATTTTCCAGCAGCCAAATGCACGAACTACAGTGCATTTGTGGAATGTGAAATGTAATTTTGCTGAGATTTTCATCCTGAAAATCGAGAAGTTGCCGTACGGTTAAGTCATCATCTAAATAATCAAAGCGATTTCCAAAACTGAATGGGGGAGATATCCCTGGTGTTTCTTCAAGATTATAGTATTCACATAGTTTATTCTGGTCAAGAATTTCATAAACAGTTTTGCATCCATTGCAGCAAAAAAGCTTTTCGTCAATTTTGATTGAGTCATCATTACATTCATCACCACAGTGATAACAGGTTAGTGATTTTTCAATCTTGTGTTGAGCACTCAATTTTGTTTAACGGATTAATAGCTAGCAGTTTAATCTTAGATTCGGTAGAATGGAAATACCAAAAATTTTGAATTCAAATATAAACAGATTGATAAAATTATAGAAGGTTACTTGTATGAACTATATAACTCTATTAAATAGTTTACCAGACTAAATATTTGGTTTAATTACCATTAAAATCACTGCAATCCATGGTGTAATTGTAGCAATTGAGCTCCAAATATCCCACTGCTTTGTCAATTTGTAATAACTGTCCCAGTTAAAGATTGCTTCATCGCTCGCAAGTGATACTATTTTTTTCTGAATTGGAACAACCTTTGCCATAAAAGCTGCACCTGAGATAATATAAAGAATGATTGACCAGAAAATCCATCCAGTAGAAATTAAATTGAAACCGCCATGCAGCGCACTACCAATTCCAAAAATTAAAAGGAGAACAACTCCAGGCATAGTAAAAAGTTTATCCGCTCTAATTATGCCCTCCCATACATTTAAAACCAGCAGCCTATCTTTCTTTTTATCTGCGTTTGCTTTCCAGAAGGGAGCGATAGTTATGTTTCCCAAAAAAATTATTACAGCAATTACATGTATAAGTACTAAAATAAAATAAACCATATTCTTCTTACTACAATTATTAACTTGATAGAAATTTATTGTTTGAAGATAAGATTAAAAATCAAATAATAAAAAAACCCCGATCGCAGAGCGAACGGGGTAATAAAAATTGGCGACTACCTACTCTCCCACGCACCTGCGCACGCAGTACCATCGGCGTTCTGGGTCTTAACTTCTCTGTTCGGAATGGAAAGAGGTGTATCACCCAGGCTATAGTCACCAAAATCATAAAAAAATAAAGAAGATTGAAAGAGCCAAGCCTAAAAATAAGAGCGAAAATATCTGTATACAAAAATTTATGGTTAAGTCTCACGACTTATTAGTACTGCTCGGCTAAATATGTTACCACACTTACACCTGCAGCCTATCAACCTTGTAATCTCCAAGGAGTCTTCAGTTCCGATTTGCATCGGAAGGGATACCTAATCTTGAAGCGTGCTTCGCGCTTAGATGCTTTCAGCGCTTATCACAACCGTACATAGCTACCCAGCAATGCCGCTGGCGCAACAACTGGTACACTAGAGGTACGTTCGCTTCGGTCCTCTCGTACTAGAAGCGACCCTTCTCAAGTATCCTTCGCCCGCATAGGATAGGGACCGAACTGTCTCACGACGTTCTGAACCCAGCTCACGTACCGCTTTAATTGGCGAACAGCCAAACCCTTGGGACCTTCTTCAGCCCCAGGATGCGATGAGCCGACATCGAGGTGCCAAACCT
>JABDPB010000052.1 GCA_013042995.1 Ignavibacteriaceae bacterium | reverse complement strand
GATAGGTGGGATAAGATAAAATAAAAATTATTATTAGTTGAATTGGTATAAGAATTTTAGTAAAAAATATCTATCAAATACAAAATTCATTCAGAATTTTAGTCAGAAGTGAGAGCTAAGTAATTGTTAGAAGATGTTAAACTAGCGGATCTAAATTTTATAAACAATTAAACAAAAAGTTCATTGAAATGCAGTTCCTGGTATTCAGTTTGGTCATCATTGAGGTGTAAGTTACTTTAATTAAACATATTCACGCGGGTTCGACTCCCGCCACCTCCACTTCTTATGTCCTACCGTTAGTTTTTTAAATAATATTTTTGCAGATGGAATACCATCAATCCGTTTTTCATCAATATCTCTAAAACATTTTAAATATTCATTGTTGTATTAAATGGAACCTTCTGAAAAAGAACATATAAAACTACAGGAAGAAAATCTTCGACTTAAATCTGCAGTGGAAGAACTTTCGATTCTAAATGATATTGCAACAGCAATAACTTCGACCCAATCACTAGAAAAAATTATTGAGCTAATTGTTAACCGCTGTATTAAACATTTAAGGGTTGAGCAGGGAGCAGTAATGCTTTTAGAAGAGCAGGATACTGAAAAACCTTTTCAAACCATGATCAGAAAACAGGAAGTATCTGCAAATATTCTACCTTATAGATTTGATGCACAACTAACCGGCTGGATGTTAAAATATAAAGCACCGCTTCTTGTAAATGATATTAAGTCAGATGATCGCTTCAAATATATAGATGATATTGATTTGCCTTTTAATACTTTGCTAAGTGTTCCAATATCTTTGAAGGGTAGTATGATTGGACTGTTAACTGTTGTAAACAAAAAATCAGAAGCTGGATTTTCTACCGATGATCAACGGCTTCTTTCAATTATTGCCGCGCAATCCGCTCATGTGCTTGAAAATGCAAGGTTGCTTAAACAGGAACAAGCGCTATTGCAAATGGAAGAGGAGATAAGACTAGCTAAGGAAATTCAATTGAACATACTTCCGAAGGAAATTCCATCTGTTGAGGATTATGACATATATGCAATAAATATTCCTGCAAAAGAAGTCGGTGGTGATTATTTTGATTTTATCAAATTGCCTGATGGTAAAATAGCTTTTTGCTTAGGTGATATTACCGGCAAGGGATTATCTGCTGCAATGTTAATGGCAAATTTACAAGCAACTTTAAGGGGACAAGCATTTATTCAAAAAAGTATATCTGAGATAGTAAAAAATTCAAACCTCCTTCTTTTTAACAGCACTGATTCTAACCGGTTTGCAACTCTGTTCTTTGGAACTCTTGATTTTTCAAAACACATTGTAACTTATTGTAACGCCGGTCACGATTCCCCGATACACATCAGCGGAGAAAATGTTTTTACTCTAACCGCAGGGGGAACGTTGCTGGGCTGTTTCGAATCTGCAGAATATGAGGAGGCAATTAAAGGAATTGAACCAAATGAGCTAATTGTGATTTATACTGATGGGGTTACTGAAGCAATGAATGAAAAGAATGAAGTGTTTAGTGAAGAAAAGTTACTAGAAGTTATTAATGCTAATCGTAAAGCATCAGCAAAAGAATTAACAGATATAATAATTAATGAAGTGAAGAATCATTCTGCTAATACACCTCAATTTGATGATATAACTTTAATGATTATCAAAAGAGTTGGATAAATCCGTTTCTCTCAATAAATTTTTACTCACTAATCCTGAAATTCATACCCTTATAAAACAATGAATGGAAAAACGCTATTACATTATGAAATATTAGAGAAACTTGGTGAAGGGGGAATGGGTATTGTATATCTAGCCGAGGATACTAGACTAAAGCGTAAGGTAGCTATAAAATTTCTTCCAGCTTCCTTATCAGCTCGTGAAGAGGATCGTAAAAGATTTGAAATTGAAGCGCAAACAGCGGCATCAATTAATCATCCTAACATCGCTCACATATACGCATTTGAGGAAACCGATAACGAAATATTTATCGTAATGGAATTTATTGAAGGGATTGAATTAAAGGAAAAAATCAAATCATCTTTGCTTTCAAACGAAGATATCAAATCTATTTCTCTCCAGATTGCAGGTGGATTAGAATTTGCGCATAAAAAAGGAATAGTACACAGAGATATAAAATCCAGTAACATAATGATTACCAATGATAATAATATTAAAATAATGGATTTTGGTCTTGCAAAAATTAATGGTGGTACAGAGGTAACCAAAACTGGCTCCACACTTGGCACTGTTGCATATATGTCCCCTGAGCAGACAAGAGGGGTAGAAGTTGACCATCGAACAGACATTTGGTCATTTGGAGTTGTACTTTACGAAATGCTAACCGGCGAACTTCCATTTAAAGGAAGTTATGACCAGGCAATTATTTACTCAATATTGAATGAAGAGCCGGAGCCTTTCGAAACAAATGAAAATGATCAGACAATTAAAAAGATTATACAGAGGGCATTACAAAAAAATCGTGATGAACGTTACTTAAGTGTTGCAGAAACAATTAGTGATTTGGAATCAGGGAATGTGTCTGAAGATGTTTTAATTAACAAAGATGAAATAAAAGAAATTAAAAGACTTGCAGTGCTTCCATTTTCAAATATTGCAGAAGATCCTAAAACAAATTTTTTAAGTTTTGCTCTCGCCGATCAGATAATTGGTTCGATGGCTTATTCTAAAAGTGTACTGGTAAGACCATCAAGTACGATTCGTAAGTATCAAAATGAAATTGTTGATTTGCAAAAAGCTGGCTCCGAGTTGAACGTTCACTTTGTTCTTGCAGGAAATTATTTGAAAGAAGACGATACAATCAGGCTTAACATAGAATTAGTTGATCTTGAATCAGAAGATATTATCTGGAGAGAATCAATTCAGATAAAATATAAAAATGCTTTCGAGCTTCAAGATATAGTATCTCAAAAAGTTGTTGACGGGCTCAAAGTACAATTTTCTGACGAAGAACGAGAACGAATGAAACCGGAAACTCCACAAAATCCAGCTGCTTACGAATTTTATTTAAAAGCGGTTTCGTATCCATATACAGTCGAGGGAAATAGAATCGCAATTGAAATGCTAAATAACTCTGTTAAACTTGATTCAAATTATGCGCATACGTATCTGGAACTCGGAATCAGAAATCATCTAATGTCACAGGTTGGAGAAGGAACAAGGCAAGCGCACGATATCGCTGTAAAGTCAATGCTGAAAGCACTTGAGCTGAAGAGTGACCTACTTCCGGCCCTAGCAAACCTGGCATTGTTTTATACTGATGTTGGCAGACACGAAGAAGCTCACGAACTATTAATGCGTGCATTAGAAATTAATCCTAATGATGCGTGGTTACATTTTTCTCTAAGCTATCACTACCGTTATGTAGGATTTTTAGAAGAATCAAAAAAAGAAGCAGAAATTGCGCTTGCTATTGATCCAAACAATCCAAGATTTCGATCTTCCGTTATTACTAGAATGTTTTTAGGCGAATACGATGAAATCTTGGAAACATTTAACCTGGATATGGATAGTCCGTTCACTTTAAATCATTTGGGTGAAGTAGCTTTCCGTGCTGGTAAATACGAACTTGCAAAAAAATATCTGATGGGAACGATAAATATTGAAAACGAAATCGGAGAATTTTATTTTGCAAGTTCTATAGTGGAGATTATAAATGGGAATAAAGAAAAAGCCGCCGAATATAATCTGAAAAGAGAATTGGAAAACCCGTCAGATAGTGAAAACTTGTACGAAATTGCCAGAATCTTTGGACTTTTAAATAAAACAGATGCATGTGCAAGGGCATTAAGAAAATCAATTAATTTGGGCTATATTAGTTACCCTTCCATGCAAAGAGATTACTTTTTAGATGCAGTTAGAAATGAGCCGGAGATAAAAGAGCTGATAACCAAAGCAAAGAAAAAACACGAGGAGTTAAAAGAAAAATTAGATACCACTTATTAAAAATTGATTTACTTAATAAATCTCATTAGTTGTTATTCTAAGTTGAATATCTCGCTCAAACTCTTACCGCTGAAAACAAGTGGCTCACCGATTATTTGCTTCCTTCCATCCGACTTAATTTGAAAATAAAGGCCTGTTTGAATATGTTTTGTTTATAAATGTAATAAAATAGCATGCTAAAGTGATGGAAGTAAATACAACCAATTTTTTTCGAAAATCAATTACAAAGTTAATGTCATCCATGACAAAAGTCTGGAAACTGATTGGATTGGAAGCTTTCATTTGGATATCTGGGTTGCTTTATTTGATTTTCATTAATTCTCCAGAATTATCACATTTTACCATTTGTCCAATTTCAAATTTAGGTTTTGATTTCTGTCCTGGGTGCGGATTAGGAAATTCAATTTCATTTTTGTTTAAAGGAAATTTGGAAGCATCAATTTACTCACACCCTTTAGGAATTATTGCTTTCGTAGTAATTGTAACAAGAATAATTTCACTCATAAAAAATAATCGGAGGAGACAATGCCAAATGTCTTACAACTAATGCCAACTCTCGAAGGTGATGAAATGGCTTACGTGCAAGAACTCATAAAGGATATGAATGATAAAGAGGCACAGCAATTTGCAATGGCTTATATGGCAAGAAGAAAAGATCCGAGTAATTTATTGATTTTTGCTGTTGTTGGTTTGCTTGGAATTGCGGGTATTCAAAGGTTCGTTATCAATCAAGTGGGCATGGGAATATTATATTTCTTCACTGCAGGATTGTGCTTAATTGGAACTATTGTTGATATCGTAAATCATAAAAAACTTGCCTTTGAATATAATACAAAACAAGCACAGCAAGTTGCATCAATGATGAGAAATTTATCTTCACCGTAAATAAATTCAGAGAGCTGTCTGTTCAGACAGCTTTCTCTTAATATTTGACTTTCCTTCTTTACCATCATTTAACAAAAACTTTATTGCAAACAACTCTTTGTTAAAGTAAATTTCTTTACTGAAATGAAAAAAATATCCTTCACAAAAATGAGTGGAACCGGAAATGATTTTGTTTTTATTGACGAAACTATAAATCCTGGTTTAAAGATTGAAAGAGATTTGGTGTCTAAATTATGTAATCGGAAAAACGGAATTGGTGCCGATGGAGTAGTTACCTTGATCGACTCAGTTAAGTACGATTTTATAATGAATTATTACAACGCAGATGGCTCAACGGGAAGCTTATGTGCGAATGGTGCACGCTGTGCAATTTTGTTCGCTTCTAAATCCGGAAGATTAAAAAATAGCACAGCAAAATTTTTATCGAATGATGAGGAATTTAGTGGAGAAATATTAACCGATGGCAATGTGAAATTCAATCTTAATCCGCCAAAAAAAATTAAATACAACTTCAAAGTAAAAGCAGCGGATCAATTAATTAAAGCAAATTTTGTCGATACAGGTTCACCACACGTTGTTATAAAAATTGATGAACCGGAAAATAATTTTAATTTTTTTAATTCACTCGATAATCTACCTGTTGATTCAATTGGAAGAGAAATAAGGTATCTCCCTGAGTTTGCACCCTCAGGAACAAATGTTAATTTCGTTAAAATTATTGATGGCGCAATCAAGATCAGATCGTACGAAAGAGGAGTTGAAGCTGAAACGCTTTCTTGTGGAACAGGATCAGTAGCAGCAGCTATTATTACTTATGTTACAGACGGATTGCGTCCTCCGATAAAAATTATTACTAAAGAGAATGAGAATTTATTTGTAAATTTTGATATAGAAAATCAAAAAGTAAAAAATGTATCTTTAACCGGGGCAGCAAAAATAGTTTTTTCCGGTGAGATTGACTTATTCAACTAGTTAAATTTATGGAGATTAAATGTCTAAGGTAATTTTTTCAGTTCAATATGAAATTTTAGAGGATAAAAAAGACGAATATTTACGAACAATTAATGAACTAAAAAATCTTCTTAAAGCTGAAGGACTAGAGAGCTATATTGTATATGAAGTTAAAGGTAAATCAAATCAATTTCAGGAGCAGTATCTATTTTCTTCTGAAGAAGCTTTTGAAAACTTTGATGACAATGAAGATGAAAGATTGAATATTCTAATCAACAAAATAAGCGAACTTGCAATAGAACACTCAACAAAATACACAACACTTCGTGAGTTAATTTGAGATAAAATCAACTGAATTTAGCTGTTTTTTAGGTTAATTTAAAAAAGACTTTACGTACTAAAATTCCTCATTTTTGTTAATTGCTATACTTCCTTAATTTCAAATTAAATTAAAACTTTTTTTTATGATTGAATACGTAGGCGCAATACATATACACTCTGTTTTTTCCGATGGCACAGGCGAAATACCAGAAATTGCTGGATACGCAGATGAAGTGGGGCTTGATTTTATCTTACTTACAGATCATAACACTTTAAGAGGACTTAAAGAGGGTTTTGAAAAGTGGTACGGCAATACACTCTGTCTTGTTGGGTGTGAAATAAATGATAAAGAAAATAAAAATCACTATCTAGCCTTTGGCATAAATGAAACGTATTCAACAAGAATGGCAGCTGCAAAGTATGTAAAAAAAGTAAAAGAAGCTGGTGGTATTGGATTTATTGCTCATCCGCATGAAAAGCGCAGCCACATGAAGGAGCATCCTCCGTATCCCTGGATTGCTTGGAACTCCGAAGATTTTAATGGTATTGAAATTTGGAATCATATGTCTGAGTGGATGGAAAATTTAACCGAGCAAAACAAATACCAATCATTTCTTCACCCTCTGCGTTCAATAGTTGCTCCGCCGGAAGAAACTCTGAAGCTTTGGGATGAGTTAAATCTTAGGAGAAAAGTTGTTGGGATTGGCGGAGTGGATGCTCATGCTCATAAGCAAAACCTGTTTGGTTTTTTTGAGGTGGAAATTTTTCCGTACAAAGTTCTTTTCAAATCCATTCGAACACACATTTTTTTACCTAAAGCTTTGGTGAGAGGCAATGCAAAAGAGAAGTTGAATAAATCAAAAACAATGATTCTTAAAGCGCTAGCAGATGGTAAATGTTTTTTTGCCAACGATTACCATGCTGATTCAAAAGGCTTTAAATTTTTTGCAAAGGTTGGTAATAAAAAATATTATATGGGTGATTCAATAAAATATTCAGATAATTCCATTTTGCATGTCACTTTACCAGTTCAGTCGGCGGAAATAAGATTTATTCAAAATGGTAAATTAGTATCAAAAATGGAATCGAAGACCGCGGAATTTAAAGTTAAGGAAAATGGCGCTTACAGGGTGGAAATATACTATTTTGGCAAAGCCTGGATTTATTCTAACAACATTCGAATCGGTGTCTAAGAGAGTCTCTCAGGCTCTCCTAATGCTATATTAAGAATTTTATTTTCTTTGCACCCATATAGTTCTTATGGACAGAACGTTGGATTCTGGTTAAAAAGAATGGAGTCCTACTGAGCGTTCAAGTTTTAATGGAAGATTGTATCTAAAAACACTATTTTTACTGGGATTTTTAAGAATATTATTTAACTAATAGGGATTTTTAATGCTTCAGAAAAAGAAAAAACTATCAAAAAAGGAACTTAAAGAAGATAAGCTCGTTACGTTTGTAAATAAGTCTACCAACTTTTATGAAGAATATAAAAACAAAATTTTTACATACGGTGCAATTGCAGTTGTTGCCATTGCTGCTGTTTATTTTTACATAAATCAAAAAACGGAAGATAATTTAAAAGCCGGAGTAGAACTATCAAGAGTTCTAACCCTTTATGAGCAAGGATCCTATTTAGAAGCAATTGAAGGTAGACAGGGTTCAAACATTATTGGTTTGAAAAAAATTGTTGAAGAATATGGTAGCACAGAAAATGGAGAGACGGCAAAAATTTATCTTGCAAATGCTTACTCTTATGTAGGAAATCAGGAAGAAGCGATTAAATATTATGAAGATTACAGCGGCAGTATAGATTATTTAAAAGCTGCTTCGCTGGCAGGGCAAGCCGGACATTATGCATCAATTGGTGAGTTTGAAAAAGCTGCTGAATTATATTTTAGCGCAGCAAAAGTATCTAAGCTGAATGCAGAAAATCCAAACTATTTATTAAATGCTGGAATTTACAAGCTTAAAATTGGTAATGAAGAAGAAGCCGCAGCTTTGTTTAATCAAATTAAAGATGACTATGCAAATTCTGCTGCAAGCCGCGAAGTAAGTAAATACCTCGCACAAATTCAATAAAGAAAATTTTTATATTTTTCTAAATAATTTAACTAAACTTATTTAAATTTATCGCACAGTAATTTTTTCACTTAAGCTAAAACCAAAAGCAAACAAAGATATTAAATGGCAAGCACAGCAGATTTTAGAAATGGATTAATTATTAAATTCAAAAATGATTTATACAGCATTGTTTCCTTTCAGCATGTTAAGCCTGGAAAAGGTGGAGCTTTTGTAAGAAGCACTTTAAAAAACCTTAAAACAGGTAAGGTTTTAGATAATACTTTCAGATCTGGCGAAAAAGTTGATACGGTTAGAGTTGAAAGAAAAAAATTTCAGTACCTTTACCGGGAGTCTGATTCTTTAGTTTGTATGGATAGCGAAACCTATGAACAAATGAACATTCCAAATTCACTTCTTGGTGATGGAGTTAATTTCCTTAAAGAGAGTGAAGAACTTGATATTCTATTTAACGAAACAGAAATAATTTCAGTTGAAATACCTGTATTCACCTACCTGAAAGTAATTGAAACTGAACCGGGTTTTAAAGGTGATACTGCCACAGGTGCGGTTAAATCTGCAAAACTTGAAACCGGAATTCAGATAAACGTACCTCTTTTTATTGAAGAAGGCGACCTGCTCAAAGTAGATACACGCACAGGAGCATATGCAGAGCGAGTAAAATCTTAACTAATAAAGGTTAAATAATGGATTTAAATCTTATTAAACGACTAGTAAAAATTGTAGATACCAGCGGGATTACTGATTTGGAGATTGAACAGGATGGTGTTAAAATTAAAATTGCCAAGAAAATCAGAAACTCGCAGATGATTTCTACTATGCAAGTTCCTGAATCTGAAGTTCAAAAGATAGTATCTGCAACTCCTCCTGCTCAAAATATACCAGAAGCAGCCATTGAATCCGTTAAAGAGGAAGAACAAACTGCTAAAAATCTTCATGAAATCCGATCACCAATAGTTGGTACATTTTACGGTGCACCATCCCCGGATGATGATGCTTTTGTGCAGGTTGGTACTTCTGTATCACCAGGTAGTGTACTTTGTATTGTTGAAGCAATGAAACTGATGAACGAAATTGAAGCAGATGTTAATGGAAAAATCATTAAAATATTAGCTGAGAATGGGAAACCGGTCGAATATAATCAACCATTATTTTTAATTGAATTAACTTAAAAAAGAAATACATTCTGGAATAAATTTGTTTCAAAAAGTTTTAGTTGCCAACAGGGGTGAGATAGCCCTCAGAGTTATCAGAAGTTGTAAAGAGCTTGGCATAAAAACAGTTGCCATTTTTTCTGAAGCAGATAAAGACTCACTGCATGTTACATTTGCCGATGAAGCGGTTTGTGTAGGTCCTCCATTCGGTAAAGACAGTTATTTGAAAATTCCCTCCATTATTTCAGCAGCACAAGTTACAGGTGCCGATGCAATTCACCCTGGCTACGGTTTTCTTGCTGAAAATGCAAGCTTTTCTGAGATCTGTTCTGAATCTAACATTAAGTTTATAGGCCCATCTCCAGATATGATCCGTGCAATGGGGGATAAATCTTTTGCAAAAGAAACGATGAAAAAAAATGGTGTGCCCGTTATTCCCGGCAGCGATGGCGTAATTGAAACTACGAAGGAAGGGAAACAAATTGCATCAGAAATTGGATATCCTGTAATTATTAAAGCCTCAGCGGGCGGCGGTGGAAAAGGAATGCGAATTGTTTGGAATGAAAAAGAATTTGATAAAGCTTTTCGAATGGCACGAACAGAAGCTGAAGCTGGTTTTGGAAGTGCTGATGTATATATAGAAAAGTTTTTAGAAAATCCACGCCATATTGAAATTCAGGTTATGGGCGATGCGCACGGAAATGTATATCATTATGGGGAAAGAGATTGCTCTGTTCAACGCCGTCATCAGAAGTTAATTGAAGAATCTCCTTCACCTGCAGTTGATGCCGAACTGAGAAATACCATGGGCGATGCGGCAGTAAATGGTGCTAAATCTGTAAAATATGAAGGTGCAGGAACAATTGAATTTCTGCTCGACAAACACCGCAACTTCTATTTTATGGAAATGAATACACGTATACAGGTAGAGCATCCTGTAACTGAACTTGTTTACGGAGTTGATTTGATAAGACAGCAAATTTTAGTTGCTGCAGGTGGAAAAATTGAAACAAAACCAAAGAAACCTGTGGGTCATGCAATTGAATTCAGAATTAATGCAGAAGATCCTTATAATAATTTCAGACCTTCACCGGGTAAAATATCTTCGCTGCATTTCCCTGGTGGTTTTGGCGTTCGTGTGGACTCGCATATTTATCAATCTTATCAAATTCCACCTTATTACGATTCACTGATTGCTAAGCTTATTGTTTGGGGAAAAAATAGGGAGCATGCGATTAACAGGGGAAAGCGTGCCCTGACAGAATTTATTGTTGAAGGTATAAAAACTACCATTCCATTTCATTTAAAAGTTTTAGAAGATGATAAATTTAAAAGCGGTGATTTTAATACCAGCTTTTTAGAGTCATTTACATTTGATTCATAAATATTTTAATTTGAATAAAAGTTGAGGGAAACATGAACATTCCAGGTAATTTAAAGTACACAAATGATCACGAATGGGTTAAAGTTGAGGGAAATGTTGCAACAGTTGGCATTACGGAATATGCTCAGGGGGAGTTGGGTGATGTTGTATTTGTTGATATTGATGAGGGGCTTGCTGAAATTTCAAAAGGAAAATCCTTTGGAACTATAGAAGCCGTAAAAACTGTTAGCGATCTTTACGGTCCCTTTAGCGGTAAGCTTATTGAAATAAACAGTAAACTTAGTGATTCCCCCGAGTTAATTAATGAGGATCCATTTGGCGAGGGATGGATGATCAAAGCAGAATTAAGTAACACAACCGATCTTGATGATTTGATTGATGCAGAAGCTTATAAAGCTCTAATTGGACAGTAATTAATGATTATTAAAAACTAAATTTTACTTTTTATCGTGCCCGTTTCACAACGGGCTTTATTTTTTATTAAGAACATTTTAATTTAGCTCATTGAGTATGCACGTAAGGGATACAATATTAATCTTAGATTTCGGTTCACAGTACACACAACTTATTGCACGCCGAATTAGAGAAGCAAAGGTATATTCTGAAATTCATTCTCATACAATTTCAATTGAGGATATAAAAAGAATAAAACCAAGAGGAATAATTTTATCAGGTGGTCCGATGAGTGTGTACGATGAGGATGTCCCTGCAATTAATTCTGAAATTTTCAATATTAATATTCCCATACTTGGAATTTGCTACGGTCTACAGTTGATTTGCAAAACCTTTAACGGAAAAGTTGAACCTGCAACTGACAGGGAATATGGTAAATCTATTTTAAGAACAATTGATGATTTGGATATTTTAAGTGGAGTGGAAGATGCATCTGTCGTGTGGATGAGCCATGGTGATTATTTAACTGAGCTGCCGCCCGGATTTAGAGTTGTTGGTGAATCTGATCACTCACCTATGTGTGTCGTTTCAAATCCCTCTAAAAAAATTTATGGTTTGCAGTTTCACCCAGAAGTTGTTCATACCGAAGAGGGAGAAAAAATACTTAAAAATTTTGTAATAGATATTTGCAAATGTAACGACGATTGGACTTCCAAAAATTTTATTGAACAAAAATCAAAAGAAATTCGTGAACAAATTGGTAATTCGAAAGTAATCTGCGCATTGAGCGGCGGAGTTGATTCTACGGTTGCAGCAGTACTGGTACAAAAAGCATTTGAAGGTGATTTGGTCTGCGTTCATATTGATAATGGACTTATGCGTAAAAATGAAAGCGAAAAAGTAAGAAAGCTGTTTGAAGATAAGCTGCATTTAAATTATGTACATGTTGATGCTTCGGAAAAGTTTTTAAATAAACTAAAAGGAGTATCAGATCCAGAAGAAAAAAGAAAAATTATCGGATTAACTTTTATTGAGGTTTTTGAAGAAGAAGCTTCAAAAATTAAAGGTGTTAAGTTTTTGGTTCAGGGCACTTTATATCCAGATGTAATAGAATCTGTTTCGGTAAAGGGAAAATCGGCTACCATTAAAACTCACCATAATGTTGGTGGGTTGCCGGAAAAAATGAATTTAAATTTAATAGAACCATTCCGCGAATTATTTAAAGATGAAGTAAGGGATGTTGGGAAAACACTGAATGTGCCGGAAGAGTTTATACGACGGCACCCATTTCCGGGTCCTGGTCTGGCAGTGAGAGTTTTAGGAGAACTATCAATAGAAAAATTAGATATTTTACGTGAAGCAGACGATATTTTTATAACCTCAATTAAAGAAAAAAAATTATATAACAGCATTTGGCAGGCGTTTTCAGTATTGTTGCCTGTAAGCACTGTTGGTGTTATGGGAGATAACCGTACATACGAATTTGTGCTTGCGCTGCGTGCTGTTACTTCTCAGGATGGAATGACTGCAGACTGGTTTACTTTCGAACACGATTTTTTATCAGAAGTTGCTAACAAAATTATTAACAAGGTTCGCGGCATTAATAGAGTAGTTTATGATGTTAGTTCCAAGCCTCCAGCTACAATTGAGTGGGAGTAAATATTTATGGACTACAGCATACAATATAAAATTAAAAAAGCTGTTGAGTTTGAAAATACCGGTAAGATTTTGCATGCAATGCAAATTTATAATTCATTGTTAAAAGAATTTCCTGATTTAATTGATGCATTTATAAGGCTTGCAACACTTTACGAAAAAACAGGGCAGGTTGATTCAGCAGTTGAAATTAT
Organism: Ignavibacteriaceae bacterium; assembly: GCA_013042995.1. GTDB lineage: Bacteria > Bacteroidota > Ignavibacteria > Ignavibacteriales > Ignavibacteriaceae > IGN2. The sequence goes on along the minus strand of JABDPB010000052.1, from coordinate 37,257 downwards.
TAAGCAAGGAATAAAACTTAATCCTAAAAATACTGAATTGCTGTTAAGCAGTGGACGATTGTTTATTAGAAATAAGCTTTGGTATGATACAGTTGAAGTATTAAAAGATATTTCACCTGAGGAAGAACCGATAGTATCGCTGCTAGTTGCGCATGCTTACTTTAATCTTGAAGAACAAGAATTAGCAAAAATTCATTTGCTTCGATTTATCATTTCAGATGAGCAACCGGAACTTATTCATGAAGCTTATTTATTTTTAGCAAAAATTGAATATTTTTTTAACAATTTAGATAGTGCGCTTAAATACATAAGCAAAGCCGAATTGCTGCTAAATGATTTTTGGGAGCTTCATTTTATTAAAGCAAAAGTTCTATTCAAACAAAAAATGTATTCTCATTCAATTAAGGCAATTGAATATGCTATAAGAGTTAATTCAAAGGAAGAAGAATTGCACTCATGGGCAGGAAAAATTTATATTAAAGTTGGAGAATTTGAAAAAGCTGAAAGCCACTTAATTAAATTTATGCAATCTCAAAAACCTGTTGCAGTTGAAACATATTTAGCTTTGGCAGATACTCTTCAAATGCAAAATAAATTTTTGGAAGCCGAACAACATTTGAATGAAGCCATGAAATTACACCCAGAAAATCCGGATATATCAAAAAGAATAAAGTCACTTTCAAACATAAAAAACTCAACCAAAGTTTCTGATGCATAAATATATTATTCTCATTTTTACTCTTTTTACCTTTTCAATTTCCATTATTGCACAAACATATTCCGACGGTACAATTAATTCGCAGTTTCGTTTAGCTGTTAGTATGTATAGTACTGGAGATTTTGATCAAGCATTAGTAATACTTGATAAAATTATAAATGAAAATGATTACAATTCCAAAACAACTGCATCGGAATTCTTTAAAGCAAAAATATTTATTGAGCAGAAAAATTTTGAAAGTGCAAAAAAAGTGTTAACAGGATTTTTAGAAAAATATCCGAATAGCAGTTATGAAGATGAGATAAGGATTTTACGCGTAAAATATAATCTTGAAGAAGCTAACTATTACATTGCCTTTCGTGAGGCAGCTTCAATTATTGATTTATCTTCTTCAATCGAATATAAAAATAAAGCTAAAAGTATCGCACAAGATGTTGCTTTTAGTTATTTAAATGAAAATCAATTGCAACGACTTTATGATTCATTTACAAACAATGAAGTAAAAGCTTTTATTCTGCTTCAGATTGGGAAAGTGCTTTTAAAATCAAATGATGTTTTTGGAGCAAAAGGTGCTTTGAATGATTTAATTGGCAGGTATCCAAATTCAGAGGAATATTCTGAAGCAAAGCAGTTACTTGATTCTCCACTTGATTATAGTACTGACAGCAGCACAAAAGTCGCTATCGGCGTTATGCTCCCGCTCGAAACCAATTCAACAGGTGAATACACATCTGAAACGTCTGCTGAGATTTTAGAAGGGATAAAGTATGCTGTTCATGAATTCAATAAAACACGGGAAGAAAAAATTGGTTTGCTTGTTCGTGATACAAAAAGTGAACTACCTGAAATTGAAAAAATCATTTCAGAGTTTGCATCTATTGCTGCTATTAAAGCAGTGCTCGGTCCTATTTATAGCAATGAAGTAAGAGCAACATTACAAGAATCTGAATCGTATAACATTCCCGTAATATCTCCCACCGCAACAGATGATGACCTTACCCACATTAGTGAAAATTTTTTCCAGGCCAATCCTTCCTTTTCAATTCGCGGAAGTGTAATGGCTCAGTATCTTTTCTTTGTTGAAAACAAACGAAAAATTTCAATTTTGAATTCAATTGAAGGTTATTCACCTTCACTCGCTGCAAATTTTGCAGCAGAGTTTGAAAAACTAGGGGGAACAATTGTTCGTAAGGAGACATATAAAGAGGGCAGCATATCTTTCGATGAACACATTGGGAGGATAGTTGCTGATTCGATTTTGATTGAAGGAATCTATATTCCACTAAGTGAAAACTCAGTTGCGCCAATGATTTTAGCTGGATTCGTTAAGAACAATTTTAACATTCCAATTTACGGTAATCAGGATTGGCTTACTGCCAAAGGATTTGAAACTTCGCTTAGCTTAAGCAATAATTTAACATTTACAACGGATTACTTTTTTGATTATCAGGGTGATGACTACTATAATTTTAATTCTGATTTTAACTCTACAACTGGAAGGGATATAAACCGTAACATACTCTACGGATACGATGCTGCAAAATATTTATTAACCGTAATTAGAAATATTGAACCTACACGCAGTAATATAAGATCAAAAATAATGTCTGGTCTTATAAGCATCGGATATCATAACAATATTTCAATTGGCAAAAACAGAATTAACAAGTTTTTAAATATTGTTCGTTACAAAAATGGTGTATTTGAACTAGTTGATAAGTTTCGTTTAAATGAATAAAGGATTTGGAAAGGAAAGAAAAAAATACTGTTAAGGATTTGCCAATAGATGATCGTCCGCGAGAAAAATTACTGTTACGGGGCTCGCAAAGTTTATCGGATGCGGAATTGGTTGCAATTCTTTTAAGAACCGGAAAAAAAGGAAAATCTGTTTTAGAAATTGCCAGAGAGTTGATAAAAAATGATGGAACCCTTGCATCACTTGCTTCCAGATCTATTGATTCACTTCAGAAAGTTGAAGGAATCGGAAAAGATAAAGCCGCAACACTTGCAGCAGCATTTGAATTGAATAGACGAATTCAGTCTCAAAAAAGATTGCTATCAAACAAAAAAATCACATCACCTCAGGATATTGCAGAAATATTTATTCCACTGCTTAGAGATGAATTAAAGGAAAGATTTATTGTTGTTTGCCTTAATTCTTCAAACAAGATTATAAAGCATGAAACGATTTCAATTGGAAATCTAAATTCCAGTGTTGTGCATCCTAGAGAAATTTTTAAAGTGGCAATTGATTGTCTTTCAGCAAGCATAATTCTTATTCACAACCATCCAAGCGGCAATTTAGAGCCAAGTAATGAGGATATTTCAATAACAGAAAAAATTGTAGAAGCTGGAAAATTGATGGATATTCCTGTTTTTGATCACCTTATTTTAGCCAGTGCGGGGTATACCAGCTTTGTTGAAAAACGGCTAATTTGAAGAATTAATTATCATTTTATTTGAATTTTTTAGGGTATTTAAGTATATAAGCATGTTAAAATTTCTACTACATGTTTATCGGTTGTAGTTTAAGAAAAGGAATTAATTCCCTTTTAATAATTTCCAATATTAACAAACATAAATAATCGGAGGTTACATATGAGCCTACTTAAAAACTTCAAATTGCCATCGTTCGTGGTAGTGCTGTTTCTAAGCGCAGCATTATTTGCTGGCTGTGGTGGACTTAGCGAAGCTCAATTAGCTGAACTCGATGCTTTAAGACAGGAAGTAAAATCTCTTGAAGCAGAAGCAAATCAGCTTAAAGATGAAAGAGCCCAGCTTGAATCTGAAATTCAGACAATAAATAGAAAATTGGCTGAATGCAATAAGCAAAAAGAAGAAACAAGGGCTAACTTACAAAAGCTGCCTAAGTAACATAATTGGAATTTAATAATATAAATGAAATTGGAGGTAAATAAATGAAACTCAAAAATTTCTTAGTAGCTCTAGTTTCCCTTGTGTTTTTATTCTCTATTTCTTCTTTTGCACAGGAAGAAATGACAGTAGAAGAATGGGAAGCTGAAATGACCCGCTTAACGGGTAAAAAACAAGCTTTGATGTCCGAAATGGAAGCTCTTAATGCAGACTTGGATAATCTTAATGCAACATTAGCTGGCTTGCAGGATCCTGAAGAATGTATAGATGAACTTTATGCATTAGTTGGTGCAACCAGAAGCGATGTTGAAAACTTTAGAAAAGCCGTTAATGAATTAGACGGAAAGATAAAAAGAAAAGAAAGTCCGAAAGCAGATAGACAAGCTGATCTTGATGCTTTAAAGATGAATAAAATCAGTGCTCTACCTGAATTCTTTGAGAAGGTTCATGTTAAAATGCAGGCTGCTCTTGACGATTGGATTGATGCTCCTCCTGTAATTGCTTATAAAGTGGTTAGAGGTGATCATCTATGGGGAATTGCAAGAAAGAAAGAGCATTATGGAAATGGATTTGCTTGGCCTATAATTTATAAAGCAAACAGAAATAAAATCAAAAATCCTGATTTAATTTATCCTGATCAGGTATTTGATATTCCTCCACTAACACAAGAGGAAAAAGACAAATACGAAAGATTAAGAAGAAATTACAAACCGGCTCCAGTTCAATAAAAATCTTTTTAATGTTTAAAAATTATTCGTAACTAAAAAACCCTTGTCCATTCTAAAAGGATAAGGGTTTTTCTATTTAAACCTGATTATGACGGCAGTAGAAAAAAAAATTACAATTGATGATGTTGATATGCTTGGTTTTCTTGGCTTCAATGATACCAATTTGAAGGTACTTGAGGACCGATTTAACACAACCATTACCGCACGCGGCGATATAATTATTTTAAAAGGTGTAATTGAAGAGGTTGAGTTGCTTGAAAAGATTTTCAAAGAGATGGTTTATGTATTAAACACAAGCGGTAAGCTAACCCCGAATGATGTGGAAACAATTTTAAATTTAACCGTTGAAGGTAAAGAAATTGTTGATAACGACGAATTTGATACGATAGTTCTTTACACGAAAAAAGATGTAATAAAAGCCCGAACATCAGGACAATTAAACTATTTAAATCTTGCGCGAAAAAATGATATTTGTTTTGCAATCGGTCCTGCAGGAACAGGCAAAACATATCTTGCTGTTGCAGTTGCTGTATCGGCATTAAAAAAAGGTATTGTAAAGAAGCTTGTTTTAGCGCGGCCTGCTGTCGAAGCCGGCGAAAGCTTAGGATTTTTGCCAGGAGATTTTAGAGAAAAAATTGATCCTTATCTTCGCCCCCTCTACGATGCATTGGATGATATGATCCCCTCCGATAAATTACGAAGCTATATCGAAAAACGAACGATTGAAATTGTACCGCTTGCATATATGCGTGGAAGAACGTTGAATAACGCTTATGTGATTTTGGATGAAGCACAGAACTCAACTCCGATGCAAATGAAAATGTTTTTGACAAGGTTGGGTGCAAATTCACGTGCAATTATAACAGGCGATATTACTCAAATAGATTTACCGGTAAAGCAGGTTAGTGGTTTAGTTCAGGCAAAAGATATTTTATCAAATGTTGAAGGTGTTGCTTTTGCATATTTTGATAAATCAGATGTAGTTAGGCACAAACTTGTTAAAGATATAATTGATGCATATGATAAGTTTAATAATTCAAACAATCACGCTAAATAATTTTTTTACTTTCTTCCCAGTATTTATCCATCTCCATTAAATTTGATTCACTTATAATTTTGCCAGTCTCTGAAATTCTCTTTTCAATGTAGTGAAACCTTGCTATAAATTTTTTATTAGTCCTCCGCAAAGCATTTTCAGGATTTATACCTAAAAATCTTGCGTAATTTACAAGAGCAAAGAATACATCACCAACTTCGTCTTCTAAGATTTCGTAAAACTTTTCATCTGTCTTTTCATCGACTGTTTTTTTTCTCTGCAGTTCCACTTCGTGCATTTCTTCAATTTCTTCAATAACTTTTTTCCAAACATCTTCCTTCTTTTCCCAGTCGAAACCAACTTTAGCAGCCTTTTCCTGCAGTCTGTGTGCTCTTTGTAAAGCTGGGAGAATTTCTGGCACACCGTCTAAAATAGATTCTCTTCCTTCGCTTAACTTTATTTCCTCCCAATTTTTTTTAACCTCTTCGGAGTTAGATACTTTTACCTCACCAAAAACATGTGGGTGCCTGCGAATAAGTTTACTTTTAATTGAATTAATTACATCATCAATTGTAAAGTCCTGAGTCTCAGAAGCAATAATTGTATGAAAAACTACGTGAAGAAGCAGGTCGCCAAGCTCGCTCTTTAAATTAGTATAGTCTTTTTTTTCAATAGCTTCTACAACTTCGTAAGCTTCTTCAATTGTTGCTGCTTTTATTGATTCATTTGTTTGTTCTCGATCCCATGGACATTCTTTACGAAGTCGTTTTACGATATCTACAAATTCATTAAACTTTAAATCCGGCATTTCAATAAATCCTTATATTTAGGTGTTAAATTTTTTATTGATCTGTTTAACTCAAATTTACTTAAAAATAAAATCATTGAAATATTTTGGATAAAAAATGATTGAAGAAAAATTAAAAGAGCTTGGATTATTAGTGCCTCCAGCACCAAAGCCACTTGCCGCTTATATTCCTGCTATGAAAGTTGGAAACTTTGTTTTTACTTCGGGACAGGTACCGATTGAAGATGGAAAGATTATATATTCGGGAAAGGTTGGAAAAGATTTATCTGAGCAACAAGCTTGTAAGGCAGCTGAACTGTGTCTTATCAATTGCCTGAGTGCTGTAAAAAGTGTTATTAGCAATCTGGATAATATTAGTAAAATAGTGAAGCTTACCGTATTTGTAAACTCTGCCGAAGGTTTTACCAATCAACCAAAAGTAGCAAATGGTGCATCTGGACTACTAGAAAAAATTTTTGGCGAAAATGGCAAACACGTTAGGAGCGCTGTTGGTGTTAATGAACTACCTTTAAATTCTGCAGTTGAAATTGAATTGATCGCTTTAGTTAAATAGTACAACCTTTATTGTAACTATTTTATTCAAGCCAATTTGTTATCATTTTGTTTCCTTCTAGGGTTAAAATAGATTCAGGGTGAAACTGTATGCCAATAAGAGGATACTTTTTGTGCCGAATTCCCATAACAACTCCGTTCTCTGTAGAGGCTGTTATTTCTATTTCATCCGGGATTGAATTTCTTTTAACTATTAAAGAATGGTAACGCATAGCTTCGAAGTTTTGCTTCAAATCCCTAAAAATTCCTTCGCAGTTATGTTTTATATTTGAAGTTTTTCCATGAAAAATTTCTCTTGAGTTTAAAATCTCAGCTCCAAAGGAATAACAAATTGCCTGCATACCAAGACAAACACCTAAAATAGGAACCTCTTCCCCCAATTTTTTTATTACGTCCAGTGAAAGCTTTGAATTTTCAGGTCTACCTGGTCCTGGGGATAAAATTATTTTCGCTGGTTCCAATAGTTTAACATCTCCTGCATTCATTTCGTCATTTCTTATTACTCTTAGTTGATGCTTGCCTTTTCCAATAAGCTGGACAAGGTTAAAGGTAAATGAGTCGTAATTATCAATAATTAGAATTTTCATATCAAAATTAAACTGCTTTTGGATTTAAACCTGAAGTTCTTTCAAATTAACTGTTGAAAAAATATCAAAATTTAGTCAGAAAATTTGCATTACAGTAAAATTATCTCTTGATTTTAGAAATGTTATTAACTAAAATTCAGCAGTTAAAAATGGAATTAAAATGAAAAACTTGATTATAACATTGTTTTTGATGTTAACTTTCACCGCTTTTGGTCAGTTTAGAGATGATGGTACAAAAACTCCCAGCGTTAAAGATGGTATAATTTCTGAGAACTCGAACTTTTTATTCGGTTTTTTAAACTCAGATAATTTTTTCATGCGGCATTCTTTTAATGTCAGCTATTCTACGTTTGCCGGACACGGAGTTTCATTAACATCTTACACAAACAGTATGTTTTATAGGTTGATGGATAACTTAGATGTGCAACTTGATGTAAGTGTTGTACATTCTCCTTACAGTACTCTAGGCGATCAATTTCAAAAAAATATTTCAGGAATTTATATCAGCAACGCTGCTGTTAACTACAGACCCTGGAAAGATTTTTCTGTTCACCTGCAGTACAGAAATATGCCTTACGGTTCTGGTTACTTCAATCCATTTTATGGTTATTACTCACCATTTATTGGCGGTGTTCGAAGTCCGTTTGAGAAAGAATCACAACTCGAAAATGAATAAAGAATAAAAAGATTTTAGTGGTAAAAAATAAAGAAACAAAAAAATCTTCGTCAAATAGAATTCCGATTACTCTACTCCAAAAGCTTTTCATAATTTCACTTTTTTTGATCAATTTATTTTTGAGTTATAACTTATATTCGAAGTTGCTACCGTTTAATTCTGGTAATAAAGAAATAATTTCAACCAATTCGCCCACCACAAAAATACAGGTAGAAGTACTGAACGGATGCGGCGTTAGCGGAATCGCAAATAGACTGACTGATTTTCTTCGAGAAAAAAGTTTTGATGTTGTAAATATGGGTAATTACCGTTCATTTGAAATTGACAACTCGATTGTAATTGATAGATCCGGAAAATTGATTTATGCTCAGGTTATTGCAGATTCAATAGGATTAAACAGATCAAATATTATTCAGCAAATCAATAAAGAGTACTTGCTGGATGTTACAATTATTCTCGGGAACGATTATTCACAGCTTGTTCCATTAAAGAAGAGGTCGTAAATTGGATTCAGGAAAATTCGCATCAAAAATTGCACAACAGGCCTTTGTTAAAAAAGGATTCGATGTTATTAAAATGGACTTGAGGAATCTTGCTTCTTTTGCAGACTATTTTGTTATTTGTTCGGCCGATTCTGATGTACAGGTTAAAGCAATTGCAGATCACATAGATAAATCTTTGAGTGAAGATGGAATAAAGTGTTGGCATAAAGAGGGATTCAAAGCTCTTTCCTGGGTTTTGCTTGATTATATAGATGTTGTGGTTCATATTTTTAGAAAAGATGCACGGGATTTTTATAACCTTGAAAAACTGTGGGGAGATGCTCCAACCGAAAAATTAATTGATGAACAAACAGGTAAAGTAAATCAGGAAAAATGATTTAATTTGTATATCCTTTTCTCCTCGATTAAAAAATGCTTAACTTCATTCCTCAACCAATTAAAAAATAATCCTTGAAAAAATATTTATACAAAATTTTTACGGATGCAGGGCAGAAACTTAACTATTTGTCGGAAATTTACCTCTCGTTTGATGTTCCCAAAATAGAAAGTCATGGAGATCTTTCCTGCAATGCTGCTATGCTTCTTTCCAAAAAATTAAAAGAGAACCCAAGGAAAATTGCACAGGAAATAATATCGAATCTAAAATTAGATAATAGAATAATTTCCAAAACTGAAATTGCTGGACCTGGTTTTATAAACTTTTTTTTCACTCCTGAATTTGTTACAAAAATTACATTTGATATTATTTCTAAGTGTGATTTCTTCGGCAAATCTTCAAAAAATAAAGGCAAAAAAGCTAACGTTGAATTTGTTTCCGCAAACCCGACCGGACCATTAACAGTGGGGCATGGAAGAAATGCTGTTGTAGGCGATACGGTTGCAAACTTACTCGAATGGATTGGCTATACGGTTGACCGGGAATACTATTTCAACAATGCAGGCAGACAAATGCGTGTGCTTGGTGATTCGGTTAAACTTAGATATTTACAGCTTTTAGGTAAAGAAATTTTATTTCCAGATGATTACTATCAGGGAGACTATATAAAAGAAATCGCCAAGAAAATCTATAAAAAGTATGGTGATAATTTAAAGGATGAACAACCCGAAGGAAAATTTAAAGAAATAACTGAAGTAGAAATTTTTGAAGATATAAAAAATAGTTTAAAGAGATTAGGCATTACTCATAAAATATTTTATAATGAAAATTCACTTTATGATGACGGGAAAATTAATTGGTTGCTCGATAAATATGAATCTTTAGAACTAACTTACAAACGCGATAATGCAACGTGGCTAAAGCTCTCCAAGTTAGGTATTGAAGAGGATAAAGTAATTGTAAAATCCAGTGGTGAACCAACTTACCGTTTGCCGGATATTGGCTATCACGTTACAAAGTTTGAACGAGGTTATGATTTGATAGTTGATTTATTTGGTTCCGATCATAATGCAACTTATCCTGATGTTCTAGCTGGAGTTAAAGCTTTAGGATACGATGATAGCAAAATAAAAGTTCTTATTCACCAGTTTGTAACGGTTTTGAAAAAAGGTGAGGTCGTAAAAATGTCTACTCGAAAGGCAAATTATATAACTCTGGATGAATTGGTTGAGGAAGCCGGAAGCGACGTAGTGCGTTACTTTTTTAACATGCGTTCAGTTTCTTCGCACATGAATTTTGATTTGACACTTGCAAAAAAACAATCGGATGAAAATCCTGTTTTTTATTTGCAGTATGCGCATGCAAGAATTTGTTCGATTATTAAAACTGTTGAAGAAGAGAAACTCAAGCCAAGTAAAGATAATTTAGAATTATTAAGCTCGGAAGAGGAACAGCGACTGCTTAAAAAATTGCATTTATTTGAAGAAGAAGTTTTATATAGCGCAGAAAATTTTGAACCTCACAGAATTTGTATTTATTTAGAAGAACTGGCTGCTGCGTTTCATAAATTTTACCATCTTCACAGAATACTTGGCAGTGAAAAAAAACTTGCAGAAGCACGGCTTGCACTTGCAGTTGCTACAAAAATTGTAATTAAAAACGGACTGGAAATCCTAGGTGTTTCTGCTCCTGAAAGGATGTAAAATGTTATTCAGCAATTGCGATGGAAGAAGAGTAAACCTTGTTTGCGCCATTCTCTATCAACACTTTTGCACATTCGTTAATTGTTGCACCGGTTGTAATCACATCATCTACTAAAAGAATATTTCTTCCATTAATCTTCTTTTTTTGTCTAACTTGAAATGCGCCTGAAACATTTTGAGCTCTCTCGCTCAAATTCAATTTAGTTTGAGATTCTGTAAATCTTATTCGCTTTAGAACTTTATTTGAATATGGAATTTTCAATGAATTCGCCATCCCTTTAACAATAAAATCGGATTGATTAAATCCCCTTTCTGCTTTTTTTAAATGATGCAGTGGAATTGCTAATATTAAATCAATTCTCCATTTATTATTTATACCTTTAACAGTTTCTGCGAGTTTATTTCCAAGCAAAATTCCCAAACGAAATTTTTTATTGTACTTAAGAGAGTGAATAATATTATGAAGTGTGCCATCACTTTCATAAACGTACGCTGAAAGGAAATCTTGAACAAAGTTGGACCGCTCGAATTTTCTTTCAAATTCAATTTCAATTCGATCAGGATCAGCTGGAGGTATATCATCGAAACAAGTGCTACAAATAAGTGGCTCACCAAAACTTAATTTTTTACTACAGCCTGCGCAATACCGTGGAAGAAAAAAATCTAAAATAGTGTAAAATGTATTCTTCAATTAGAAATGATTTTAATAAAGAAATCTAAAGCAGACCAACTCTTTTCCTGATGAACCATTCGATCGAAAAGAGTAAAATCGCTGTTATTAACATCCATTCACTTGACCAAAGTTTGATTTCAGAAGTTATTACTTTTTCTTTAATTGATACTCTATTAATCTTATCAATTTGTTTTAAAAGTTCGTTTTTGTTTTCAGGCGAAAAATATTTACCACCTGTTTCATTTGCTATCAGATTTAAAAGATTATAGTTCATAACAGGATCAATCATTTCAAGATCAATTTCGCCAATGTTAAATGTTCCTTTATCTTGACCGAGTTTTTTACCCTCACGGAGTGCTTCTCCGCTAAAATTAAAATCTCCGGTTTCGTTTAAGGCAATTGAGCCTTCATAAATTCCTTTACCAACCATTTGTAAATCAGTCTCAAAAGAATTGTCATCAGAATCAATTTTTATTTTTATTTCGGCGTTTGAGACAGAATTTAGAGATTCATCCAAAACTTGTGCAGAAAAATCAACTCTTTCTCCCTGAGAGTAATTTTTTTTTGAGGTTTTAATTGCAACTTTTTTCTGATTATCTGCTGCGTTTAACCATTTAACAGAATTTGAAATGAAACTCTCAAACAAGTTTATTTGTTTTATTGCTGTTTGCAACTTCCAGCGCCAAATATCTTTTGCAAGAATAGTTACAGATTTTCTGCCACTAAAGTTTCGCAACATAATAAGAGGCGAACTAACAAGCTTATTATTAATTTTTATGATTGACAAAATTCTGCTTTCTGGTTTTGTTGCAAAAATATTTTTTGGCTGCAGAACCGGGGGAAGTTTGTTCCACGCTTCAACTACGTTTGATGAAACATGCTGAATTAGCGGATGGTTATAAAACTCAGTCGAAATTTCCGGTTGTACTTCTTTATATCCACTTAACGATTGCTGAATTGTAAATGATAATTCTGATTTCAAATCCATAAGTCTATTTAGATTTATATTTGGAGAAAGAGTTAAAAAGTAGGGAACCTTTTCATTTACTATTTTATTCTGTACACGTGTCCACAACTCATTTGGGGTGTTATTTGAAGGAAACCCGATTAAAAATAAAATATCCGCACTATCTAATTTGCTATAGCTTAAATCTTCAAGAAAACGGTTGGAAGAAATTTGTGTAATTGAATTTACAGCTAAGTTCTCATCAAGTTGCAGTGAGTTTTTAATGAAGGATAAATCAGAAGAGGGACTTGATGCAATCAGCAATATCCCTATTTTATTCGATAACACATTTAAATAGAATATTCTTTTATTGTTTGCAAGTGTAAACTCTCCATTTAATTTGGAAATATCTACAGATAATTTTTTTTCACCGCTGCTTTCAGGCGTATATTCAAAGGGTACATTTTGAATTCCCGTACTGCTAAGTTTTATAATATTTGAAGAAATTATTTTTCCATTTTCAGTTAAAGTAACAGTGATTTTTTCATTTTCAAATCCATAGTTTTGAATTGTTGCGGCGACTGTTGTTGGTGTTTCCGCATAGACTAATTCATTGTGTAAAACTTTTTTGATTTCAATATCTTTTCTGCGAGTTGTGTCTCCAACTCCAATTGTAAAAACCGGGACACCGGTTTTGACTGCGTTGTAATAAGGGTTGTTGCCTGAATTGAAAACTCCATCGCTAATTAGAATTATTGACGAGAGATTTAATTCATCTTTTTGTGAAAATGAAAAAATGTTTGCAATGTTTGTAACTCCATCTGTAAATTTAATATTACTTAGGCTGTCCAAAGAAACTTCATTCACATCACTTCCGAAAGTATAAAAGACTATATTCTGAGCCTGAGAATTTGCACTCAACATTTCTACAATTTTTAATGTGCTCTCTTTTCTATTCGTTTGATCATCAATTTTAATTGAGCGAGAATTATCAATAAACACAAAATTCGATGGCGTATTTTTCTCTATCCTGGTTAGGTTTAAGATTGGTTCGAATAAAATGAGTAAAAGCAGCAGTAGTGCAAGAGTTCTTAGAATTGTTAAAACTGCTTTTTGAAATTTCCCGGTTTGTGGAATTGTATATTTGTAAGCATAAAAAGTATATCCTGCACTTAATAATAATGCAAACAGTAAGTAAACAAAGTGAAAAGAGAGTGAGATACCGTATTCTTCATAGCCAAACATTAAAAAATGATTTCTCCTTTTAAAATTGTGATTGCTTTTCCCGCAATAACAAGCTTATTTTTTGCCGCAGAATATGTGACTTTGACTCGTCCTTTTCTGCCAACAAAATCACCCTGTTCAAATGAAAACGTATTGTCATCGATATTTTTGCCAATCAATCCAAGCTCTTTTAAAACAAGTAGTAAAGGTCCGTTTGCAGAGCCTGTAACAGGATCTTCATCTATTCCAAAATAAGGAGCAAAAAATCTTAAATGTGCAGTATAATTCTTTAGAAAAGTTTCTGTTGTAAAAACTGTCACTGCTTCGAATTCTTTTTTTGCATCAGTCAAATTTTTTAGAGCAGTAAAATTTGGTGATATTTCCCTCAACGACTCTAGACTTTTCACATAAATATAGAGATAACTTTTATCCGCAATTAAGAATGGAAAATTAGTGTGAATACTTTCGAGGTTAATTGAAATTGCTTCGAGTATTTCTTCTCTCTTGCCTTCAAATTTTTCAATTTTTGGGATAGGAAGGTTTAAATAGTACAGATCATCTTCACATTTGCTCTTTAAAATTCCCGATAGAGTATTAAAACTGACTTCTGTATTTTTTTTTACAATTCCACGCTCAACTAAATAATGGATTGAAGCTATTGTTGCATGTCCGCAAAGTTTTACTTCAACTTTTGGAGTAAACCACCTTAAATTAAAATCTGCCTTATCTGATTTTGAAAGGAATGCAGTTTCAGAAACATTCATTTCACGTGCAATCGATTGCATATCTTTGTCGGATAATTCATCGAAGTAAACAACGCCTGCAGAATTGCCCTGAAATGGTTCATCTGTAAATGCATCTATTTGATAAATATCAAATAGTTTTTTCATTCACTACCTTTTCAATATCCCAGCTTTTCATTTTCTTTAAGGTATCGTGGTCAGTTAAATCGAAATGAATCGGAGTAATGGAAACAAAATTATTTTTAACTGCTCTCTGGTCGGTGTCCAGTTCTGCTTCAATCTCTACCAACTTTCCTGTCAGCCAGTAATAATCTTTGCCGTAGGGGTCAGTTCGTTTTTCATAAATATCATCCCACTTTGCTTTACTCTGCTTTGTTACCAGTATACCTGCAATTTCACTCTCAGGAATGTTGGGAACATTCACATTAAGCAGTGTACCATTTGGTAATCCATGTTCCACAACTTTGAGTGCAACCATTTGAGCAACCTTTGATGCGTATCTGAAATCCCTTGCATCGTGGTTGGTAACTGAAATTGCAATTGCGGGAATGTCCATTATTGCAGCTTCTCTTGCAGCAGAAACTGTTCCCGAATATATAATATTTATTGCTGTGTTTGATCCGTGATTTATCCCTGATATTACAAGATCGGGTGGTTTGCCTGCAATATTCCTGATGCCCATTTTAACACAATCAGCAGGAGTTCCTTCAACAGCATAACCAAAAAAGGAACCGTTCTTGAAATATTTTGAAACTCTCAAAGGATTTTTCATCGTAATTCCGTGGCCAACAGCACTTTGCTCGTCGTGCGGTGCAACAACAATTACCTCTGCAATCTCTTTTAATCCCTTGGCAAGAGCTGCGATACCTGCAGAATCAATCCCATCATCATTGGTTACTAATATTTTCAATATATTTACCTCAACTTAAGTTTTAATTGTTTGCTAATATACTATTAAACGTTTACAGTCTCAATTTATGAGCAAGCCTCTGATTTATTTTTCCCTATGTTAGTCATAAGACCGCATATATTTAACCCTTACACGGAAGTTATTTGTGCGTTCAGTACTAAAAGCGGTTTTAGTAGAAAAGCACCATATTTTTTTAATATGTCGTACAAAGTTGGAGACATAAAAGAAAATGTAAAGAAAAACAGGCAAGCCTTTTTTAACATAATTGGTTTAGATGAAAGCACAGTAAGCTCTCAAAAACAGGTGCATGGTGATAAAGTATCAACTACAAATAAAGCTAGCTATTGTGACGAAAGTGATGGATTAATTACAACCAAACCTGATTTGGGGCTAATAATAAGTTCAGCAGACTGCCCAGCAATTTTTATATATGATAAGAAAATAAAACTTGTGGCTGCTATTCATTCAGGTTGGAGAGGAACAGCTAAAAAAATATTGGCAAAAACTTTATTCAAATTAAGTAATGATTTCAATTCGCAATCAAAAGATTTAATCTGTTACATTGGACCATCAATTTCACAGTCAAATTATGAGATAGGAGATGATGTTGCGGATAATTTTAATAATGATTTTATCCTAGCAAAAAATGATAAATATTTTCTTGATTTAAAAAGTGCAAACTATAAAATTCTTTTAGATGCAGGAGTAAAAAAAACAAACATTCAGGTTTCAAAACTGTGTAGTTACGAATATTCAAATCTCTTGCACTCTTACCGCCGAAGTGGTGAAAAGTCAGGCAGGGCAATTGGGGTGATATATATGAGGGATAAATTATGAAAGGTTTGGGTCTAAAGGTTGCATTAGTCTACGTTTCGCTTTGTCTTATCTGGGGTTCAACTTGGCTGGCTATTCGTTATGGTTTAGAATCTTTAACACCCATCTTTTCAGTAGGTGTAAGATTTGCATTAGCTTCAGTTATAATTTTGATTCTGATGAAGATGAAAAATATTTTCATACAAAAGGATAAAGTCTCTATTCGGCTATATCTTTTAATGGGATTCTTTTCATTTTTAATTCCATTTGGACTTGTGTATTGGGGGATGCAGCATGTTCCATCCGGTATGGCTTCGGTTTTGTTTGCAGTTTTTCCGTTTGTTGTACTGATCTTTTCGTACCTTAGACTTCCATCTGAAACAATAGGGTTTTATAAAATTTTTGGGACGCTGCTTGGATTCGCAGGAATAGTTGTGATATTTTCAGATTCATTTACAGGCAATTTTACAGATTATATTTTTGGGATGATTGCAATCGTGCTTAGCGGAGTAATGCAGGCGTGGATTGCAGTTTCTATAAAAAAATTCGGGCATCATCTTCATCCGCTTTCGATGAATTTCATTCCGATGGTAATTGCGGCTGTCTGTTTGATTTTTATCTCTGTTTTTTTTGAAGATATTTCTACCGTCAGGATTGATCAAACTGCAGTTATTTCTTTGCTTTATTTAGCTGTTTTTGGAAGCGTTGTTACCTTTACTTTTTACTACTGGCTGCTAAAGCGTTTGAACATTGTTATTCTTTCTTTAATTGCTTTTATTACTCCAATCGTTGCGTTGATACTAGGATTTCTTTTTTACCAAGAGGAACTTTCAACTCGACATTTTATTGGCTCGGCACTTGTGCTAACAGGAGTTTTTTGGGCTAATCTTGGCAATTTGCTTAAGTTGAGAAAGGGAACAATAATTAGGCAACATAAACCCGAGGATTAGGTGAAAAATAATTACAAATTAATTTACTTTTTAAATGCTTAATTTTACATTTCAGAGGTATTTTTAATAAATGATAAATGTTATTAGAATAAAAAATGCAACTTTTTACGGCTATCACGGAGTCAGTACTCAGGAGCAGAATGCAGGCGGAAAATTTGAAGCTGATATAGATATCTACACTGACTTTTCTGAAGCAGCTGCCGAAGACAATATTAAAAAAACAGTTGATTATTATGAAGTTTACTCCTTCTTAAGTAAACTTGCTATAAATCAAAAGTATTACCTGATTGAAGCACTTGCAACAGAAATTGCAGACGAACTTTTTAAAAAATATTTGCAGATTAATAAAGTTGCAGTAAGAGTTCGAAAAAATAATCCACCGCTTGGTGGGGTTGCCGATTGTGTTGAAGCGGAAGTTGTAAAAGATAGAAACGATTTTATATAGTTAAGTGAGGAACTAAAATAAATAACACTGCGTACATAGGGATTGGGTCAAACATTGGTGTGCAGATAAATAAAATTGATTCTGCAATTGAATTGGTAGATCAGGATTATTACTGTCAAGTGGAAACAGTATCATCCATTTACGAAACCAAACCATACGGTGAATTAGACCAGGAAAATTTTTTTAATGCTGTGTTTGAAATTAAAACTTATTATCAACCATCTGAGTTGTTTTCATTTTTAAAGAAAGTAGAAGAGCAAGCTGGTAGAAAAAAAACTGTAAAATGGGGACCTAGAGAAATTGATCTGGATATCCTGTTTTTCAACAATATTATTTTTAGTGACGATCAGCTGACAATTCCGCATAAGGATTTATTGAACAGAGATTTTGTTTTAATTCCATTTTGCGAAATTGCGCCAAAATTTGAACACCCCGAATTAAACAAAAAAATTTGTGAAATTTGTAGTTTTAAGAATAAAACTTACAAACCCGCGGAAATAAAAATTAAAAGACACATAATCAGAAAAATTCCACATAAAGTCCTCATAAAATGAGTGAAGATCAAAACACAAATAAAGAACTACGATTTATTGTTATTGAAGGAGCGATTGGTGTAGGAAAAACAAGTCTGGCAAAAAAGATTAGAGATAGATTGGATGCGAAATTAGTTTTAGAAATGTTCGATAACAATCCATTCTTAGAAAAATTTTATTCAGATCGAGAAAGGTTCGCTTTTCAAACGCAGATGTTTTTTTTAATCAATAGGTTTAAACAGCAGCAGGAGCTTGCACAAGAAGATCTGTTCACAAGTTATATAGTTGGAGATTATTTATTTGATAAAGACAGAATTTTTGCTTATCTAAATCTTAGCAAAGATGAATTGAATCTTTACGAAAGTATTTATCCCTTACTGGAACGCAGCTTGCGCAAGCCCGATTTAACCGTTTATCTGCAAGCTAGCACTGACAGACTGATGTATAATATTAAAACGAGAAATCGTAAAGTTGAAAGAGCACTATCACGAAATTACCTTGATGAATTAAGTGAAGCGTACAATCACTACTTTTTCCGGTACGACAACACGCCACTGTTAATTGTTAATGCAACAGACCTAGATTTTGTTAATAAAGATGATGATTTTAATTTGTTGTTTAAGCAGATATTTAGAGAAGACCGTGCATACACAGAGTATTTCAGCCCACCGGCAGGTAAAATAGAATGATTAAAGTTATACAGGTAATTGTAGTTGGGATTTTAATTTTTCTAATAGTACGACTGGTTAGGTTAATAATGAGTTACTCAGCAGGAATTAAATCCAAAATTGATAGCAGAGAAAAAGAAAAGGAAAAAATCAGGCAGCAGTTTGATAATATTGAAGAAGCCGAATTCAGGGATATTTCAAAAGACGAAGAGGGGAATATAAAAGAAAAGGATAATGGCTGAAAAAGTATTCCTCCGAAATATCTTTTTAAGAATATTTAGAGCACTGCTTGGAGTTGAAGAAAACGCAAGCAGGGAGTTGGGCAATCCTCAAAAAATATTAATTATTCGTCAGCATAATCAATTAGGCGATTTGTTAGCTGGGGTTTCACTTTTCAGGGCATTAAAAGAAACATATCCTGATTCACACATAAGCTTGGTTGTAAGCCCCTTCAACTATCCCGGAATGGTAAAAAATAAATTTTTGGATAGAATATATATATTCGATAAAAAGCGACTATTAAATCCATCTTATCTAGTGAAAACCTGGCGACTGCTAAGAGAGAGTTATGATTTAGCAATTGTGCCTGTAGTTGTTTCAATTTCATTTACAAGTAATTTGATTGCTCGAATTTCAAAATCAAAGATCAGAATTGGTGCAAAATCACTTGAAGGAAAACCAAACCACAGTGCATTTTTCTTCGATAAAAGAGTTGATCTTGATTGGCGAAGACATCCTGATTCAAATGTATCTGAACGCAGTCTCGATATTGTACGCCCATTCAGAATAAATACAAAAAATTATACTTCTGAAATAAGTTTTAATGGTACTGATACTTCTGCCGCAGATAATTTTATTAATGAAATTGCACATGAGAAAAAGAAATACCTCATTGGATTGCATGCAGGTGCTGGTAAACAAAATAACAGGTGGTCATTAGAAAAATACGCTTCACTAATAAAAAAAATTGAAGCCGATTACCCTGCAAATTTTTACTTAACGGTAGGTCAGTTCGAAAAGGACTATTTGAACTGCCTTGAAAAGAAGGTTGATGTTAAGATTGGTAAGTATACTAATAAAACAATTCCGCAGGTAGCTGCATTAATATCAAAATCCGATTTGTTTATTTCAAACGATACAGGCATAATGCATGTAGCGGGTACAACAAAGACTCCGCAAATTTCTATCTTCGGGCCCACTAATCCTTTTAACTGGGCGCCAATAGGTTCGAATAAATATTTCATTCGAAAGTCGGAACTTATTGAAGATGTATCAGTTGAAGATGTATTTCATCTTTGCACAATTATCTTAAATGATAGGGAGATTAAAAAATGAAAAAGTGCATTGCTGCAATAGATATGGGCACAAATTCATTTCATTTGATTATTGTAGAAATAAAAAAGGATGGCACTTTTAAAATAGTAGACCGTGAAAGAGAAGTGATTCGCCTTGGTTCACATAGAGATGGGTTTAAAATTATTTCAGAAGGTGAAATTGAAAAAGCAATAGATATACTAAGAGATTTTGGAAAGATAGCTCTGTTTTACAAGGCTGAAATCAGAGCAATTGCTACAAGTGCTGTTAGAGAGGCGAAAAATAAAAATGAATTTATCGAAAGAGTTTACGAAGAAACCGGAATCAGTGTTGAAGCAATAAACGGCAAAGCCGAAGCCGAATTAATTTATCTTGGAGTACAAAATGCACTTGAGGTAGAGCATAACAGAATTCTTTGTATTGATATAGGCGGTGGAAGTACAGAATTTCTGCTGGGCCAACACGGCGCGTCAGAATTTGCTGAAAGCATTAAAATTGGTGCTGTGCGGTTAAGTAAAATGTTTTTTCCGGATTATATTTTGACGGATCCCGGGATTGATTTATGCAGACAGTACATACAGGATAAAATAAATACTAATTCAAATCTTCATTCTGCACATAAATTTGATTTTGCTGTTGGAACTTCGGGAACTATTGTGGCTGCAGCATCTATTATTTCATTTAGAAGATTGAGTGAGTTTAGAAAATCAATGAACGGATTTGTTTTTTCTGCTAATGAAATTTTTGAATTGACTGAAGATATTCTAAAATGTAAATCACCTGTAGATCGTCTATTTATTGAAGGAATGGAAATTAAAAGAGCTGATATAATTCCTGCGGGACTGCTTATACTTAGCCAGGTTTTTGAAACTTTTAAGCTAACAGAAATGAAAGTATCTGAAAATGCATTGCGTGAGGGAATTATTGTAAATACAATTTCGAAAATGGAAGAGGCTCAGAGTTTAGCAATTTATTCGTTTCATAAATAACTGTAAAGCAAACTATCTTTAATAAGTTATAACCCCTCGCTATATTTACACATCATTTATCTTTACATATGAAACACATAAGAAATTTTTGCATAGTTGCTCACATAGATCACGGAAAATCTACTATTGCAGACCGTTTACTTGAAAAAACCGGTGCTGTAACAGCTAGGGAAGCCAAAGATCAGGTTCTTGATAATATGGATCTTGAGAGGGAGCGTGGAATTACTATAAAATCACACGCTATTCAAATGAATTACAAAGCAAGGGATAATAAAAAATATGTACTCAATCTAATTGATACTCCTGGACACGTTGATTTTAGCTACGAAGTTTCACGATCTCTAGCAGCTTGTGAAGGAGCATTGTTGGTTGTTGATGCAGCGCAGGGTGTAGAAGCACAGACTATCAGTAATCTTTATCTCTCAATTGAAGCAGGATTAGAAATTATTCCTGTTATAAATAAAATTGATTTACCCAGCGCCGAAACTGAAAAGGTGGCTCATCAAATAATAGATTTAATTGGATGTGAGGAAGAGCATATCCTAAAAGTAAGCGCAAAAGCTAATTTAGGAATTGATGATTTGCTAGAAGCGGTTGTGCGGAAAATTCCACCACCAAAAGGTGAACCGAATGAACCTTTGCAGGCACTAATTTTTGATTCAATATTTGATCCTTACCGTGGTGCGATTGCTTACATAAGAATTTTTAACGGAAAAATTCACACTAATGATAAAATAAAATTTTTTGCATCTCATCATGTAATGGAAGCTGAAGAAATTGGTGTGTTAGGTTTGCGTAAAGCTAAAACATCTGAACTTTCTGCTGGTGATGTTGGATATTTAATAGCTGGTATTAAAGATTTGAAGAATGCTAAAGTTGGCGATACAGTAACCCACGCAAAAAACGGTGCTGAAAAACCTCTGCCAGGCTACAAAGATGTAAAACCGATGGTTTATAGTGGACTTTATCCAACCAACTCAGATGATTACGAAGGATTGCGAGACGCATTAGATAGATTTAGATTAAATGACTCTGCTTTAATATTTCAGCCGGAAACCTCTGCCGCACTTGGTTTTGGATTTAGATGCGGATTCCTGGGATTGCTTCATATGGAGATTGTGCAGGAAAGACTGCATCGTGAGTATGATCAAACAATAATAACAACCTTGCCGAATGTAGAATATTTTGTTTACACCAAAAGCGCAGAAAAAATAATTGTTGATAACCCTGCTGAAATGCCACCTCTCGGAGAAATTGATTATATTGAGGAACCATTTATTAAGGCTCAGATAGTTACTCCGAGCGAATATGTTGGAAATATTATGAAGCTCGCAATGGATAAAAGAGGAATCTATAAAAATACGACCTATCTGGACCCTACAAGAGCAGACCTGCAGTACGATTTTCCGCTTTCTGAAATTATTTTTGATTTTTATGATAAACTTAAATCAACCACGCGTGGTTATGCTTCTTTCGATTATGAATATGCAGGCTATTATAAATCTGAATTAGTAAAATTAGATATTCTCCTAAACAATGATCCTGTAGATGCTCTTTCGATGATTGTGCACAAAGATAAAGCTTACGATTGGGGAAGAAAAGTTTGTTCTAAATTAAAAGAATTAATTCCACGTCAAATGTTTGAAGTTTCAATTCAGGCAGCAATCGGCTCAAAAATAATTTCAAAGTCAAACGTTAGAGCCTTGAGAAAAAATGTACTTGCAAAATGTTACGGTGGTGATATTACAAGAAAAAGAAAATTGTTAGAGAAGCAGAGAGAAGGTAAGAAACGAATGAAACAGGTGGGAAATGTGGAAATACCGCAGGAAGCTTTTTTAGCATTACTACAAATTGATGAGTGAAGTATAATTATTTTTTAGAGGATTTGATATCAAAAAGCTGATTAAATTATTTAAGGTTTTATTTTTAGTATTTATTGCAGCCATAGTTGTAAAAGCTTTTCTATTGGATGCTTTTCAGATACCGAGCAGCTCGATGGAAAACACGCTTATGCCGGGCGATTTTATTATTGTTAATAAAATTGCTTATGATTTTTCCTCACCGCGGGAAATTCCAATTATAAATTTTCCAATTCCTAATACAAAACTTTTTCCAATAGGAAAACCGGTAATTAATAATCTTGTGGTGTTTGAATTTCCAAAAGACTTTTATCGCGATTCACTAATGAATAATTCTAAATTCATTAAAAGAATTGTTGCTTGCCCAAATGATACTCTCCAAATAATTAATAAAGAATTTTTTGTAAACACAAAAAAGATTAAATTCCCTTCCACACTAAAAATTACTGAAGAAAACTTACGTGGTGCTTGGGTAAAAGAAGAGGGCATTTATCCGCCAGGCTGCAAATGGAATAAGGATAATTACGGTCCGATTATTATCCCCGCAAAAGGTGACACAATTAAAATCACACCCAAGAATTTTGAATGGTGGCAGTCTGTAATTGTAATGGATTATGGTGAGCGCTCATTAATTTTAGAAGGATCTGTAATTACATTGAACGGTAAACCCATTCAAGAATATATATTAACACAGGATCATTATTTTGTTGTCGGTGATAATCTTGATAAAAGCATGGACAGCAGGTATTTCGGATTCATTACCGACAAAATGATAGTAGGCGAAGCAATACTCATTTATTGGTCTGTTAATAAGGATAAAGTCGCACCAGGTCCACTCGGATTCCTTTCAGCAATCAGAGCAGACAGGCTATTTAAAGCTGTTGAATAATCATTTGTTGAATTACCAATTATGAAAATCTTTGTTTTCATTTTAGTATTTCTTAGTTCTGATTTGATTTCCCCACAATCTAAACACTTCATTTATTTTAAAGATAAAGGAATTGAAAAAGGAATAGTTTTAGAAAAAGGTTCCGATTCATATAACTTAGCTTTCGAGCAGCTTTCAGAGAAAAGCATTCAAAGAAGAATTAAACATATGAGCGAACAAAACTTTATTACTTATGAAGATGTTCCTCTAAATGAAGATTATTTAAATCAGATAATATTACTTGGGATTGAAATTGAAAACAGACTTAATTGGTTTAATTCGATATCTGCATATTTAACAGATGAACAAGTTCAACAAATAATATCATATAGTTTTGTTGAAAGAATTGAACCTGTAAAAATCTTGGTTTTTAATCAGCCCAAAGCCTTAATTGCTCCTTCATTCAAAAAGCCTGATAATCAAAACGATTTTGGCTATGGACAGTCATTTGCTCAACTTCAATTATCGGAAATTCCGATCGTTCACTCAAAAGGAATTACCGGCGATGGTGTTTTGTTGGGATTGCTTGACACTGGTTTCGATTGGAAAAATCATGAATCTCTTGTAAATACAAATGTACTATCCGAATACGATTTCGTATTTAAAGATTCTTCAACTGCAAACGATTCATCCGATCATCCTACACAACACAATCACGGTACACTTGTATTTTCAATTGTTGGAGGATTTAAAGACAGCACATTAATTGGCTCTGCATTTGGTTCAGATTTTATTCTTGCTAAAACTGAAGATGTGAGGAGCGAAACTCACGTTGAAGAGGATAACTATGCTGCAGCACTTGAATGGATGGAAAGAAATGGCGTTGATATCACAAGCAGTTCGCTTGGCTACAACATCTTTCCTTCTGAATTTTCTTACACTTACAGAGATATGGATGGGAAAACAGCTATTGTAACACGCGCTGCAGAACTGGCTTTCAGAAGGGGAGTTGTTACTGTTACCTCTGCTGGAAATGAGGGTAACAATTCGTGGTTTTATATTATTTCTCCTGCTGATGGTTTTAACACTTTGGGTATTGGTGCGGTTAATAATAATAATCAGGTTGCAGATTTCAGCAGCAGGGGGCCTACATCGGATGGCAGAATTAAACCTGATTTGGTCACACAAGGTGTGGGTGTTTATTGTGCACAAGCTGGAAATAATAGTGGATATATAAACGCAAGCGGAACTTCTGTGGCTGCTCCAATAGCCAGCGGTATAGCAGCACTATTATTATCTGCACACCCACATTTGAAAAATACACAAGTGAGAAACATTTTATTCGAGACCGCAGCTAGTAGCAAAGCACCCGATTTCGAAAGAGGCTATGGTTTAATTTCTGCAGTGGATGCAATTGAATTTCCAAACCTGATGGAAGTAGAAGGTTCTTTCAAAGTAATAAAAATGTTTTTGGAAAGAGAGAATATAAATCCGCAGACAGTAAAGATTCATTACACAACAAGCGGAGACGAATATATTGAAGAGAACATGCTATTTGACGGTGAATATTCTTACAATTTTCTTTTTCCCTCTTATTTATTTAGCGGTGATCTGGTAAATTTTTATTTAACTTACAATGATTTCAATAGCAACTCATTTCGAGATCCGTTTGAAGATGTTTACAAATTTTTCTATGGTCAGTTTAATGTTCAACTAAATCTTGATCTGATAAAGGAGTATACAGATTTTGTTATAAGCGATCCATTTCCCAATCCTTTTGTACCAGCCACTCAGGTATATACTACTATTCAAATCAAATCTGCAGGAAATGAAAACTTCAGCATTGTAATAATAGATGCATTGGGGCAGCAGGTTAAGAAGTACAGCGGTATTACAAACGCAGGAACGAATGAATTTACTTGGTTCGGTGATTCAGAAAACAAAATTTCTGTTTCATCGGGCGCTTATTATTTATTAATTGATTTGGATGGGAAAAAATACAGCAGAAGCCTCATTTTACTTCGTTAGGATATCTTTTACCCTATATTTTTAGTTACTTCATTCCTTTGTGAAGTAGTAATTTTCTGACATTTTCTCCAGTTTCATTCAAACATTTTAGCTTATTTTTTTTTAATTTTAATTTTTACAGAATTCAAATAGTTAAAACAAAATGAATAAAATTTTTAACCCCACTCAACTCAAATACATTTCTTCATTTAGAAAAGAAAATGATGATCTTTTAAAGGAAATGGAAAAATTTGCACAGGAAAACAATGTTCCAATACTTTTCTGGCAGTCTGCTGAATTCATAGAACAGATTGTTCGAATGATTAATCCAAAACGTGTACTTGAACTCGGGACAGCCATTGCTTATACAACAATTAGAATTGCAAGAGAACTAAAAGGCAAATCACAAGTTCACACAATTGAAAAGAGCACAGATAATATTGCAACGGCAAAAAGATTTATTCAAAAATCACGCGCCGGAATGAAAATTAAATTACTTGAAGGTGACGCATTAAATATTATGCCACAGCTAAAGAAAAAATACGATTTTATCTTCCTTGATTCGGACAAAGAAGATTATAAACGTCTGTTCGACTTTTCAATGGTGTTGCTTAAGCGAGGCGGTGTGATTATTGTTGATAATTTACTCTGGCAGGGTTTTGCAGCCTCAGGCAGGGTGCCACAGAAGTTTAAAGAATCAACAAAGCATATAAGAGCGTTTAATAAAATTTTCATGAGCCAGCCAAATCTTAAAGCAACTATTTTACCTATTGGAGATGGTTTAGGATTTGGAATTAAAAAATGAATTAATCTAAATTGAAAATGTTTTTAAATCTACCACTTGAAGAATTCTTAAATAATGCAGAAAAGTTCACAAATCATCCTCTGAACAAAAAAGATGATGTCCGGAAAATAATTTCTACTGCAGTTGAACTAAAAAAAGAAGAGGAGTTTAGCGAGCTCGCATTCACAGCAAAATATATTAAAGGATTAATGAGAGTTGTAAATAAAGCTCCCGGCATTCCTGAAGTAGAAAGCATCGATCACGTTAAAACAGATATTACAGAAAATATGAAAAAAGTAATTGAGCAGTTTAGAACATTACTCAAAGGTTCTGAAGAAAGTACAATAGACTTCTTTGAAGAAAGTTATCTTTCTTTAAATCAAGATAGCTTTAACAATCTAAATTTAATGTTGGCAGATCTTGAATCTGTAAAAAAATATCTAAATCACCTAAAACACTTGAAGTAAACTAGTCCGGTTTCTGCAGCCATTTCTCCAGTGCACCCAACAAATGTTCCATTGCAACAATCAAAGGCTCGTGCTGGTCTTTATCAATATCCTCTAATATTTCATGATGGATATCAACATAAGCCCTGTTTAGTTGGTTCACCAAATGTTTACCCCGTCGAGATAAAGTAACTCTCATATTCCTTCTGTCATTCGGATCAATTTCCCTGTTTATGTAAGCTTTCTGTACCAGTCCGTCTATAATTCTGGTAAGTCTGCTCGGACTTAAATTCATACGTTCGGCAATTTGTTTATTATTGAGGCTTTCATCGGTTCCAAACAATCTTAAACACCTGAACTCGGCTTGGGTAAGATTGTGGATTTCGGCAAGACGAACTTCTTTTTCTTGGCAGTTTGCTAACAAGCTGAAGGTAAGATTGGCAAGACGCTCCGCTGTGTGATTACTGTCCATGGTTTCCCCATGTTTTGTGTAAACGTAAATATTGTTTATATCAAATATCGCCAATAACGATATTTTAATCAAGATTTGAGAATAATTTTTTAATTCAACTTTTGCAAGATCAAGATATTTACAAGTATAAATATTCATCAATTGGGTTATAATTTACTCTACCCAAGCTTTTATTCCGTATTTTTGTTCGAATTTCATTTATTTTTGAAGGTTTTATAAGACAGAATATTTCTGTAGCGGTATTGTGTTCAGTTTTTTCGATATGTGATTCGGAATCAGAGAGCAAATTGTGAACAATACTCAAATGTTCAAACTCTGTAATAATTTTTACTTTTTGAAATAACTCTTTCGTTACTTTTTTTGCTAATATAAGGGACTCATAAGCAGCGGAGTAATAAGATTTACCAAGCAGACTGATTCCCAGTTTTACTCCTCCAAAATAACGAATAACCACAACCATACTATTGGTTAGTTCGAAATGATCAATTGCATTGAGTATTCTAATACCTGCAGTTCCATGAGGTTCGCCTGCGTCAGAACTTTTTTGCGTTCTATCCAAAAGCTTAAATGCATAACAGTAATGCGATGCATCGTAGTATTTTTTCTTTAATGTTTTAAGATGTTTACCTGCTTCATTTTGATTTGATAGGGGAAAAACAATTGCAATAAACACAGACTTTTTTTCTTTTAGAGTGAAATCACTTTGTTTTTGAACTGTTTTTATTTTTTCAGGATATTTCATTAAGAAAAAGTAAACGAATGCACTTCGAATATAATTGATTATCTAAGCTTACTTGGCTAATATAGTTATTTAAAATTTTACATTGGCTTCCTCTTGGAAAAAGAACTTATAATTATAAAAGGTGCAAGAGAGCACAACTTAAAAAACGTTGATTTGGAAATTCCGCGCGATGCTTTTACTGTTGTTACGGGTCTTTCGGGGTCGGGAAAATCCTCGCTTGCATTTGATACAATTTACGCTGAAGGACAGCGCAGATACATCGAATCGCTTTCTGCTTATGCCCGCCAATTTTTAGATATGCTTGAAAAACCCGATGTTGATTTAATTGAAGGTTTGAGTCCCGCAATTTCAATTGAACAAAAATCTACCACAGGAAATCCGCGTTCCACAGTCGGAACAGTTACAGAAATTTATGATTACCTGCGCTTACTTTTTGCTCGGGTTGGAATTCCACATTGCCATAGTTGCGGCAAACCGGTAAAAAAACAATCAGCTGCTCAAATTTTAGATTCTATTCTCACATCATTTAAAAACAAAAAAGTATCAATTCTATCGCCGGTTGTTAGAGGAAGAAAAGGACATTATCGTGAGCTGTTTGAAGAAATACTTTCCGATGGATTTTTAAGAGTTAGAATTGACGGCGAATTGAGTGAAATTACAAAAGGATTTAAAGTCGACAGGTACAAAGTTCACAACATTGAAATCGTTGTGGACAGAATTTTGATTAAAGAAACCTCACGCTCAAGATTAACTGAATCAGTAGAAGTTGCTTTGAATTACGGTGAAGGTAGTGTAATTGTTAGCGATGGGAAAGAGGATCACGTCTATAGCCGGCATCTTGCCTGCATTGATTGCGGAATAGGTTACAGCGAGCTTGCACCAAATTCGTTTTCATTTAATTCGCCCTATGGCTCGTGCAAAGATTGCGAAGGACTTGGTGAAAAGAAAGAACTAGATATAAATCTTATCATTCCTGATTTAAAAAAAACAATTAATGAAGAAGGATTGGTTCCCATCGGTAAACCAAGAAAGATCTGGTTTTTTAACCAATTAGAAGCAGTAGCAAAAAAGTACGACTTTAATTTTAACACACCATTAAAAGATTTGAAACCCAATCAGTTTGATGTGATAATTAATGGAACAAAAGAAAGAATTTCATTTACATATTCATACAGTGGTGGAAAACCAATTCAGTATATGCACCGATTTTCTGGTATTGTTAAATATTTGAAGCATTACTATGATTCTACTTCTTCGAATAATATTCGTGAGTGGGTTGAATCATATATGAATACAGCAAAATGTTCAACTTGTAGAGGTGGAAGACTTAGAAAAGAGTCGCTTGCAGTTAAGTTTAGCAAAAAAAATATAAGTGAAATAACAGAACTTTCAATTCTCAGGGCGATAGAATTTTTTAAAAAAGTTAAATTAAAAGGAAACAATGCACTAATTGCAAGGCCAATTTTAAAAGAAGTAAAAGAACGATTGGAATTTCTTCATAACGTTGGATTGGATTATTTATCATTAAATCGTTCAGCGCGCACACTCTCAGGTGGTGAATCGCAGCGAATCAGGCTTGCAACTCAAATAGGAACACAGCTTGCCGGTGTGCTCTATGTGCTTGATGAACCATCGATCGGATTGCACCAGAGCGATAATATCAAACTGATCAACTCACTGAAAAATCTCAGAGATTTAGGTAACACAATTATTGTAGTAGAGCACGATAGAGAGACAATTGAAAGCTCAGATTACATTATTGATTTAGGACCTGGTGCAGGAAAGCAAGGCGGTGAAGTTGTTTTGAATGGAATCACAACTAAATTGCTGAATTCTAAGAATGGATATGATTCACTTACACTTTCCTATTTAAAGAGTCGCGAAAAAATTAAAGTCCCCTCTGTAAGAAGAAAAGGAAATGGGAAAACAATTCTGCTAAAAGGAGCAAAAGGGAACAATCTTCAAAATATAAATTTAAAAATTCCCATTGGCACTTTAACATTAATTACTGGTGTCAGCGGTAGCGGCAAATCATCGGTCCTGAATGAAACACTTGTAAAAATTTTGATGAACAAAATTTATAAATCAAAAGTTGTCCCGCTTCCATTTAAAGATGTTGAAGGCCTAGAACATATTGATAAAATTATTGAAATTGACCAATCGCCCATCGGGAGAACACCCCGATCAAATCCTGCAACTTATACAGGCCTATTCACATTTATCCGAGATTTATTTGCACAGTTACCTGAATCAAAAATGAGAGGTTACAAAACCGGGCGATTTAGTTTTAATGTAGCAGGCGGAAGGTGTGAAGAATGTAGCGGTGACGGTTTAAAGAAAATTGAAATGAATTTTCTACCTGACGTTTATGTTCATTGTGACTCGTGTAAAGGAAAAAGATATAACAGAGAGACTTTGGAAGTTCTTTACAAAACTAAATCAATTGCAGATGTTTTGGAGATGCGGGTTGATGAAGCACTTGATTTCTTTTCCGATCTCCCAAGAATTAAAAGGAAAATTAAAGCTCTGCACGATGTTGGTTTGGGCTACATTACCTTAGGACAGCAAGCCACTACACTGTCAGGTGGAGAAGCACAAAGAGTTAAACTTGCGACTGAATTAAGTAAAGTCAGTACTGGAAAAACACTGTATGTTTTAGATGAGCCGACAACCGGGCTTCATTTTGAAGATGTTAGAATTTTATTGAATGTTTTAAATCAGTTGGTAGATAAAGGAAATACTGTTGTAGTTGTTGAGCATAACCTTGACGTAATTAAAATGGCTGATTGGATAGTTGATTTGGGTCCTGGTGGTGGAGAGTTTGGAGGAAAAATTGTTGCAGAAGGCACTCCGGAAAAAATAGTAAGAAATAAAAACAGTCTCACCGGTAAATATTTGAAGGCAGAAATTAATTAAAATACATTTAACAGTTTCAAGGCCATAATAAGAATTGCAAAGACTAAAATTATTTTTATAAATCCCTCTCCTTTTTTGACCGTAACTTTTGCCCCCCACCATCCGCCTAATGCGTTCCCACCAGCAAGACTTAATCCTAAAAACCAGTTTACATTATTTGTAATTATAAATATTATTAACGCTGGGATTGTGTAGACGAGTACGATAAAAACTTTGTGCATATTCACCAATACAAGATTCAACTTCATTAGATATTTTAGCGAAGCCATTATTAAAAATCCAACACCCACCTGAATAAAACCACCGTAGAAACCTATTCCAAACATTGAAGCAGCAGTTACAATCGATATTGCTGATATTCCGGTTGTTTCTGTTTTCTTTTGGGGAATAAACATAGTTAGAATAATTACAATCATTATAATTGCGAGAATTTTTTGGAACAATTCATCATTGAGATTAACCGCGAGTAACGCACCTGCAATTGCCCCAGGCAAAGTAAAAAGCGAGAGGAATAAGCTTGCTTTTAAATCTTGATATTTTTCTTTCTTAAATGAATAAACTGCAGAAATGTTTTGAATCAAAATTGCAATGCGGTTTGTGCCGTTTGCCACCGAAGAATCGAGACCAAGAAATATTAAAACCGGAAGCGTTAACGTTGAACCACCACCTGCAGATACGTTCAAGAATCCGGCAATAATTCCAACAAAAAATAGTATAACAACAGATCCAGTGGTAAGGAATTCCAAAAAATTACTTTGCAGTTGATTTGAACATTTTATTTGCAGTCCAAAAATACAGTTGAAGTTGATTTATCACCAAACCGATAATTAAATTGTTTATTGTTAAAAAATAATAGTTGAATTATCTTGCTTTAAAGAGAATTTATTTTTTGAGGAAGCAGATATGAAACTACAAGCAATTCTTGTATTACTGATCGGTTTATTGTTCATAACAAATGAAATATACGCACAGCTTTTTTACAACGAAAACCCACTTGCTTCAACGTACTCCATTGTTGCCAGGGACCCTGAAACAGGTGAAATAGGTGTTGCAGTGCAATCCCATTGGTTTTCAGTAGGCTCGATAGTTTCGTGGGGGGAAGCAGGAGTTGGTGTTGTCGCTACACAATCATTTGTAAATCCTGCTTTTGGTCCGGACGGAATTGAGTTATTAAAAACAGGATTAACGGCTACTCAGGTTGTGGAAAAATTAATTGAATCCGATGAAGGAAGAAACGTTCGCCAGCTTGCAATTCTCGATGTAAATGGAAATGTAAAATCTTATACAGGTAAAAATTGCATACCTGGAGCGGGTCATATTGTCGGAGAAAATTATTCCGTGCAGGCAAATTTAATGTTGAATGATAAAGTATGGGGTGCGATGTCTGAAGCTTTCGAAAAGTCAAAAGGTCCGCTTGCTGAGAGAATGCTGGCAGCTCTTTTTGCAGCGGAAGAAGTCGGTGGTGATATTCGTGGAAAGCAGTCTGCTTGTCTGCTTGTAGTTCGTGGTGAATCAACGGGAAAAGTTTGGAAAGACAGAATAATTGATTTGCGAGTTGAAGATCATTCTGAACCATTAAAAGAATTAGAGCGGTTATTAAAGGTTCACCGTGCTTACAATCATATGAATGCTGGTGATCTTGCAGTTGAGCATGGAGACATGGAACTAGCTATGAGAGAATATTCTACCGCTGAAGAAATGTTCCCCCAAAACGAAGAAATGAAATACTGGCACGCAGTTACACTTGCAAACAATGGAATGATTCAAGAAGCTTTTCCAATGTTTAGAGATGTATTTTTAAAGAATGAAAACTGGAAAACACTGACTCCCCGCTTAGTCCCAATTGGCTTACTCAATGTATCCGAAGAGGAATTAAAAAAAATCTTATCAACAAAAGAATGAGATTGATGAAGTTTATAATATCATTAATTATTACAGCATTGTTTGTATTCTCAATCGGCTGTGAATCAAAAAAGCAAGAAACTCAAAACCCAAATCTTCCGCCGCAGCAAACATTAAAACCTCCGCAGCAGCAGCAAAGAGTTATTCAAAAGCAACAAAACATAGATCCAAAGATTGCAAAAGAAGTTTTAGCTGTAGTTTATGAAAATCTCGAAGCAACAAAAGCTGAAGATAAAGAGCGGGTGCTAGCAACAATTCATAAAGATAGTCCACAATACTCATCTACGTTGCAGGGATTAGATTTTGTGTTTGTTAATTATGATCTGGATTTGAATCTAGAAAAAGCCGAAGTAATAAATTTATTAGAAAATGATGCACAAGTTTACTACGTACAAACGATTAAAACAGTTGCCGGAACCGGATTTATGGATAAAAGAGATGAGGGCATTCATCACCTTAAAAAAGATAATGCTGAATGGAAAATTTTCCGTACTGAAAATATAAACACTACGCCTCTACGGTAAGTCTTCATTAATTAGAGGAGATTTGAATTCAAGAATCTATTTCATTCCTAAAAATTCCATATAGTTGCCTGAATCTTCACCGAACAATTCAACGTTTTCTCCAACTACTTTAAATGTACTTTTTTCACCGGCAAGTCTAGAAAAATGAATATCAAACTCTTTTTTCTCTTCATCAATCAAGATGATCTTTGCAAGATTTTCATGAACATCAGAAGCAAGCTCCTTATTGCACATAGGGCAAAAGAATAATAGCTTTTCACCTTGTTGATATTCAAACATCGGATGTTTTTCAACTGTGTAGTTACCAACTTCTTGGTGAAGCATAATAATGCCGTGTCCCCCTTTATTTGTTCTGCTTGAAAAAACAATATAATCGCCAGCATTAAGTATACCCCTGCAATGCGGACATATATAATCTGCTTTCATTTTTCTTCTCTCCTTTTAGTTTCAAAATCCAATTTAACAAAATGCAGGAAATATTCAAGTAATTGATTTTGGCTCATTTTTCTTCATTCTTATTTGTAGATAATTGCTAAGTACTAATAATATCCGAAGATTAAGAATAATTGCTTCTATCAAATATTATTTGCATTTTTATCATTGTTGATTCAACTCTTAAAGAAATTTTAAACTAAGTTTTATTTAATAAAATGAGAAGCTTATGAATACAGACACAACTTCTGAGCGTCTTGCTAATCTTACTTTTAATCTACTTGCACGATGCCAGGAAAAAGAGGCACTATTAGCAGAAGAGCATGAACTGTTCCCTGCAGAATTTAAATGTCTTCGTTTGCTTGAGCACGATGAAAGTTTGAATAATAAAGAGATTGCAAAAAGGATGAATCTTAGTCCAAGTAGATTAACTAGAATTGTTGATGGACTGGTGAAAAAAGGATATATGCAAAGAATCATTAATTCTGAAGACAGAAGAAATATGAAGTTAAGCTTATCCAGAAGAGGGAAAATGCTCACTACAAAACTTGAAAAGGCTTACATTGATATTCATCAAGAGATTCTACTTGATATTGATCCTTCACAACATAAGCCTTTAATTTTAGCAATGGAAAATCTTCTTAGAGCTATCGAAAAGTGGCTTCAAAAACCTGGGTAGAAGTAATTTGCTAATTTGTTTTTTTGCACCCGATTGGTTTTATATTTCAATTGATTTCATAACTATTGCTAAAACTGAAAATTTTATGTTAGTTTAATAAAGTAGCCGATTTTTTCTGCAAAGTTGCATAGCGGATAAAAGATATAATTACTCACCTTTATTTTTCAAAGTTGAATTATTGTAGAACACATCAGTACTTATAACTTATCATTTCGAGTCAAATCCAATTTAAAATAGGGCAAAACAAGAAGTTTTTTGATGGTATGCTATTTGGGAAGAAAAACAACCTAAATTACATTTTGTGGGGTGCTATGCTAATTCTATACCTTGCAATATTTATTGCACTTGCAATTACATTGTACATAAAAATAAGGGCGATGTAGTGCTTATTTGTGTCAATCATTTAAAAATGTGTGAGGGCGACCCTGCTAAGATTCGTTTTTCTTTAAACTGATTAAGGCAGGGTTTTTTAATCCTAAATTCTTTAATCTGCTACTTTATTCACTTCTTCAAATAAATACTTTGTCAATAAGAGATTTGATGTTATTTTTCATTTAGCTTAATCATAACTTAAAAGAACACTTAAAAATTTAAGTAATGTCAATTAATTCCGATTTTAGTCTTCATAAATGGCTTGAAAAAAGCAATGGTTTGGTTTGTCTTGTCTTTACAGATTTGGTTGGATCTACATCACTGTTATCAGAAGTGGGTACTGTATTGTACACAGATTACAGAAAAGCTCATCTGAATCGTGCAAACCAACTAAGAAGAAAATTTGGAGGAATCTTAATCGATCAAACAGGGGATAGTTTGTTTATAGCTTTTCGCAGCGTGATGAAGTCGTATGCATTTGCTGTAGGACTTTTCGATAACCCCGGTAATATCAACATCAAAGTACGAATTGGAATTCACTATGGAAACGTTTCTGCTGATGGGAGTGCACTAGCGGGCAGGGCAGTTCACTATGCTGCACGTGTAATGCAGCAAGGAAAAGATGCTGAGCTTTGGATGAGCGATTCAGCAAGAAACTCTCTTTTTCATGAATCACCTGGTTTAGCAGAATCAATAAAATGGAACAATACTGACGAATGTGAATTTAAAGGATTCGAGGGAAAGCAACGACTGTGGTGTGTAGCTTGACATTTGGTGAAGGTGAAAAGATAATAACTTTAAAGAAGCTTATGCGTGATTAGTCAAAACTTAATTTTACTTTAGGTATTAATTATGAAAACAATATTACTATTTGTTTCTTTACTTACCATTTCATTTTTTAGTATTTCGTTACGAGCCCAGTATATTCCAACCTCACCGTATTTGCAAAATCCATCTCTTGCAATTGGCTACACAGATAGCTGTGCACAATTCTGGTTGCAAACCTACGATTATGCTTCAGGCGGATTTTTTACGAGGATAAATAAGTTTGGTACCCCTATCGGGACTAATAAGCATATGCTAACGCAAACCCGCAATATTTATGCAATGGTTCGTGCTTATATGCTAACAGGCGATACAACATATATCAATCTTGCAGAACAAGCTTTGAACTGGATGTACGCACACGCCTGGGATTACAACAATGATGGATGGTTTCAGGAATTAGATATCAGTGGAAATCCGATCAATCCAACTGCCGATAAAACAGCTTTTTTCCAGCACTATGCTTTGTTGGGTATTACTGCTTATTACGAAGCTACTGGAGACACAACTGCAAGGAATTGGTTGATGAGGGGTTACAATCATCTCGAAAATATTTATTGGGATACAAGACCTGCGTATTTGGGTTATTATGATAAAGCAAATTTCAACAATCAAAATACTTGGGATAAAAGCTTTAATGCTACTGTAGATGCAATTACTACACATCTTTTATATCTATATTTAATGGATGAAGATTTAGCTTATCAATCCCGATTAGAAGAACTTGCAGCAGAAATTATAAATCACATGGTTGCGAGTATGTCTCAGCAAACCATTGGATTTGTTGAAAGATACGATTCAGATTGGAATTGGGATAACAGCGAAACTATGACAATAATGGGACACGTTTTAAAAGCAGGTTGGTGTTTAGCAAGAATTCATCATTTATTTCCTGATCCTTCTTATGTGAATAGTGCAGAACTTTTAATTAATCATGTTTGGGATAACGGCTATGACCATGAATATTGGGGACCGTACAAGGATTTTAATCGTGTTACAGGCGAAATGCTTATGTGGGGATTACCCGATACTACAAAAGCGTGGTGGCAATTAGAACAAGCAATAACTGCAGGTTTACAAATGTATGATATCACAAAAGAATCGTGGTATTTACAAATGGCTGATGAATCAATTAAATTTTTTATGACCCACTTTGTAGACCATGTATATGGAGAAGTCTATGGGGATAGAACCCGATATGGTGCTTTTGCGTGGAATGAAGAAAAGGGAGGTGATTGGAAAGCAGGATATCACTCAACTGAAACAGGTTACTATACGTATTTATACGGAAGCCTTTTCTATACTTATGAGCCGGTTACTTTGCATTATAGTTATGAACCACTTAATTACAATCGAGAATTTGTACTTACACCTTTGGCGATTAAAGATACAAACCTTATGATTTCGCAGGTTTTAAAAAACGGGCAAACTTATGCTAATTACGATCCTTATAATAGGATTCTTACTTTACCAGCAGGTGAAGGGGGGCATTTTGAAGTTACATATGAGTCGACTGTTACACAGCTTGTAACAATCGAGCAAAATGAATTGAACGATTTTGAACTTTATCAGAACTATCCGAATCCTTTCAATCCAACAACAATAATTAAGTATACAGTTCCCACCGTCACTCTGCGAGAGCCTCAGAGTGACATTCACG
>JABDPB010000029.1 GCA_013042995.1 Ignavibacteriaceae bacterium | reverse complement strand
ATCGAAGAAAGTACTCCATAAAATTCTTTTATTATTTGCAGTCCTTATTACACTTCTAATTTGGTTTCCATAAATTGAAATTTTTATTTCATCACTATATTCATCAATTAATTCAAACACCATTTCTTTAACTCTTCCTGAGCTGAACCTGCTTGCAATGTAAACATCCCTTAGTCTGAATTTACCATTTTTTATAAAAGACCATTTTTTTAATCTGCTAATAATATCATCAGCTGAATAACTCTCTCTCCATTCAAACTTAGGTGAAATTTTACAGTTAGGAGAAATGCCATCTTCAATTCCATTCATATATGGAATTTCTTTTTTAGTAAAAATGTTATGTGCTGCTTCTGTTCGTCCGCCGCAAGTAGAGTGATAGTAAATTGAAGCAATGTTCTCATTGTAGGTTAAAATTTTATTATCTGTTTCTTCAACTGCTTTATTGGAAAGGTTATGTTCTGCATTAACTCCACCATAAACCTGATCACGAGTATCATCATAAAGATCATATAATAATTTTCCTTCAAGGATTTTGTTTAAGGCATAAGTACGTACGCAGATAGAAAAAGCTTTAAGTGATTCAAAGTTTTCATAATTTTTTCCAATAGGCATTTCTTTGGTAACAACACCTTTTACATAATCTTCAAGCTTAAGATGATTTACAATTCCAATTGAATTACCAATTTTTAATAAACTCAATTTACCCTTATAAACTTGTCCATTAAAACTCACAGTGTTTTCATTTTCAAATGGTTCCAAAATAAAACTTTCTGCTATAAAAATTTTATTCTGAATGCTAAGCTTTATTTCATCATTTTGTGTAATGCATTCAATCAAGTTCCCTGTTTCAATGTAAGCTAAATTATCTTCACCATTAAACAAATACATCGGTGATTGATTTGTAATATGATAAGTGGCTTCCGATTCATCTAACAAAACTCGAACTGAGGCGAAATTTAAATTTGTTTTTTTCTTAACTGTCTCTTTTGATTCATCACTCGGAAAGCGCTTCGTTGAGGAACAAGAAACAATTAAAAACATTACGGCAAATACTAAAAAAAGAAAGTGGTTGAAATAATTGCTAAAAGAGGACTGATATAAAATTAGGAGTGAGAAACGGTGAGAGAAATAGATCACCTGAACATAGCCTTGATGCTGCCCCAAGTTCTTTTTACTCCAGATACATTATGCGACACAGTTACTTCATTAGAAAAGGAGCTTTGACCATCATTATCTAAGATCTTTAAGCGGTAAATGAAAACTAGGTCAGTCATCATTTTGTAAGCAGATTTATCAAGGTATGAATAATGTGAATTACTACCTTTAGGTTCAATTGTAGCTATTTCTGAATAGGTGCTCTTTGGAGTTTTTCTTTCAATTATAAAATCTTCAAGATTAACCTCTTCACCTGTTTTCCATTCAAGCCTGATATCCTCGCCTTCACTTCTACCATGAAAATAATCTAAAAAAGCGCCAGCATAAACGGTTGCAAAAATTGCTATAAAACCTATCGCAATAAAATATCGTATTTTCATATCTAAAATATATTTTGCTTCAAGCTTATTGTCAAGTCTTTTTATTAACATATTTATTTGCTAAAAGTAGTGGAAATTAAGCTTTTCACTTTTCTTTATGATTTGTGATCGGTATATGTTTATACCAATCGTCGGAATTAAACTTGAGAAAGATGATTATTGAATATAAAACAATGTAAACAGGCAAAGCCATCCATGCCCAAGCTAATCCTAATTCCAGGAAAACGCCCAAAAAATATGCCAGCGGCACAAAAATGAGTAAATTTGTTATTACTTCTGATTTCATGACAAAAAAAGTTCTTCCTGCAGCTTGTAAGCCATTTGCAAGTACTACACCAATACCATAGAATACCTGTGCAAATCCCGCAATTCGCAACGAAGGAACAGCAGTTTGTATAATTGATTGATCATTAGTAATTATTAACAATACATATTGTGGAATGATTATGAAAATAAATCCAAGTAAAATAGTATATATTGTTGCAACTTTTGCAGTCTCAATCCCGTAAATTCTTGCCAGATTAAATTTGCCCGCACCCAAATTATTACCTACTAAAGTCTGAACTGCAATACCAAAACCAAAGCAAGGTAGAAATGAAATAAACAACGTGCTAATAATTGCCTGGGTCGCAGCTTGTTCTTCTGTTCCAATCAAACCTGTGATTGAAACAAAACTTAAAAATCCAATTAGAATAAAAACATTTTGAAACGAAACGGGAAGAGAAATTCTGAATATGCCCTTTATAATCCCAGTATCTATTTTTAAATGCCTGAAGTTTTGATATCTTTTTCTATAGAGTGGCAGCAAAATAATTGTTGTATAAAAAAATCCATCAAATAAAGTTGCTAGTGTTGAACCTAAACCTGCACCAGCCAATCCCATTGCCGGAAATCCAAACGAGCCATAGATAAGCGTATAATTGAATATAACATTTAAAAGATTGGTAATTACCCCTGAGAACATGAAAATTTTAGTTTTGTTTATTCCAAAAAAGTAGCCACGATATGAAACAGATATTAGAAATATCGGGATCCCCATAAATCTATAGAAGATATATTCGCTGGCATATTTACCGACTCTTTCATCGGCTGCGAAAAGATGAGCAATAGAATCTGCAAAAAACACTCCTACCCCCGCAACAACAACTCCAATCACAAGAGCGATGAAAAGGGCGTTATTAAGAGTGATACCGCAGGAAATGTAATCACCTTCACCATATTTTCTTGCAACTATAACATGAATACCAGTTGCAAGACTTGAAAAGAAACTAATTAAAGCCCACGTTGCAAGAACACCTATACCCATTGCCGCTAGCGCGTACGTTGCTTCTTCTAATCTTCCTACCATTGCAGAATCAACAAGTGAAACAACCATTTGAGACGAAAGACCGGCAATAGCAGGTAAAGCTACTTGCAGGATTTTTTTGTAATAGTCATTTACAGGAAGAATATTCATTAAAAAGAAGAATTAACTGGTAAGAAAAATTTTAAATCAAAAGTGAAAGAAAAAATTTCGATTATACTCTTTCCTCTAATGTTATATAAATCAGTTCTGATTTGAAATGGTAGATTTCTTATTCGCTACACCTAATCTAAGGTATGAATTTCCAAAGTGAAAATATTATTGGAATAACCTATCCTTTTTCGCTACGCTTATCCGCAATAAAGTGGAGCTAACCGGGATCGAACCGGTGACCTTTTGACTGCCAGTCAAACGCTCTCCCAGCTGAGCTATAGCCCCATTTTTACTAATTTTAAGGGCTAAAAGTAGTTAACTTTCTTTCGATTGTCAATTTAAATAAAGTTACTCAATCTTTAGGAAAAGATCTATACGGATATTTAATTTTGTATTGAATTATCCACCTTAAAACATAAACTTGCACTATGTTAAATATGAAATTCAATGTTAAATATTTTTTATTTTTAAGCACACTACTTTTTATTTCGTGCGATGATACAATTACTTCTGAGGATATAAATAATATTGTTATGCCAGATTCTAATGTTAGTTATGCACAACACATAGCCCCAGTTTTTGAAATTAAATGTGTGCTCTGCCATCGTGATGAAAGAATGGAAGGTGGGGTGAATCTGTCTTCTTATACAAATGTTGTAGCCGATCCTCGGATTGTTTTTCGCGGTAGCGATAGCACGAGTGTATTAGTCTGGACAATCGAAAAACTTCCGCCATATGCTCCAATGCCTCCAAGTGAATGGTTAATTCGAAATCATATTGACGGGATTAGAACCTGGATCAGAGAAGGAGCAGAAAACAATTAAATCCATTTCATTTGTTTATACCATTCACAAGTTCTTTTAATGCCTTCTTCAATCGAAACTTTTTGCCTGTATCCAAAATCCTTGATAGCTTTTGATGTATCGCAAATCCAAGCATGCTGTGTCAAGTCTTTTGCTTTTTCAATGTTTAGTGTTGCGGGTTTTGAACTGAACATTGCAAAAAACTGTGCTACTGCAGCAACAATGAAAACAATAAAATGAGGTATTCTTATTTTAAGTGCCTTCTTATTTAATACTTTTGAAGTTGTCTCCCCAACCTCATCCCACGTATAATATTTTTCAGAGCTTATAAAATATATCTCACCAATTGACTTTTCGGAAGTTGCTGCTAGATATAATCCTTCTGATAAATCTGCAACATGCAATAAGCTCAAAACTTTTTTATCAAAACCAATTAAACTTGTTAATCCTTTACTGAAAGTCTGAAAGTAAATAAATATTTCTGTGTCACGTTCGCCAAAAATTGCAGGTGCCCGGCATATTGTAACTGGAATTTTATCTTTATAAGTGAGTACAAGTTTTTCCTGCGCATATTTACTTCTTGCATAATTTGTTTGCGGCTTGCATTCCGTTTCTTCGTTTACTGGTTCTCCATCGTAAGAGGGTCCAGTAACTGTTTGGCTGCTAACTACTAAAAACCGTTTAATATTCTGC
>JABDPB010000050.1 GCA_013042995.1 Ignavibacteriaceae bacterium | reverse complement strand
GGAATGTACTTAACTTTATCTAAGTTTTCTTTCCATGGTTCATCTTCTATTTCCGTAGAGGTTGCATAGCCTGGTCCAACTTTTATAACATATCCACTTTGAACTTTTTCCTTTTCAGACACACCAGCTGGTAAATACAGTCCGCCGGTTGTCCGCGAGGATTCTTCGTGGTGTCTAACAAGTACCCTATCTCCTACTACAACAAATCTATCCAAATTGGTCAAAGCAAATTCCATTTAAATCATTTTCTGAATTTATACTTTAAATATACTCAGTAATCAATTACCATACCTCGATTCGTTAAACAACAAGAAAATTATTACCTAAATAAACCAACTCATTCATTATTTTTCACTCTGGAATTTCTTATTTATAAATTTGAATAAAGAATTGTACAAGAAAATAATTAAATATGAATAATTTCGATTCTAAATTTTGGGATGAACGATTTTTCGTTAAAGAATATATTTATGGGATTGAACCAAATCCCTTTTTTAAAGAGCACATTGATAAACTGATTCCTGGCAAAATTTTATTACTGGGTGAAGGTGAAGGCAGAAATGCTATTTATGGTGCCCAAAAAGGATGGAAAGTTGATGCAGTTGATTACAGCGGTGTTGCAAAAAATAAGGCAATGGAACTGGCAAAAAAATCCGGCGTAAATATTAACTATAGGGTTCAGCCAATTCAAAGTTATAATCCTATTGAAAATTATTATGATGCAATTGCGATTATCTTTCTTCATTTAAATGAGCAGGATAGATCAATTCTTCATTATAAAATATTTGATGCACTGGACTTTGGCGGAACGGTTATTTTAGAAGTTTTTGACAAAGATCAGTTAGGTAAAACTTCCGGTGGACCCCAAAATATAAATATGCTTTACTCACTCAATGAAATAAAAAATGATTTTAGGACGCTCCAAGAAATCTATTTAAAGAAGGAAATTGTTAATCTAGATGAAGGAGATAAGCACACAGGTAAAGCAAGTGTTGTGCGTTATGTTGGAAGGAAATTAAAGTAGATGGTATGAAAAAAGTATTATTTATTTCATATTATTGGCCTCCTTCAGGTAAAGCTTCTATTCACTTTCCACTTAAAATAATAAAGCATCTTCCATCTTTTGATTGGCTGCCTGTTGTGCTCACAGTTACTGAAGATACATTCTCTCAAAAAGATGAAACATTTATTAATGAAGTTCCGAAAGAAGTGAAGATTTACAGGGCAAAAACTTATGAGCCTTTCAATTTCTATAAAAAGTTTACCGGAAAAGAAAAAGATCAGCAGTTAGTTGCATCTGAAACAATTTCAACTAAAAATAAAAGTATCGCTCACCGTTTATCTGTATGGATAAGAATGAATCTTTTTATTCCGGATGCAAGAGTTGGATGGTATTTTCCTGCAGTAAATCAGGGATTAGAATTGCTAAAGAAAGAAAGAGTTGAAGCCATTGTTTCAATCGGACCTCCGCACACCACACATTTAATCGGGAAAAAACTTTCGGCTAAACATAAGCTGCCGCATATACCAGTGTTTATTGATCCGTGGGTTGATATATCATACTACCTCAACTATAAACGAAATAAACTAGCGTTGGCAATAGATAATCATTTAGAAAAATCAGTTCTAAAAAATTCATCGGCAGTGATCTTTGTAACAGAAACCATGAAAAATGATTATGAAAAAAAATATTCGTTTGTAAAGAATAAATCGAAAGTGCTCTACTGGGGCTATAGTGAAGAAGAATTTGAGGAAATTGAGATAGAGAATAAACTAATAGAAGAAAAAACCATCGTGCACGCAGGCAATATCTTTTCATATCAAAATCCTATTAGTTTCTGGGAACAATTAAAAAAGGAAATAGATTCAGGTAATAAAATAAAATTGAAATTCATCGGTACAGTTGACCCCACAATTAAGGAATCAATTTCTGAGGCAAGTTTGGATGATGTAACTGAGTATATGGGATTTTTGCCATACAAAAAAATGTTAGACGAAGTTTGCAGTTCAGATTTTTTATTAGTTTGTGCAACCGAACCACGTCATGTTCCCGGAAAGCTTTTTGAATATCTGAGGGCTGGCAAACCAATTA
Organism: Ignavibacteriaceae bacterium; assembly: GCA_013042995.1. Taxonomy (GTDB): domain Bacteria; phylum Bacteroidota; class Ignavibacteria; order Ignavibacteriales; family Ignavibacteriaceae; genus IGN2. Next base: position 1,107 of record JABDPB010000050.1, on the reverse strand, counting down.
TTGCATTCGGAAATAGAAATGACGAGGTAAAAGAGATAATAAAAAATGCCAATGCTGGAATGATGTTCGGATATGAAGAAAGTGGTGAGGAGTTTTTTAGGAAATATTCTTCTTTTAAAACGAATAAGGAGTTTGTAAAGGGGTTTGACAGACGGTCTATTAGCGAAGAATTTAGAAATATTCTTAATCGTCTTTAAATACAGAAAATCTTTAAAAGTTTGATGAATCAACCAAAATTTAGTTTAGAAAAGTTTTGTCCATTTGAACAAAGCACAAAAGTTGATGGCAATTATACAGGCATGTATGATGAAAAAGTTATCAGAGTAGTCGAAATAAACAGAGAGGAATACAAATTAATATTAAACTTCAAAAATGATTTAGAACAATTAGTTAAAACTAACCTTTACTATGAAGATGATACAATAATTGCACTTGAACATGAAAAACTGGAAAACATCACATACTATACTGAATGGACTAAAAAACAAAAAGTAGCTGCTGCAAAAGCTATAATTCATCTGCAGTCTAAGCTTGTTGAAAAAGGATTTTATTTAAATGATCCTCACGCTTTTAATATATCATTTAAATATCACGAGCCTATTTATTTCGATTTCGGTTCAATTAAAAAGGGAAAGATTAATCCAGCTTGGTGGTTTATTAAGGGATTTTGCGGCTGGACGGAAAGAGATTATTGGGACGATGTTTTAGAGATTAATTTTCTTCAAAAACTATTCATTTCACTTAGAATGCTATTTTCTCCATATCCTTATAAATACCTTTCAAAAAAAGTTACAAAGTTTGAAAAAGGGCTTATCGAGAAAAAGTTAATAAGTATCATCTCATCTATATCCTTATTTGGAAAAATTGGCAGAAAGTTAGTTAGCAGCGTTCCATTCATATTTAAAAATTTATCTAACTGGTCGGATTACAATCAAAAAAGTCCAAAACTGAATTTTGATGATGCAAGAAACAAAAATCTGCTTAAGATTATCAAAACTATTAAACCGAGTAAAGTCTTAGACATTGGTGCAAACAGGGGTGCATTTTGTCTATTGGCTTTAGAAAACGGAGCAGAAGAAGCTATAGCTATTGATCTAGATAACTATT
>JABDPB010000036.1 GCA_013042995.1 Ignavibacteriaceae bacterium | reverse complement strand
TCACTTGCAAAACAGGAATATCCCGATCTTTCTACCTATGAAGATTCCGAAATTTTCTGGAAATTAAACAAAGCTTATCATGCGGGCTTTGTATTCCGCTCTAAATATTACAACGTTGTAGGAGATTTATTAGAAAAGTACACAGAAAGATTTTATCAGGATTTCTTTACATCTGCCCCCATGAAGGATAGACCAAGCGATTAGCAGAATGTATATTTTAGAAATATCCCGAATTGTAAAATAAATGTAAAACCTTATATTTTTGAAGAAAAATTCTTTTATTTAAGTTATAACATCCCTATAATTCCAAGATTAACAAATCATTGCTCTTTTGAATATTTTATAGAAGGAATCTAATGTTAAAAAATATAGCAGATATTAAAAGTCTTATTTATATAGCTATCACCACAGCCCTATTTATTGCCCAATGGATTTGGCTTGGTTTTAACCCCTTTCTCTACACGTGGTTTTTATTTATGTCTGTTGCTGTGGCAGTAATGACACACAATCACAATCATCTGCCTATGTGGCGATCTAAGGTACTGAACGTACTTACAGACTGGTGGTTAACGGTGTTCTACGGTTTTCCCATATTTGCCTGGATACCGACACATAATAAAAATCATCATCGTTTTAACAACCGTGAAGGTGACGACTCTATCACATACAGGGTTAGTGAAAAAAATAATTTTCTTACGCTCATTTCATATCCAACTATAAGCGGTTATTACCAGCAAAAAGCGATTAAGAATTATCTGAAAGAGATGAAAGCCAACAACAAAGAAAAATTCTGGGTATGTATTTCACAATATGCAATTCTGATTTTATGGGTAGCTGCAGCTTTAATAATTGACTGGGAAAAGGCTTTACTATTTGTCATTATTCCACAGCAAGTATCACTATTCAGTGTTTTAATTTTTAATTATGTGCAGCACGTTCATGCAGATGAAATGTCCGAATGGAACCATTCAAGAAACTATACGGGATTTTTGAACTTCCTCCTATTCAACAACGGTTATCATACAATTCACCACCAAAAAGCGGGGTTGCATTGGAGCAAATCTCCTGAAGCACACAAAGAAATTGAGCACAATATAGACCCAATTCTTCTTGAGAGAAGCTTTTGGTGGTACATAGTAAGAAGTTACTTTCTTTCTATTTTTATTCCAAAGTTCAGAACAAAATCTATGAGACTGGAAAGGATAAAGAGGGAAAATAACGAAGTAACCACAAATGAACCTCAGCCTGAGATGCAGGTATCTTAATACTTTAAGAAAAAATTAAAGGAAAAGAAATTTAAAGTAAAACTAATCATGCCCTAGCTCAGTTGTTTATTTAAACTCATCATGTTCCCCTAAGTTTGTGGCCCCAATAAAAGTTGTCCTGTCGAATTTATCCGTGTTTTTATGACATACAATTTGATATGCAGTTGAGCCTCCATGTCTACCGATAATTACCGACCAGGCGAGAAAAATTTCATAAATTCTAAAGATACGTTCCCCATATTTTTCAAGTACTCTTTCTTTATTTGAAAGCCAGTTGTCATACCACCTATTAATAGTAATTGAATAGTGGTTTCCGATATTTTCAACTGAGTGGACTTCAAAACCAACCTTTTCAATTCGCTGTAAATCCCAGTTTAGAGGCATACTTGCGTCGGCACCTGAAAAGATATATTTGTTCATAAATAAACCCCATATGAGGTCCTCCCGGTTATGTTTCTGAAGCAAACTGCTGCGTTCGCGTAACCCGGCAATTTGGATGTAAAAAAGTCCATCATCTTCTAACAAATCATAACATTGTTTCATAAATTTTTTGAAATACTTAATGCCAACATGTTCTGCCATTTCAAGACAGGTAATTTTATTATACTTTTTATCAGTAGGTATATCTCTATAATCCATTGTCCAAATTTTTGCACGATCTTCAACACCATATTCCTTGATTTGTCGTTTTGCCCATTCTGCACCTGCCTGAGCAATTGTTACACCGGTTGTATTAACTCTGTAATGTTTAGCCAGGTGAGCTACAAGGGTTCCCCAACCACAACCAATGTCTAATAAATCTTCTCCTTCTTTAAGCTGCATTTTTTGAGCGATCAGATTCAGCTTATTCTCCTGTGCCTCTTCCAGCGACTCATCCAAACTTTTAAAGTAACAGCTCGTATAAATCATCTTCGGTCCTAAAAACCAACTAAATAAATCATTCTTATCATCATAATGACTTTTGATGATTCTTTTATCCTGCTTTTGGGAATGAATAATCACTTCGGGAATCATCCTTGAAATGAAGAAATAATAATGCGGTGCGGCAAAATTAAAGGTGAAAATGTCGTTCTTATATTTCAGCAATTCCATAAAACTGACTTTTATATCAACTTTTTCATCAATGTAGTCTTCTATAAAATTACCAATAGCAACTTTTTTCGTTTTATATCTCCCAGCTACTCTTGGGTTTTTTACTTCAATAAGGTCAGAGATCGTTTTAGTCATAAGTATGTTTTGGTTTGTTTCGATTTAAAATACAAAAATAGATAATTTTCAGAAAACAAAAATTATAAAGGTGATTCAAGTATTTACTACCGCAAAATATTAAATACTAGTATGATAAATGTAAGCCAGAACAGAATAATATTAGAACAGTTAATTCTGCAACCAGATAAAAACATTGGACAAATAGGAACTAATAAGCGAAAAGAATGCTATGCAAAAAAAACAATATAATCTAAACAGTCCTAGAATACTTTGCTTTATCTTCTTTTCTTTCAATGTATCCATCAAAGTTTATAGCAATGTTGCGGATGAGGAGCCTGCCCATATCTTTTACTTTAAATCCATCATCATTCATTACAATTAAATCATCTGCTTCAAATTCTTTTAAATTGTTCAATCCCCATTTAAAGTAATCTTTAAAATTAATATTGTACTTTTCTTCAATTGATTTGTAATTCAATTCAAAGTCGCACATAATTTTCATAATCACTTCTCGTCTCAAATGGTCGTCATCATTTAGCCTGTAGCCTTTTGCAGTTGGAATAGTTTCATTGTCGAGAGCGATATAATATTCTTTTTCTGTTTTAAAGTTTTGTGCGTAAATATTTCTTAACTGGCTTATTGAGGTTATACCAAGTGCATAAAGATCCGCCCCTGCATTTGTGCTGTAACCCTGGAAGTTCCTGTAAAGTTTTTTCTCTTTCATTGCAATGGTAAGTTCATCATCCGGTTTAGCAAAGTGATCCATCCCGATAAACTCGTAACCTGCACCCGTAAGTTTCTCGATACTCATTTTTAATATTTCTAGTTTCTCTTCGGGTCTTGGTAAATCTTCTTCATGAATTAGCGCCATATGTTTTTTCATCCAGGGAACATGTGCGTAGTTAAATAACGCAATTCTATCAGGAGAAATATCAATTATTTTTTCAACTGTGTCGGCAAATGTTTCAATTTTCTGGAATGGAAGTCCGTAAATCAAATCTAGATTGATACTTTGAAAATTTAAATCCCGCACCCAGTTAACAACTTTGCGAGTTAAATCTTCAGGCTGAATTCTGTTTACTGCTTTTTGCACTTGTTCATTAAAATCCTGCACACCCATGCTAATGCGGTTAAATCCATTGCTGCGAAGTGCTTCGAGATGTTCTTTAGTTAATTCACGCGGATCAATTTCGCAGCTATTTTCTGGATTCTCAGCAAACTCAAATGATTGATTAATGTACGAAGCAAGTCTATTGATTTCATCCGGCTTCAAATGAGTTGGAGTTCCACCGCCCCAATGATGTTGTGCAATCTTTCTATCTGGTTGTAAATACGTTCGCAGTAAATCAATTTCTTTCTGAACATAATTTATGTATTCGTTAATTCTATCCCTGTTGCGAGTAATGAGCATATTACATCCGCAAAAAAAACAAAGTGTGTCGCAGTACGGAATATGAAAGTAAAGCGAAAGATCCGAAAGATTTTTTCCGTAGTTTGTTTTTACTATTTCATCAACGTAATCTGCGTGAGTAAACTGTTCATTAAACTGCGGTGCTGTGGGATAGCTTGTGTAACGCGGTCCCGGCTGATCGTATTTTTTAATTTTTTTTAAATCTACTTCAAACATTTGCTTCTACCTATTTTTAATCATTCTGATGCCCTTCAACGGGAGATGAATCATATCCTTTAAAGAAGACTCTTCGCTTTGTTCAGAGCGACAATATGATATTTATTATTCATTTTTTACTGTGGAACTTTACGCTTTCTTCTTTTACGTAACTAACCAACTCTTTAACATTCTCAGGATCAATATCTGGTAAAATACCATGCCCGAGATTAAATATATGTCCATCACCCTTACCGTAAGATTCCAAAACTTTTCTTGCTTCTCTTTTTATAAATGAGGGATCAGCATAAAGCACCGTTGGATCTAAATTTCCCTGTACTGCAACTTTATCACCAATTTTTCTTCTAACTTTTGTAAGCTCAATTGTCCAATCAACACTAATTGCATCTGCTCCGCACTCTTTAAGTTCGTGAAACAGATAGTGAACACCCTTGGGAAAATAAATTACCGGCGCACCTCTTCTTTTTATTTTTGATATAAGCTGCTGAACGTAACGCAATGCAAAAACACGGTAATCACGTGGAGATAACAATCCAGCCCAGGTATCAAAAACCTGCACAAGATTTGCACCCGCTTCTATTTGCGCAGACAGATAGTCAGCTGTAGCGTCAGCAATTTTTTCTAAAAGCTCATGTGCAAGTTCAGGGTTTTCATAAATAAGTTTTTTTACTTTTGAAAAGTACTTCGAGCCATGTCCTTCAACCATGTAAGTTAAAATTGTCCAAGGTGCACCCGCAAAGCCTATTACCGGAACCCTTCCATTTAATTCATTTTTAGTTAATGAAATTGCATCCATAACATACTTTAAGTCTTTTTCTGGATCCGGAGTTTTTAATTTTTTTACATCATCTTCTGATTGAACTGGATGCGAAAATACCGGGCCTCTGCCCTCGGAAATTTTTAATTCCATTCCCATTGCTTCAGGAATAACAAGTATATCTGAAAAAATAATTGCAGCATCAACTCCAACTATATCTACCGGCTGAATAGTGACTTCAGCAGAAAGTTCGGGCGTTTTGCACATTGTTAGAAAATCATGCTTTCTTCGTATAGCCCTGTATTCGGGTAAATATCTTCCAGCCTGCCGCATAATCCAGATTGGTGTGCGCTCTGTTGGTAATCGTTTACATGCTTTAATTATCAAATCATTCTGTAACTTCAAACTAACTCCTTGTTGTTACTATAATGTTCTACAATTTTATTTATTAAACCGTTAATTGTGTATTCTTTGGGAAGAATTTTAACTTTAACTTTTTTTGCCTCTATCGCATCTTTGGTCGTAGGTCCAATTGCAGCAACATCAAACTTTGAAAAATACTGATATGGATTTTTTATATCAGCAATCTGCAGAAAATTTTCAAACGTAGAAGGACTTGTGAAAATAAACAAATCAACATTGGTAGAATTTAAAATGTCCAAACTGTGCTGTAGATTTTCTCTTGTAGGAATTGAAACATTGTAAACCGGAACCGATTTTATAACGGCGCCTAAATCTTTTAAACCTTTTGGCAACTCTTCTCTTCCAATTGCAGACCGAGGAATGAAAACAACTTTATTTTTTAAATAATATTTTGAAAGAGCTTCAATCACCCCTTCCGCACTAAATTTTTCAGGGACGATACTTACATAAATGTTATTTTTATGGCATTGTGAAGAAGTCTTGCTTCCAACGGCCACTACTTTTGTGCGGTTATAATTTAGCGAAGCACCTATTTCACGACATCTTTTTGAAAACATTTCCACCGAGTGAACAGATGTAAATATTATAAAATCGATTTTTTCCGGATGCGATAAAGCAGAGTCAAACTTGTTCCAATCTGCCGGTGGGACAATTTCTAATGTTGGAATAATTATAACATTTGCGCCTAAATTTGTTAACGCAGATGCAGACTCTCGCGACTGCTCAATTGTGCGAGTAATTACAATTGTTTTTCCTTTTAACGGAAGCTCTCTGATATTGCTAAATCCAGAGTAAAGAGCGTGCAGCACAAAATCAAAAAGAACTTCTTTTTCCTTTATTACAACATCCTTTGAAAAGCTGCTGTTTATTCCTCTCTGAACAGCACCGTAAACGCTGCCTAAAATAAGACTGATTATAAACTCTTCATCTACTTTTCTGAAAACACCTTCTTCTTCACCACCCGAAACAATTTTTATTATCATAAGCTTTATCTGTTTTTCAAGCGAAAGTAAATCTTCGCAAAAAGTGTTTTGCTTATTTAAAGACTCACGCTGATAAATAAGAAAAAACTTACGGTGCTTCATCATGAACATGTAAAGATGTACAACAAAAGCACGAAGCGAATCAATGCTGCTTTTTTCTGTTTCTATTTTTTGTTTCAGAAGAGTTAGCAAACTCTCCATTCGTGTTTTCATTATTGTAAAATAAAGCTCTTCCTTAGAAGCAAAGTAGTTGTAAACGGTTCCTTTTGCTACGGAAATTGATTTTGCAACATCATCCATCATGACTTCATGGTAGTTATTGTTTGAAAAGAGTTCAGCCGCAGCTTCGAGAATTATTTCTCTTTTTCTTTCTCTCTTTATTTCGCGTTTTTCCTTTAGCATATTTTCAGAGATTAATTAACTCTCCAATCGTTAAGTGCAAGTACCTCACCACTGGTGGGGTCAATTATCATTTCTTGTCCTGTAGCTTTATAATTATCTTCACCTCCAAACTCGTTTAAAGTTGATAAAATATTCCAAACATATCTTTCACGTTTAAAGTCCCATAAAAATCCGGCATCCCATTCCTTAATTCCTTCCTTTAAACCTTTTTCGCTCGCAATAAGTCTCGCGGTTTGTTCATCAATTTTAAAATTGCATTCTTCGGGAAAGTAACGGCACCTGGGAATTCCAACTATGTCGCGGTTCTTCATTACATTACCAACCGAATCAACCGTGAATTTTATTGTGGCACTTACGTATGGTTTATCGGGCATAAAAAGTTTGTAAGCCAGTTCATAGTAGGGCGGTGTATGTTTTGTTTTGAAGAAATCTGCTGTAATATATTTATCGAAAAAATCCTTACCTGTCGAAGAAACAATAAACGAATCTGCTTTTTCAAGAACTTCAATTGGGACTTTCGCTTCTTCTTGGCTGCAACTTAAACACTTACAAGAAGTTAAAACTGATGAAACAAATAAGATTACAATTAACAACATAAAAATTGAAGTTGCAATATTTTTTTTGATTTTCATATCGCCCTCTCTATTTTTTACTTCTTGTGGATTGATAAATGTCTTTTAAAATTGATCTTGCTCCAGATCTCAATAAATCTTTTGCTAGTGTTTTTCCTAATTTTTCCGCGTTTGCTTTGCTGCCGCGGGCTCTTTTTCTAAAAGTTAAACTACCATCCAGCGAACCAACCATTGCATCTAAGTACAAACCGTTTTTTCTTACTTCAGCAAATGCACCAATCGGAACCTGACATCCGCCTTCTAAAGTTTTAAGCAGTGCACGCTCAGCTAAAACTGCAAAATTAGTGGGTTTGTGATGAATTGATCGAACAATTTCAATTACCTCTTTATTATCTGTTCTTGTTTCAATACCAAGCGCCCCCTGCCCAACTGCAGGTAGCATTACATTTACTCCGATTGTTGATGAAATGTGAAGATTTAATTTTAATCTTTCAACACCTGCACGTGCGAGTATAATGGCATCCCAATTTGAGTTAAGAAATTTATTTATTCTGGAAGGAACGTTACCGCGAAGCTCTTGGGTTTTTATGTCAGGTCTTAAGTGAAGAAGCTGGCACTTTCTTCTGAGCGAACCAGTGCCCACAGTTGCGCCTTCGGGCAGATTAAAGATGGTTGTTCCCTTATTCCTGGCAATTAAAACATCCTGCACGTTGTGCCTTTTAGTAACTGCAGCCAGCTTTAAGCCTTTTGGGATATCTGTTTGCAAATCTTTAAGACTGTGAACAGCGAGATCAATTTTTTTATTTAAAAGTGCAATTTCTAATTCCTTGGTAAACAAGCTTTTGTCACCAATTTTAGAAAGCGCAACATCTAAAATTTTATCACCCTTTGTTTTGATGATTTTTATTTCAACCGAAACATTTTTCTTCTTCTTTTCAATCTCTTTTTTTACAAACCTTGATTGCCACAGGGCAAGCTCGCTTCCTCTTGAGCCGATAATGATTTTTTGCATTGATGCCATAATTTATTTTTTGTCCGGTTTTTGTTTTGAGCTTAACCCAAATAAGTCTCTTATTATTCCAATTTTTGAGGATGCATCACCCAAGCCTGAAGCATTATCGTTTTTTCGCAGTTCAATTGTTGGATGATGAAGAATTTTGTTAATTATTCTTTTAGTAATAATATCCAACTTTTCCTGGTCATCTGAGCTGAATTTATTTTTATTCTTATCAACCTCTTCACTGCGTATTTCTTCAAACAGTTCTCTTAAATCTTTAATTGCAGGTGCAGCTTGAAGAGAATTGTACCATTCCCAAAAGTTATTCAGCTCTTCTTCAATTATTTTTTCAACTTTAGGAATTTCCGCTTTTCTTTTGGTGAGATTTTGTTGGACAATCACATTTAGCGAATCCATATCATGATAAAAAACATGATCAAGTTTTTTTGATTCAGGATCAATATCTCTCGGAATGGCGATGTCCATCAAAATAAATGGCTCATTACTTCTTTTTTTAACCGCTTGTTTTACATCATCTTTGCTGATTAAAATTTCATGGGAAGATGTTGCGCTGATAATTATATCGAAATTAAAAATTGATTCTTTAAATTCTAAGAAAGGAATAACTTTAGCATTTAATTCTTCGGCTAGTTTTTCAGCTTTTTCGTGCGTTCGGTTTGTTACAGCCAGGCTTCCGATACCTTTTCCCGCTAGATGTTTTGCTGCAATTTCCCCAGTTTCTCCAGTACCAATAATTAGCGCAGATTTTTTATTTAGTTTTGAAAAGATTTTTTCTGTTAATTGAACAGCAGCATAACTAACGGTAACTGCGCCATCGCTTATTTTAGTTTCTGAAATTGCTCTTTTACCTGCCCGAATTGCCGAATCAAAAATGCGATGCATAAAATAACCAGCAAAATTTGTCTCCTCTGCAATCTGGAATGAATCCTTAACCTGCTTAAACACTTGGTTATCGCCAACTAACAGAGAATCTATACCTGTGGCAACACTAAAGAGATGTTTAACTGCATCCCGAGAAAAATATTTTTGAAAATGATCCTCGTTAACATTTTGTGCCGGCTTAAAGTTTAACAGCAACTCTTGAATTTTTTGATGTTTAAGATCACTAGTGGCAGGAACGCCAAAAATTTCTGTACGATTGCAGGTGGATAAAATTAATCCTTCTTTTAATAAGTTTTCTTTAGCCAGCTTAATAAAAGAACGTGCTTCATCTTTCTTAAGAAAAAGAGCTTCCCTTAATTCAACCGGTGCGGTTCTGTGATTTATAGAAATCGCAAGTAAATTCATATACTATTAATAAAAGGAATGAAAACTCTGTGCTAAAAAGTTTGAAAGAATTGTGGAAATAATTGCAACAAGAAATCCTGATATTGTAAGCAAAACTAAACGCTTGCCACGCCAGTTGCCAAGCACTTTGCTAGTGATTCCAATTCCATATAGCACCCAAACAAGCGAGGTTGTTATAATTTTAGGATCGAAAAATGAAAAATTAGGAAATGCTACCGGTAACCAAATTATACCAATAATTATTGCAATTGTTAATGTAATAAATCCAATTACCGCCGAGTATAAGCTAAGTCTTTCAAGCATTTCCAAATTCGGCAGACGGTTAAAAATTAACCCAAACCTATTCAGCTTTATATCTTTATAAAGAACTAAATATAAAAATCCATAAACAGCCGAGATCGTAAATCCCGAATAACCCAAAAGTGCACTAATAACATGAGTGCCCAATAAATTGCTGCGAAGCACATCTTTTACTTCAACCAAATCCTGAATAAAAAGAGAAGATATTAATTGAAAGATGAATGATAGCACAATAATGAAGGGACCAGTTCCCCTAATGTCGGAAACCAGTTCAACAAGAAAATATGAAAAGCTGATTGTGATTGCCAGAATTGTAAATATTTCAAATACGTTTGTGATTGGTGGGTGATCAAACGCAACGGTGCGTAAAACAATATATATTAAGTGGAGAAAAAGTGTAATGAAAAGAAAAACTCTTTTAACATTAATTAACTTTTTTTCCCCCTTAATAAAGTCGTAAAAGTATACTGCAAGTGTAAGAAGGTAAAAAACCGGTAGCAGTATATTTATTGTATGTATTGCTGAAACCATTAGCTTCTACTCAATTTCTGACTCGTGGGTTCAAAAATACGAATAGATAATTTCCTGAACAAAGTATTTGAAATTGCCTGAAAAACGTTATTTTTTAGTTCCCACCAAGAATTAAAGGCAATCCATCTTTACCCGAGCCAATTACAATTACTTTAGAATTTTCAGAACCAGCAAGTTTTTCTGTGGCCTCGATACCTTTCCACTTTAGTAATTGTTCGCTAATTCCTTTAGAAACGATTTCCTGAAAATCTGCTATACCTTTTGCTTCTATTCTTTTTCGATCTGCTTCCTGTTTTTCACGTGTTAAAATAAATTCCATTCGCTGACTTTCCTGCTCGGCTTGTAATTTCTCCTCAATGGATTTTGTCAAGCGTTCTGGAAGCTGGATTTGTCTAAGAGGAGCTTGTTCAACATTAATCCCCCTGGGGCCAACCAACTTTTCCAGTTCAGTGATAATCTCACCTGCCAGCTTTTCACGTGACGCGGTATACAATGCCTTTGCTTCATAACGTGCAGTTACACCTCTTACAACCGAGCGGAATTGTGGAACTAAGATAATTTCAGCATAATTAGGCCCAACTGTTTTATAAATATCATTTGCTTTTTCAGAATCCAATTTAAATAGCAGACTTATTTCGAGATCAACACTTAGTCCCTCTTTAGATGGAACTGACATCAATTCTTTTAATTCCTGTGTTTTGATACTCATCTTTTCAACATTCGCCATTGGGTTAACGAGGTTTACTCCCGGTTTCAGGGTATTGTCACTTACGTAACCCAGAAAGTCTATAACACCTGTATGTCCGGCAGGAATTATGGTAAAGCATTGAAGCAGTGCTATAAGCAATGCAACAATAAATCCAGCCATTGCAAAAGTTGTCTCAGATTTTTGAACCCTTTTTTTGGCGCTTTGATAAACGAAAAAAGCAACAACAGCAGCGATAATAGCTATTATAAATAACATAGCATTTTTCTCCTTTTACAGATTTATTTATTAATGAAATTTTTTATCAAACAATTATCTTTTTAATAAGTTTATGTTTAGATGGTTTTGTTTTTGAAAAGTGCATTGCGTCAAGAATCATTTTTTCGGCAACTTTTATTTTAGCTCTTGAATCTGCCCGAAGTTCGCAAAGTAATTCTCCGTGTTCAACAGAATCACCTATTTTTTTATTTAAAATTATTCCAGCTTTGTAATCAATCACATCGTCTATTGTTTTTCTCCCGGCTCCTAATTCCAACGAAGCCATTCCAATCTTATATGTATCCATTTCGCCTATGAATCCTTTTTTAATAGAGCGAACCTTTTTGGCATATTTTGATTTTGGATACTTATATGGACTATTAATATAATTTATTTTTCCGCCCTGAAGTTCAATTATTTCTAAAAATTTTTTGAATGCTTCACCGTTCTCAATTTGCTGTTTCGCAAGCTTCTCGCCGCTGCTTATCGTTTGTGTCTTCTTTCCGAGTAAAAGCATGGCACCAGCAAGCTTAAGGCATACATTATACAAATCGTTTTTTGATTCGCCTTTTAATATTTTTATCGATTCGTAAACCTCTAACCAATTGCCGATATAATTGCCAAGAGGCTGATTCATATCAGTAATAAAAGCAATCACTTTTTTGTTAAATGATTTTGCTGTATTAATTAACGAACGGGAAAGCTCGCTTGCATCTTTTATGGTTTTCATAAAAGCGCCGCTTCCGGTTTTAATATCTAAAACCAATCCGTCAATTCCTTCCGCAAGCTTTTTACTCATTATACTTGCAGTAATTAATGGAGTTGATTCAACGGTAGCGGTAACATCTCGGAGAGAATAAATTAATTTATCAGCAGGTGCGATTTCTTTTGTCTGCCCAATTAAAACCGCGCCGCATTTACACATAACTTTTTTGTACTCCGACAAAGTTAAATCGGTTTTAAAACCTGGAATTGATTCGAGCTTATCCAAAGTTCCACCTGTATGTCCCAATCCCCTGCCCGAAATCATCGGCACATAAACTCCAGCCGAGGCAGCAATCGGAGCAATAATTAATGATGTTTTATCACCAACTCCACCGGTGGAATGTTTATCAACTTTTAATCCCTTGATTGAGGAAAAATTCACAACCTTTCCACTGTTAAGCATCGTTTCAGTTAGTGCGGCCGTTTCTTTATTGCCCATTCCATTTAACAAAATAGCCATTAAAAGTGCAGAAAATTGGTAATCAGGTATTTTACCGGAAGTAAAGCCGCCAATTAAAAATTTTATTTCTTTTTCCGTTAGGGGAAGCTTGTCCCTTTTCTTTCGTATCAATTCTACAGTGTTCATCACTGAAACTTACAAAGAAATGATTGTTTAGTGAAGTCACTATTGATTCAAGACATAATATTCCAATTGATAATTGAATTCTTGATTATTTGTTTACCCAATAGGGAATGATTAATTTTAGTTTTCAACAAACGATATTTGGAGAATAAAATTTTTATGAATTTTAATATTCGCACACATACTTGTGGCGAGCTAAGAAAGATAAACGTAGGTGAAAATATAGTCCTTAACGGCTGGGTGGCCCGCAGGAGAGATCTGGGCAATTTAATTTTTATCTGGCTTCGCGACCGTTATGGTATTACCCAGGTTGTTTTTGAACCCGTTTATAAAGATGCATATGAGCTCGCAAAAAAATTAAGAAACGAATTTGTAATTTCTGTAGAAGGTAAAGTGCGAATAAGACCGGAAAATGCTGTTAACAAAGAACTAACAACCGGTGAAATGGATATCTTGGTAAATAAACTTGAGATACTAAACGAAGCTGAAACACCTCCTTTTGAAATAAAAAATGATACGGATGCTTATGAAGATTTGCGTTTAAGGTACCGCTATCTTGATTTAAGAAGACCTTCGCTGCAAAAAATTTTACTGCTCAGGCATAAGATGTATCAAGTGACAAGAAAATATTTTGATGAAAATAGTTTTACTGAAATCGAAACACCCGTATTGATGAAAAGCACGCCGGAAGGTGCTCGTGATTATCTTGTTCCAAGCAGAATACATAAAGGAAAATTTTATGCTCTTCCGCAATCGCCTCAGCAATATAAACAGCTTTTAATGGTATCTGGATTCGACCGCTACTTTCAGATTGTAAAATGTTTCCGTGATGAAGATTTAAGAGCAGACCGCCAGCCAGAATTTACACAGATAGATGTTGAAATGTCTTTTACAAACAGGGAAGAAGTATTTAAAGTTGTTGAAGGATTAATGAAAAATTTCTTTAAAGAAATATGGAATGTTGATTTATCATTACCAATTCCAAGGCTGACTTACGATGAAGCAATGATGAAATACGGTAGCGATAAACCAGATCTGCGATTCGATTTGCAGCTTCAAAATTTAAATGGGGTTTTTACAGGCACTGAGTTTAAAGTTTTTGGTGAAGTATTAAAATCAAAAGGAATTGTCACAGGAATTGCAGCTCCTGGCTGTGCATCTTTCAGCCGGAACCAGGTAGATGGGCTTACACAACTTGTAAAAGATCGCGGTGCAAAAGGACTTGTGTGGTTTAAAGTAGGGGATGGAAAATTAGATTCTCCGACCGCTAAATTTTTAACTGATAAAGAAATATATGATCTAATGAACAAATTAAACGCTAAGCAGGACGACCTGATCTTAATTTTAGCGGGGGATGTAAATTCCACCTTAAACCAAATGGGTGCATTGAGACTTGAAATTGCAAAAAGACTGGGATTAATAAAACCGGATACGCCAAAGTCACTTTTATGGGTAACGGATTTTCCGCTCTTTGAGTGGGACGAAGAAACAAAAAGATTATATGCGATGCATCATCCATTTACTTCGCCACGAACTGAAGATCTAGACCTGCTTGATAAAGAACCGGGTAAAGTTAAAGCCCAGGCTTACGATCTCGTCCTAAATGGAAATGAAATTGCCGGTGGAAGCATTAGAATTCACAATGCTAATTTGCAGGCAATAATGTTTAAAGCTTTAGGCTTAAGTGAAGAAGAAGCGCAGCAAAAATTCGGTTTTTTGATGAATGCATTTAGGTACGGCGCACCCCCACATGGCGGAATTGCTTTTGGCTTCGATAGAATGGTAATGGTTTTTGCAGGAGTAGATTCCATAAGAGATACAATTGCATTCCCCAAAACGGCAAGCGCACTTTCGTTAATGGATGAAGCTCCCTCGCCAGCCAGTGAGGAGCAATTGAAAGAACTTCATTTAAAAATTAGAGAATAATTGGATCTTAGAAGAAATGACAACTTTGACGCTAATTTCATCAGCCTATCTAAAATTTAAATGATTACATGTAATATTTTCTTGCAACACTATATTTCCCTACTTTTCCTTTATTTTAATTAAATACTAGAACTTTCTATTAACCATATAAGAAAAAATTACTGTATTTAGCTCTTCTAATTTTACACAACACACCATAATTAAACAATATTCCTTAAGGAATGAGCAAAGAGAATCTAGCTATAACCTTCTTTTTAGTAAATAAATTAGGTTTTGTCAAGAGAAAGTATTGATTTTCTTCTTTTATTGAACCCTTTAACATTTTTACATCCAAACTTATTGGGCAAAAATTACTTGTAATAGTTACACGTACCCCTTTTTCTTTGAAAAACATTCAAAATAAGTTATAAAGATTGATTTTAAAAATGGCATATTTTTTTATCGTATTTGTGAAAAAATAAACCAGTATGAGGATAAGATAAATTGGGTCAACAGCAATTATTAATGATAGTATTAGCAATAATTATAGTAGCTATTGCAATAGCTGTTTCAATAGAATTATTTAGGGGAAATGCAATAGAGAGTAAAAGAGATTTACTTATAAGCGAATGCTCAAATATTGCAACCATTGCAATTAGCTATTACAAAAAACCCAGGGAAATGGGCGGGGGAGGTAAAACTTTCACAAATTGGCAAATTCCTCCTCAGCTTGTGCAGACAGCAAACGGTTCTTTTCTGGCTAGTGTATCGGCACAACAGGTTACAATTACTGGCACGGGAACTGAAGTTATAACGGGAAATGATTCGATTAAAGTACAAACAATAATTACATCAGACGATTATTACTCAGTTATAATAAACTAGAAAATAACAAACACATAATTAACAATTACCCAACAAACACAGGAGTATAAAAATGGGTCAGCAACAACTTCTCTTAATCGTGCTTGGCGTTATCATAGTAGGTATTGCAGTTGTAGTAGGTATTAACTTATTTAATGCAAATGCAACCAATGCTAACAGAGACGGTGTTATTTCAGATCTAAACAACTTAGGAGCTATGGCTCAGCAGTTCTATAAGAAACCAACCTCAATGGGCGGTGGCGGAAACACATTTACAGGATGGACAATTCCAACTGGTTTGGATTCAACAGCCAATGGAACATATCTTGAATCAGTAGCCGCACAAACTGTAACAATAGTAGGTGACGGTACTGAAATAGGAGATGACGGTTCAACTGTGGTACAGGCTACCTGCACTGTCGGACCAACAACAATCTCAGTAGCAGTAAATAACTAACTCTTAATTAAATAGTTATTCAAAAGGCTGATGCTGCATCAGCCTTTTTTATTTTAAATAAAACATTTCTCTTTCAGGTTCTCAATTGAACACTTCACCATTACCACATTTATAGTAACATTTACAACAACTATAACATTTTCCCGAATATTCTGCACTCAGATTGTTACAATTCGTAAAAAAATCAAAAGAAAATTTCGGAACCAAATTTGAATAAATAAATCCATTCAAAAATAATGAGTGGAAAATGGTTGAGTTCAAATTTACCGCCCAAAAACTAAACGGGCAGACAATATCTGGTACCGTAACTTCAGGCACTGTTGCCGAGGGAAAGAAAAAAATACAACGGCTTGCTGAAAAAAATAAATTAAAGCTTAGCAACATTCAGCGTAAATCTACGTATGTCTACCGTGTTCGTAAAGGCAAAGAGAAACCTATCAGAGGAGAACAAAAAGCCTTTAGTAAGAAAGAAGTAGTAGACGCTCTTGCCAGGTTAGGTTATAAAATTTTATCAGTAAATAAAAAACTGCTAAATTTTCAGCACAAGCCGCCGAATGCTGACATTGTAACATTCGTAAAAATCAGTGCGGAACTTTTAGAACAGAAATTATCCTACGGGGAAATTCTTACGTTATTAATTAATGATACTCAAAACGCAACTCTACGCAATACGCTTAAAGAAATTAGCAACGATTTAAGAAAAGGTGCAGATAGTGAAGCAACTTTTCTAAAATATCAGCACGTATTCGGAAAATTTACTGCATACATGCTTGGCCTAGCATCCAAGAGCGGTAACATGGCAGAAATCTATAGAGCAACTGCAAAATTCCTTGAAAGAAGGCAGGAATTTAGAAAGAATTTGAGAAGTGCTCTAATCACACCGATGGTAACGTTGTTTGTACTTTTCCTGGCTGTTCTATTTTATGTGGGATATATTTTTCCAGAAACTGCCAAGTTGTTCGTACGTTTTGGAATTGAGCTACCCCCGATGACCGCTTTTACATTAGACATTAGTGATTTTTTAGTTGCCAACCCTATACTGATTGGTATTGTAACATTTCTCCCGCCGCTTCTGCTTTGGCAATATTCACGCACGAAAAAGGGCAGATTAATGTTCGACCAGTATATAATTAAAATGCCGATACTTGGTTCACTAATACATAAAACACTAATTGAAGTTTTTTGCCGAGTGTTTTATACACTTTATCATGGTTCTGCCGAGAGTATTGAGCCAATACGAATTGCATCAGAAGCAACAGGCAATAAATATTTTGAAGAGAGGATAAAAACTGTTGCCATACCACTTATGCTGAAAAAAGGTGTGGGGGTAACCGATGCATTCGAAGCATCAGGAGTGTTTACAGAAACTGCACTATCTAGAATTCACTCAGGTGAAGAATCTGGTACTATTAAGAACACCGCACTTCAACTGGCAAATTATTATGAGAGCGAAACAGTTTATCGTTTAAAGAACCTTATCGAGATAATTCAAGTTGTAATAGCAATGGTAATAATGGTAATTATGATTGCATTAACACTTGTATCTGCAGAAACAGCAACTGTGCGTCCTAAAACACCCGGAGTAAACTATTAGTAGAATTGCGAAACACATATGATTGAAACAAACCTAGAAATGACGGATAAGATTGGTTATCTCCTTTTCAAAAAAGGAATAATTGATTCAGCCACGCTTGAGAAAGCAATTAATGCAAAGAATAGTGATAAGCACAAGCTTAAAAGAAACTTAGCACAAATTTTAGTTGAAGATTTTAACTACGAACATGATACTATATTCAGGGAAGTTGCAATTCTCTATGCGTTTAGAGAACTCGATATGGAATCTTACGAAATTCCTGATGAGCGTCTTGAATCAATTAAAAAAATGGTGGAAGAAACTACTGATGAAGTAAAAGAGATTATCATCAGGCATAAAATAATACCTTTTATGTACGATGAGCGCATTAAAGATAAGCTTATAATTGCTGCAATTGATCCGACTGATAGGAACATTCCAAAAGTAGCCTTTGGGCTAAATGCTAATAAGTATGAAGTAATCTTTATTAAAAAGACAGATTATGAAAAAATAATTGAAAGAATTATTCCACCCGAAAACATTTACCTTAAAGCAATTGAAGATGATGAAGAGCATCTGGTCTCTGAGGATGATAGAGAAGCAGAACTTGATGAAGATGAACTTGATGCAGAAATAAATAAAAGTGCACTTATAAATCTTGTTGAGGGTGCCTTACTTGAAGCAGTTAGAAAAGGTTCGAGTGATATACATTTTATTCCCTGTTCAGGACATAGAACAGAAATATATATGAGAGTTGACGGTACTTTGCGCCTCTGGCATGTTCAGGATAATACTTTGCCCGAGGCAGTAGCAGCAGTTGTTAAAGACCGCGGAAAAGGAATGGACAGGTTTGAAAGAGAACGGGCGCAGGATGGATTTATTCAAAGAGAAATTGATGGCTTTGTAATTAGGTTCAGAGTTTCTGTACTGCCAATGGTAGGTACAGAACTAAAAAATAAATTTGAAAGCGTTGTAATAAGAATTCTTGATGATAGAAAAGTAATTAAGGATTTAGACAAATTAGGATTAACCGGAATTGCTAGACAAAATTTTGTTAAAGCAATTAATCAGCCACAGGGAATGGTCATTTTAACCGGACCAACAGGTAGTGGAAAAAGCACAACACTTGTAGCTGCCCTTTACCAGGTAATTAATCCCGAAGTGAACGTACTTACGGTAGAAGACCCGGTTGAGTATGTAATAGAAGGTGCACGACAGTTAAAGATAGGCTACAGAATGGGCTTTGAGCAAGCAATCAGATCTATACTCCGTCATGACCCTGATATTGTACTGGTTGGTGAGATGAGAGACAAAGAAACCGCAGAGACTGCAATAAAACTGGCAAATACCGGTCATCTTACCTTTTCAACTTTACATACTAACGATGCCCCAAGTGCTGTTGCTAGACTCTTTAAAATGGGAATAGAACCGTTTTTAATAGCTTATGCAATTAATCTCATTGTGGCACAGAGGTTGATTCGTAGACTGTGTAATAAATGTAAAAAGAAAGTATCAAACTTTGATGAAGAACTTATGAAAGCTGCCGGATTAAAAATTGCCGATTGGAAAGGGCACGAAGTGTATCGTGCAGCTGGCTGCGATGATTGCAACGGATCAGGTTACAAAGGCAGAATGGCTATTCATGAAGCGCTTTACTTTACAAAAGAGATACGACATATAATTGTGCGTTCAGGCGCTGAAGTTGATGAAGATTCTATTAGACAACAAGCAGTGAAGGATGGAACACTTAGTCTTAGGGAATCAGGTTTAGATAAAGCAAAAGAAGGGTTAACTTCAATTGAAGAAGTTCTTTCATCCACAATGGAGGATTAATTCATACAAAATGAAAAACTACTGTAAAATATTTTTATACACTGATATTGTAAAAATAAATTTAATTTATTATATATTAACAAGTTAAATATATTATTTGAAGTCAAATTTGTGTTAAAAGCAATAATTATATAAAATTTATAGAGTTCCACAACTTAGTTAAAAAATTTATTTAAGAATTAAACTCAAAACATATTGTGATTGTAACAGAAGAAAAAAGAATATTATCAGATTTTGTAAATACCATTCCGGAATCCCTCTACGGACCTGACAGGGTTAGCTACATCTTGGAAAACAGCTCGAAACTTGATGATGGGGATAAGGTACTGCTAAGAAAGTTTGTAAATAAAATCCTAACCTCAATGATTGAGCGAGATGCATCTGATATTGAAATCGGTGGCCATGGAAATGAGGGATATATTTGGATGAGAATTCATGGTAAAAAAGAAAGAGTAAAAGATCTTCCGCAGTTTGGCGATGATGAGTCTGCTCTTCTTATTTCAAACCTATTCAACTCGAACCAAAAAAAGTACATTTCTACAACTAGAAATCTCGACTTTAGTTACACCTATTTTTATGAGAGACGAAAAATAAATGTTAGGTTCAGAGCTGATGCGTATTTTGATCTCGATACTCTAACTTGCAATATGAGAGCAATTAATACCTCAATAAGGTCACTTGCTTCTCTTGAGTTCCATCCAAGCGCAGTAAAATATTTAAGTCACAACTATATAAAATTTGGACTTAGTTTAATTACGGGAATTACAGGGTCCGGTAAATCAACCACGCTAGATTCCATAGTTGATCATCATAATAAATTTGATCCGGCGCACGTAGTTATTATCGCTGCACCTATTGAGTACGTTCACACTTCAAATATTTCATTGGTTAAACACAGAGAAGTAGGGCGTGATGTTCTTTCATTTAAGGAAGGCGTTGTTCAATCTTTGCGTCAGGATCCGGATATTATAGTTATTGGTGAGATGAGAGATCCTGATACCATTATGGCTTCACTTGAAGTAACTGATACCGGTCATAAAGTTTTTTCAACTCTTCATACTTCTTCAGCAATGGAATCATTAGAAAGAATTATTGCAGAAGTGAATCCAGTTGAACAAGAAAGAGTTAGAAACAGGCTTGCAGATGTTCTCGTTTCTGTTGTTTCGCAAAAGCTAGTTCCAACATTGGATGGTAAACGGGCATTGGCAAAAGAGGTAATGGTAGTAACGCCAAGTGTAAAAGCAGCAATAAAGAATAATAACATTGGCGAAATTTATATGATGATTAATCAAGGCGGGCAGCTAGGTATGATAACGATGGAGCAGGATTTAAAGCGACTATATGAGCAAAAAAGAATTTCTCTTGAAACAGCTATTACATACGCAAATAATAAAACAAGAATAAATCAATTGTTGTCAGCAAAATGAAACCATTAATTTGTATATACTGCGAGGGAAATGATACTAAACTTGCTGTAGTTAGTAAAGAGAATGAAGGTGCAAAACCCAGAGTTCTTAAGACAGCATCAGTTAGTCTCGTTCCTTCATCAAGCGAACAGGAAGCCGATGCTTCAGGATTTAAAATTGAAGGCGAAGCATTGGATATGGAGGGTCTGGAAGAATCTGCTTCTATAAAAAGCGATTTGGATACTTCCAGCATAACCGAAATCAGCACAGCCCTTAAAGACTTTAATCTTGGCAAGCACATGTTCATACCCGCTTTAACCGAGCCTGCCATTTATTATCATCTTTATGAAGGCGCACGCCCACCCAAACCCGCTAAATTGAAGCAGGAAATAATAAATGAAATACTTGATTCAAAAAACATCAGCGTAGAAAAAGACAGTCTCGATTTTCTTGAATTATCTGATAAAGCACTGTTAGGTGTTTTTACCGTTGGTGAAGTAGGGTGTGTAAACTTGGTTAATTCACTGGCACAACATGAAGGAAAAAGAAATTACAAAATCCCAACTATAAAAAGCTCGGATGTTTCGCTGGCTTATTATGTAGCTAAAAGAAAAAAATTCTTCCCAGATGATCATTCTTTAATTGTTTATATAGGAAAAGAATATAGCAAACTTATCTTTTTGCAAGGACGAAGATTAAAACATATTGGAACTACACTAGACATAGGTACACAAAACCTTCATACGTACGATGTCTACTTTTCCAAAATTTTACTTGAAATGGAGAACGGTGGAATTTCATCTTTAGATAACATTATAGTATGCGGTGAAGATGACTCTGAAAATCTAATTTTATCATTTTATGGTACATTCCCAGAAGCTAACGTTAGCCGGCTTGAATTTGATGATTTCGACTTATCTGCACTGGATGAAGAGACCAAAGAAAAATTCTCTGCCTTCAGCATTCCTGTTGCAATTGCCACAGATTATTTTGATGAGCTAAATAAAGAGCACTCTGGCATCAATATACTTCCCAAACGCCTAAGAGAAGAGCAAAAAGTTTTTCAATTTTCCTGGCATGGCTACGCAATGCTTCCGATTCTATTTGCAGTAGCATTTTTCCTTACTCAGGAAATTTTGCAGAACAACAAGAAAATGAATGAAATGGATAAGGAGATAAAAGAGAAAACGATATTGATGCGCCAGAATCAGGAAATACTAAGCAAAATTGCTGCTATTGAAGGAAAAATAAGCAGCTTCGATCAAACGCAGGCAATTTTGGATTCGGCAACTGTTGGAACGGGAATTTGGAAAGATATTATATCACAGGTTTCAAGCTTCTGCGGCAGTAACAACAATTTATGGATCTCCCGTATGACAAAAGGTGAAGGTAATGATGTTGTTGCAGAAGGTTATTCACTATACCGAAACTCATTAACAGATTTTGCCTATTCAATTGAAGATGCGGTTCTGAAAAGTATGCTTTACGAAGAATTAAGAGAACGTAGTGCATACAAGTTTAATTTGAATTTTAATATATCAAACCGTAAGAACCAAAATGAATAAAAAATTAAGAAGCACACTTGGTCTTATTGCCTTACTGATAGTTATTTTACTCATCGGTGGAATATACATATTTGTATTTCAGCGAGGGTCAATATCTGAAAGGCAGGAAAAACTGGACGAGCTGAATGCTAATGTTTATGATACGGCAGAACTAAATGCGCGGTATCTCTCGCTTCAGCTTCGTTCAGAGCAGCTTGATTCAGTTCTTTCAGCCCGGAAATTTAACATTCCACAAAATCTTTCATCAATCAAGTTCTACAATTTTGTTAACAATATTGTTGTTGATTATTCGGAACAGACGCAAATTAATGTTGAATACGTAGATCAGATACGTGATAAAGAGTTTTTCGTTCACCAGTATAAACTTACAGGAAGCGGCTATTTTAACGATGTTTACAGAATGATATATGCAATTGAACAAAGCAAGGAACTGAAAAAAATCACTCAGCTATCGCTTGGTAACTTAATTAGAACTGATGAAGAAGGCATCCCACTCTTTCTTGTAAGTTTTGATATGAATGTGCAGGTATATCACTCTTCCGATAACCGTTTTGCACCTGCAGTTTTTACAGAGAACCGACTTACTACTGGTCCAATTTATGACGCTTTCTATCCCTTGATAAGAAACGAGATACCACCTAATGTTGATGAGTTGCTGGATGTTCAGGGGTCTAAGCTCCTGGCACTTATACCCGAAGGTGCATTTGTTGCCGATACAAAAGGCAACACTTATTTAGTTTGGGAGGGTGAACAGGTTTATCTCGGCTACCTGACCAAAATTGATTATGACAATAACAGTGTAAGCTTCATCTTGAACAAAGGTGGAATAATTGAAAAAGTAACTCTTGAATTAGAAAAAAATAAGTAAAAAGAGAGTACAATTATGAAAAAATTAATAATCTATTCAATCTTCTCATTTGTCGCAGTCCTGCAAATATTCCCCCAGCAGTACTGGGAGCGCAGGTTTAAAACTTACCAGAACCCAGATGAACTGGTAACAATGTCAGAAACTCTTCCTTTCAATCAAGCTATAGAGCTTATAAGTAAAGTAAGTCAAAGTGTTTCCGGAAGAAGGGTTGTTTCAACAATCATCAAAACCGAACCCATTGGCATTGAAATTACAAATATGCCTTACGATAAGGCACTTTTGATGATAGTAAACTTTGCCGGGATGGAGTTTGAAACAACAGAAGATGTAATCATAGTCAGCTCAAAGGAAGGACTACAATTTGAGCAAACGCCAGAAACTTATGCCCCCTTAACAACGAGAGAAGTTAAAATTTCTGCAGTGTTTTTTGAGATGGATGTTCTAGAATCCAAAAAGATTGGAATGGATTGGGAACTATTACTCTCAGGCTCAGACGCTAATATTGCAAGTCTTTTAAGAACCGAGACAGAAACTGCCAGTGGTAATACGGGCGA
This sequence comes from Ignavibacteriaceae bacterium, assembly GCA_013042995.1. GTDB lineage: Bacteria > Bacteroidota > Ignavibacteria > Ignavibacteriales > Ignavibacteriaceae > IGN2. Next base: position 11,342 of record JABDPB010000036.1, on the reverse strand, counting down.
AGGTGGTTCAGGCGGAAGCCAGAACCAAGGCTTACAACCAGAATTTAATATCGGTGTGAGCGGAGACTTTAAAGTCGGAAACTTTTTTGGTGAAGCAACTGCTGTATTTAAATTCTTTGAAGAGGAAGGAATTGGTGAAATTATATCAAGCCCTAATATTGTTGTAAGAGACCGTAATGAGGGAAACATACAAATCGGTTCAGACTTCTCGGTTAGAACAAGAGACTTTGCCGGCAACACTATTGAAAAGTTTTTCCCTACCGGTACAATTATTCAGGTTACACCATTTATACATGACGAAGACGGCATAAATTATATTCTGCTTAATATTGCCGTGGAAAGAAGTTCGTTCTCACAAACAGAAACTACAACAGAAATTAAAAAGACAAATGCCAGCTCTCAGGTATTGATGCTAGATGGGGAAGAAACTGTGATAGGCGGACTGTTTATAAACGAAGAAGCCATTGTTAGAAATGGTATACCCTTCTTAAAAGATTTGCCATGGTGGGTGTTTGGTATTAGATATCTTGCAGGCAGCGATGAAACGATTATAAGAAAAAAAGAACTTGTTATTCTCTTAAAAGCTGAACTACTCCCAACTTTGAAAGAAAGATTTGAAAATCCTGAAAGAGAAAATTTATTAGGCAAAGAAAGAGAAAACCAAAAAAGACAAATTAAATATCATCAATTTGATGAAGTTTCTGAACAAGACATGTAATTATCATGGAATCTATATTAATTGTTGACGATGATATTAACCTTTGTACCATTCTTAAGGAAGAGCTGAATGAAGTAGGATATGAAACAAGCTACCTTACAGGGGGAGAGCAGGTTCTTGAGTACTTAAAGAACAGGAGTATTGATCTTGTCCTACTTGATTTAAAAATGCCAGGTAAAGATGGATTTGAAGTTTTACAGGATTTAGAGTCCCAGCCCAATTCCCACCCCAAAGTAATTGTTTTAACCGCTTATGCCGATGTAAAAAGCGCTATCGAATCTGCCCGAATGGGTGCTTCGGACTTTATTAGCAAGCCGTATGACTTTGATGAGCTGCTCATCACCATAAGAAAAGTTCTTCAAAAAGAAAACTAGCACAGGATCCGAAAATGAGGATCAGCTTTAGAATATTACTGATTAATTTTGTTATAGTTGTACTTGTTCTCGGAAGTGCTGCCGTGGCGTTTTATTCTACTATGTACGAAGTTCTAACCTCTCAGCAGTCACAACACTTACTAACTTCTGCAAACAGTTTTATATATGCCTTCCAGACAAAGCTTATTGAAACCGAAGATGAGTTTTTATCGTTGTTCTCTGATGATTTTGATAGCATTTTAAATAGAAAAAAACTTTCTGCTCGTAATATTGATTTTATATTAGAACTAAGCCCAAACAATAAAGTTTTAAGATACACCTGCAATGATCAAATTTTTATACCCGGCCAAAAATTTCATCTGAATGAGTTTTTACAATTAAATCCATACATAATAAAGCTTAAACATAGGGCAGAAAACGGAATTGAATATTTTTTTGGAAGAGTCATCACCACAGAACTTCTCGATGATTTATCTCTCGAAATAAACTCAGACATTGCCGTGGTATGGAATAATTCGCTAACCGATGTTTCAAGTCCATCTGCCAATCAAAAATATCTTTACATATTAACGCAGGCTTTTAATCAACTTAGAAACCAAGAAAACTTTGGTCTTTACACTGAAGGAACCGAATCCAACGATATAATTGCAACTATATATAACCCCACAACAGATATTGGTGGCGAGAAAAACATTTCTTTTTTGATATTTACATCAATAGGCCAAGCTGCTGCACTAAGAGCAACATTAAAGGATTTGTTTATTGTTATCGGTTTGGTGGGTGTTGCCCTTTCTTTAATACTTACATATCTCTTTACAGATAAAATACGCAAACAGGTTACTGAGCTTAGCAAAGCAACGCAGGAAACTTATAACGGAAACTTTAACAGCAGGATTAAAGTAAAAAGCAAAGATGAACTTGGAAAGCTTGGCGAAGCCTTTAACAAGATGCTCGATGAGCTGGAAAAGAAAGAGAGGGCTAAAAATGAATACTCAGAATTTATCACACTAATTAATCAAAATCCCACCTTAAAAGAAATAGCCGAAGTAGCAGTTAAAAAAATCATTGCTTCGTGCGGGTTTGTTGTTGGTGCTATTTTTTCGGTTGATGATGCTGACATAAGTTTGATTTATGCAGATGGCATAAACGACCAACACTCTTTGAGAAAAAATAACTTTTCCTTTTTCGAAAGAGTAATTACCTCAAAAGAAACATTAGAGTTAGTTGATGAACAGTCGTTGCCGGTTATATCTACAGGATTGATAAATGTTCAATTAAAATATCTTTTACTGCTGCCTGTAGTTTATAACAATAAAACAATAGCTGTGTTGGAACTTGGTTCGGTAGATAAACCAAATGAAGAGGTAAAAGACTATCTCGCAAAGATAAAAGATCAACTTGCTATTGGAATTACGAATGCAAAAGCGCTCATGCAACTTGAAAATTTTGTTACCGAACTAAAAAAGCTAAACGAAGATTATCAAAAACAAAATATTCAAATCAAGAAACAAAATGAAAGGTTAGTTGAACTTCACGATAATTTAAAGGAGCAAGCAAGAGAACTTGAAATTCAAAAGCAGAAAGCAGAAGAATCAACCAAAGTAAAATCGCAGTTTCTTGCAAGTATGTCGCATGAACTTCGCACGCCGATGAATTCTATTTTAGGACTTACAGAACTGATTTTAGAAAAATCCGAACTTGATCTAAAAAACAAAGAACGATTGGAAGTTGTATTCAGCAGCGGAAAAAGATTAATGACATTAATAAATGATATCCTTGATCTTTCTAAAATTGAAGCCGGTAAAATGGAAATTAGATACGAAGACGTATTGCTGGATGAATTATTAGAAGAAGTTACAAATTCAATCAATCCACTTGCGAGTAAAAAAGCAATACGATTTAATATTGTAAGAGATACAGACACCCGGATAATTATTAATACTGATCGGGGCAAAGTAATTCAGGTTTTAATTAATCTGTTAGGCAACGCAGTAAAGTTTACAGACAGCGGGAGTGTAACTTTCAAAATATCTTCTTCTGAAAATGATTTGAACTTCGAAGTTATTGATAGCGGAATCGGAATGAACGAAGAGGATAAAAAATTGATATTTGAAGAATTTAGACAAATAGACGGATCGACAACCCGCAAATATGGTGGAACAGGTTTAGGTTTAACTATCTGCAGAAAAATTACCGAACTAATGAATGGAAAAATTTCTGTAGAAAGCCATCTGGGAACAGGTTCGACATTTAAATTTTCTGTGCCTTTAATGCAAAGTGGAAAACTTGTTCCTATAGTGAAGAACAAGGTAAATGTTGAGACACTTATTAAAAACAGGAAAAATCCAATTCTGGTAATAGATGATGATGAAGAAGTAAGATACACTATTGGTCAGTATTTAATTTCGAAAGGGTACGAAGTTATTTATGCTGAAGATGGTGAAAGTGGAATAAACATGGCATACGAATACCAGCCGTTTGCAATCACACTTGATGTAATGCTGCCTAATAAAGACGGCTGGAGTGTTTTGAAAGATTTGAAGGAGAATCCTAAAACCAAAGAAATCCCCGTTATTTTAATTTCAATTTTAGGCGATAAGAATATTGGATACAGTTTAGGCGCATTCGAATATTTTGTGAAACCTATTTCATCCGATAAGCTGCTTTCTGCATTTCTGCGGCTTGAAAATTTAGCTCACAAAAGAATAAAAAAAATTGTTATTGTAGACGATGATGAACTTGAATTTGAAAAATTCAAAAGAGAATTTTCCTCTGAAGGAATAAGGATTGAATATATTAAAGACAGCGAACTCGCTTTTAGCAAAATTGCGGAAGTCCAACCTGATTTAATTATTCTAGATTTAATGATGCCGAAAGTAGATGGGGTTACGCTTTCTTATAAGTTGAAATCAAATATTAAAACAAAGCATATTCCAATTCTCATTAGCACGGCTAAAGACTTATCTGATGAAGAAAGAAAGTCATTAAATAGTATTGTAGAAAACATTGCAGTAAAATCAAAGGGGCATCCACTTGACGTATTGAAAATTGTTAGAGATAGAATTAAAATGCAGGAAGTAGATTTACCCCAAGTACCTGAAAATGGAAACGGTAAAAACAAAGTAAGTGATTCTGCTAAAAAACATGATAAGCCATCAATTGAAAACGATAAAGAATATTCTGGAAATATACTAATTGTTGATGATGATCCGGATACGCTGTTTACAATAAGTGAAATTGTGCAAGCTTGCAATTGTAAAACCTCACTTGCTCATAGCGGAAAAGAGTGTATGGAATACTTAAACCAAAACACTCCTGATTTGATTTTGATGGATATAATGATGCCGGATATGGACGGCTTCCAGACATTCAAACAAATAAGAGCAAATGAAAAGTGGAGAGAAATTCCGGTATTTGCAGTTACTGCCAAAGCAATGAAAAGCGATAAAGATATAATTTTAAAGCACGGTTTTACCGACTATATTCCCAAACCGGTAAACCCAACAATAATTTCTTTTAAAATTGAAAAACTGTTAGCTCAGTTAAAAGCCACTTAATATGAAGACAATTCTTGTCATTGATGATTTGCCCGAAAATGTTTTTATGCTTCAGGATAGACTTGAAAATGAGGGCTACAATATTATTACAGCTTACGATGGCAAATCCGGAATAGAAAAAGTACACACCGAATTGCCTGATCTTATTCTGCTTGATATAATGATGCCCGGTATAACAGGTATTGAAGTTTGTAAAATTCTTGTTAATGATGAAAGTACAAAACACATTCCGATTATACTTGTTACGGCAAAAGCTGGTGCAGAAGACACGAAAGAAGGTTTGGAAGCAGGCGCATTCGATTATATAAAGAAACCTTTTAACAGGGTAGAATTATTAGCAAGAGTTCAATCAGCATTAAAGCTCTCGGAGGCAAACAAACTATTGCTCGAAGCAGAAATGAAAAATACTTTTGTCGCCACAGTCGTCACAGCAAATCATAAAATTAAGCAGCCGCTAACTTTGCTTAGCTTATCTTCCGCTGCAATAAAAAGAGAGTTGGGTAAGGATGAAATTTCCAGGGAATCAATTTTAAGCAGACTTAAATACGTAGATACTGCCGTTAAAGAAATTACAGATGTTCTTAACCAGCTCAATACAATTAAAAAACCTGAACTTGCTCAGTACACAAAAAATATAAAGATGATAAAAGTAGATGAAGAAGATGGTTAGAGCAATTTTTTTATGGTTTCTAGCATCGCTTCGAACTCATAAGGCTTTTCAATTCTGCTATTAATTTTATACTTATCCAGTATTTCATCATTTTCCATTCTTAAACTACCCGAAGACAAAATAATAGGAATATCAAAACCACGTTTTCGTATTTGCTCTATCGTATCAATGCCGTTTAGCCCCGGCATGTTGTAATCAATTATTGCAAGATCAACCTTTATTTCTTCAGTAAGCAGCCGCAGAACCTCGTCCCCAGAGGAAACTTTTACAACGTTGTACCCGTTGGATTCCAGCAGTTCTGCAAGCAGGTCACTCAGCATTGGCTCATCATCTGCAAGTAGAATAATTGCTTCGGTGGGCCCAGGCCTTTTTTCTTTGGGCACTTCGAAAGTTGGAATGTAAACGTCAAAGGTCGTGCCTTCCCTTAACTTGCTGGAAACCTCTATGTAACCATTATGTGCTTTAACTATTCCGTAAGTTACATACAATCCAAGCCCCGAACCGGATTCTTTTGTACGAGTTGAAAAGTAAGGATCAAAAATTCTAGTAAGATTTTTTTCTTCAATTCCTTCTCCATCATCGCTAACAGAAAAACAGACGTAGTTTCCTTCCTTCAACAGAGGGTAATGAACAAGATTTTCTCTGTCAATTGTAATATTTTTTGCGGAGAGCTTTAGCTCCCCCCGATTGTTTGTTGCTTCTTTTGCATTAACACATAGGTTTAATAGTATCTGGTATATCTCTGTTCCGTTACCGAGTATATCGTTTAATTCTTTATCAATTTCTTCAGTAAATGTGATGGTTTTGGGAAAAGTTTGTGTAACTACTTTTGAAATTTCCTTTAAAAGCTGATGCGGTTTTACAAGCTCTTTCCTCTTGGGTGTTGGCTTTCCGAATGAAAGTAAACCCTTTGTTAAATCGCGTGCTCTTACGGAGCAATCTTCTATGTTATCAATCAGCTTATTTACGCCTTCCTTAAGTTCAACTCTTTTCCGAAGTAAATTTACACTGCCAAAAATGCTTGAAAGAAGGTTGCTAAAATCATGAGCCATGCCGCTTGAGAGTTTACCGATAGTCTCTAGCTTTTGTGCTTGCAGTAGGCGGCTCTCAAGAGCAGCATTTAATTGCTGAGTTTTAATGTGTGTAATTGCAAATGCCAGCAAAGCAGCAAATTGCTGTAACTTATTTATTTCAGAATTTGAAAATGCATCGTTCTTTTTTACATTTAAGATTACTGCAAGGAGTTTATTTTCAAAAATACACGGTGATATAACTAACGAGTCACATCCAAAAGATTGAGTGAGATTGTAACCAAGGTTATTTCTGTTATTTAATGCCATTAACGGTTGCTTATTTAGCATTAACCATTTGGTAATAAATTTAAAATCGGAACGAATGTTTTTTTCTGAATCAGATTTTGATTCTATCAGGTTATTTGGATCGAAATATTTAAATTGAGAAATACTTTCATCGTCTAAAAAACAGAGCACACCAAAATCACTTCTGCTAATCTCTGCACATTTCTTTGATATATCGTCCGCAATAGCCTCAATAGAATTTTCTTTTAACAGCATCATCAAAACACTCTGCAATTCGTTCTGAAAAGCAGATTCAAGCGGCTTACTCAGTGCTATGCTTTTGGAATATTTGTTGTTCTCTACAGTAGGAATAATTTCAATTAAAAATCCCGGAGATGACTTTGATTTTCCTCTCAAAGGAAGCGGCGTTATTTTTAAGTCATTACCTTTCTGCGGAATGTTTTCGAATTGATGTTTTTTACCGTTAAAAAGAACATTTAATTCTTCATCAGGAAGTTTAAACAAAGTATTAATGCTTACACCTTTTAACCGCCCGCCACCAATAGTGTTTTTAAAACTTTTATTGAACCAAACTAATTTTTGGTTTTTATCGGAAATTGCTAGTGGGGAACTTTGATCCTCTAATAGATCCTTCGGAACATATTTGGCGATTATGCTGGCAGGCATTAAAAATTAGACAGGCTTTAATTCATACTTTTTAATTTTAGTGTAAAGAGTCTTTGGACTTATACCAAGTTGGTTTGCTGTTTGTGTTCTATCCCACCTGTTTTTATCAAGAACTTTTTTAATATGCCATCTTTCAAGGTCTTCCATGCTAAGTATCTCTTCTGGACCATCAAGATCAGACATCTTTTTAGATTGAAGTTGATAGGATTGTGGAAGATTTAGATCCTCAGGTTGTATAATCTCGCTTTCAGCAAAAATTAATGCTCTTTCAATTATATGTTCTAACTCTCTTATATTTCCGTTGAAAGAATAGTTGTGAAGTATATCTTCTGCTCTTTGTGAAAGATGTTTTGGTGAACGGATTGGAGATTTTTCTTTTATAAAATGATTTGCAAGCAAAAGTATATCATCTTTTCTGTCTCTAAGAGGGGGAATAGTTAAAGTAATTACATTCAATCTGAAGAGCAGATCTTTGCGGAAATTTTTATTGTCAGCTTCTTCCAGCAAATTGCGGTTAGTTGCACCGATTACACGAACGTTGGAAGTTAAGGTTGTTATTCCTCCAATCCTTCTATATTCGCCATTCTCTAAAAAGCGTAACAATTTTGGCTGCAATGTAAGGCTCAATTCACCTATTTCATCTAAAAATAACGTTCCGCCGTGAGCTATTTCAACGAGCCCTTGTTTCGTACTTTTTGCATCGGTAAAAGCACCCTTTTCATGTCCAAATAGCTCGCTTTCAATTAATTGATCCGGCAATGAAGCACAGTTGATTACAACAAATGGTTTATCTTTTCTTGCAGATTGTTTATGAATGTATTCTGCAAGAAGTTCTTTTCCTGTTCCAGTCTCTCCTTCAATTAAAATATTTGATTCTGATACTGCAGCTTTGTTTGAGAGGTTTAAAACTCTTCTAAGCGGTGCACTGTTCCCCACTATTGAATCGGACCCTTTTTTGCTTATCTCCTTTGTTAGTACCTCGGTTTTTACAAGAAGTTCTTTGTGTTCTATTGCCCTATTAATTGTAATTAATAGCTCATCAAAAACATATGGCTTGGTAATAAAATCATAAGCACCTGCCTTTATACAATCAATTGCTTTACGAATTTCATCTTGCGCTGATAGTATAACAACTTGCAGATTTGCATTGTAATCTTTTACAAATTTCAGCACTTCTTCGCCGGAAACTTCTTTCATATTTAAGTCTAAGAGCAGGATATCATAATTGGAGCGTTTTATGGATTCAATAGCGTATTTGCCGTCATACACTGTGTCTACAGAAAAGCCCTCTTCAAGAAGTTGTTCTTTTAGCAAGTAACACAAAGTTTCATCGTCATCACAAACAAGAATTTTAGAGTTTTTCGATGTTGACATTTTTTTCGCCAGTATATTGTTTATAGAGAAAAGTCAATTTTTGGAATAGAATATCCACTTGGTTATATTTACAATTCTTAATTTTTAAGGGCGCGTAGCTCAGTGGTAGAGCATCTGCCTTTTAAGCAGAGGGTCGGTGGTTCGAGACCACCCGCGCTCACTCTATCTTATTTTATTTCAACCCTTTACAAAGAACCTTTTACGTATTTCCTGAAAAATTATTATTTCAGCAAACAGTAGTATAACACATTAATGTAAAAACTACAAGCATACCTTACCCTTTAATTTATATCATTTCTATTCCTTTTAGAAACATTTGTTTGTTTTACGATTGGCATTATTTTTAGTTAATTTCACAAACAATATTTTTTTACAAAACACATTTAATTTGGGCGAAATAGTTTTTTGGGCAATTATAAGAACGGCTTTTACAATTTTGTTTTTGTGGGTAGTCCAAAGCCATATTGATTTTCAACTGTGGATAATGATTAGCGTAGCCGCAGTATATGTATTTATTATTCACCCTACTATGGTTAGTTACAAATGGTTTGAAGAAAGAAATAAAAATGTTATTTCATCAACACTTTGCTCAAGCTGTAAACATTTTGATAGTTCGGCAGTTCTTTGTATGAAATACGACAAACACCCTACCGAAGATTTCGTGCCGTGCGAAGGAGAAGATTGGGAGCCGAATTAACTTCTTAAAATTTTCTTCTGTAAGAATATTACCTACACCCATATCAGAGGTTTTCTTATTCCCGCCGTAAACTAATTTTAATAGTTTTCAATAGTCAATAATCATTTATTCAGTTAAAACTCTGGGGGAGGTTTAACAAAAAAATAGGCAAATGAATTTACGCGTTGTTATTGTAGATGATTCAAACCTTGTTAGAGAGCGCCTGGTTAAAATGTTGGGTGCTGTCCCTAACCTAGAAATAGTGGGTGAAGCAGCAAATTCGCAGGATGCTCTAGAAGTTTTTAGAGATCAAAAACCCCATATTGTCATAGTTGATATTAAAATACCGGGTGAGAATGGTATAGAAGTTTTAAAGAAAATTAAAAAAATAAATCAAGCTGTAATCGTAATAATAATAACCAATTATCCGTTTACTCAATACAGAACCAAATGTTTAGAAAATGGTGCTGATTATTTCTTTGATAAATCAAATGAATACAGTGAAGTAATAAGAACAATTGAAAACATGGTTAATTCTAGGTTTATTGAAAATACGGCCAGTAGTTGGTAAAGTTTTTAATATTCCACCCATCCCGTAGCTAACAAGAGCGATTACTGCTGGCAAGCCTCCTTATAGCTGTCCCTTCCAACAAAGGGATGGGTGGTTTTTTTTACAGATATTAGTATCTTTTCCTTCCATCGTTTGCTAAAGAATATTTTGCAAAACAAAAAAGTGTTTTAAAATGGCAGGAATAAAACAAACCAAAGCCGAACTCCTCTTTGAAATTGAGCAGTTAAAAAAACAGATTGCTAAACTCACCAATGAGGACAAAAATTCTTTATCATTTGATAACAACGAATCAATTCAATCTGAACCTGATTATCACAGAATTTTTAATGAGGTTCACGACCCAATTTTAGTTTTTGAACCAGAAGACGAGATAATTTTAGATGTTAATGAACAAGCTACACAGGTTTATGGATACAAGCGCTCTGAATTAATTGGAATGTCGCTTAAAAAAATCTCCAAGTTTGTTCCTCGCGGTGAAGAGAACATAAGGAAAACACTCCAAAAGGGTACATACAAACATTTTGAAACTACCCACATTAGTAAAGAGGGAAGAGAAATACATCTGGAGATAAATGCCTCCGTTTTAAAATATATGGGGCAAACTGCAATTCTAAGTATAAATCGCGATATAACAGAACGAAAAAAAGCTGACTTTGCAATTCGTGAAAGTGAAAGAAAACTTAGCACAATACTAGATAACATCCCAGGAATGGCATACAGGTGCTTAATGGATAAATTTTGGACAATGAAGTTCATCAGCAAAGGATGCAAGGAAATTACAGGCTACTCGCAGTTGGAACTCTTGAATAATAAAGAATTATCTTACGAAAATTTAATTTACCCCGAAGATAGAGAAATCGTTAGGCGTGAAGTCTTCAAGACCCTTGATACTCATAAACAATTTGAATTAGAATATCGAATTATAAGAAAAGATGGTTTAATAAGATGGGTGTGGGAACGCGGTGTGCAAATTAATGAAAAAATGGATGGGATTCCTCTATTAGAGGGAATAATTGAAGATATAACCGATCGTCAAATTGCAGAATATGAGTTAAAAGAAGCGTACGATATAATTAACAAAAGTCCTGCTATTCCATTTTTATGGAAAAACGAAGAGGGCTGGCCGGTTGAATTTGTATCAGATAACGTTGTGGATTTATTTGAATACACTGCTGAAGAATTTATGTCTGAAAAAGTTGGTTATTCAAAAGTAATTCATCAGGAAGATTTGGAAAGAGTTGGAAATGAAATAAAAAGATATAGCTCAGAAGAGGGCACATATAGGTTTGGACATGAACCTTATCGGATAGTTACAAAATCTGGTAAGATAAAGTGGGTGGAGGATAAAACTTACATTCGACGGGATGAAAAAAATAATATAACACATTATCAGGGAATCGTTGAAGATATAACCGCC
>JABDPB010000032.1 GCA_013042995.1 Ignavibacteriaceae bacterium | reverse complement strand
AGAGCAGCCTCAAAAAAAGGAGTTCGTGTTGCAACTTTTCCAGGCATTACAAAAGAAATTATGATACGTGGAATGAATGCAGATTATAATGCAATTAGCAAAAGATCAATTAAGTTGAAAAAGATCTTAGAAAAAGGTAAGCACGTTAGAATAACAGCGCCTGCCGGAACAGATATCGAATTTGATATAACTGGAAGAACTGCAATAGCCAGCAAAGGTTTGTATCATAAAAAAGGTGAAAGTGGAAATCTCCCCACAGGAGAAACTTACAATGCACCTGTTGAAGGATCTACAAACGGTGTTTTTGTTGTTGATGGATCTTTTGCAGGTTTAGGTTTGATCGGAAATGTTAACATTAAAGTTGAAGTTAAAGACGGTTTTGCCACGAAAATTACGGGAGGAAAAGCCGCTAAAAAATTAAACAAAATGCTTGATGAAGTAGGAAAAGCAGCACGAAATATTGCAGAGTTTGGTATTGGTACAAATGATAGTGCTAAGCTAAGTGGTATTTTACTTGAAGATGAAAAAGTGATGGGTACAGTTCATCTTGCTTTAGGCAACAACATCACAATGGGCGGTACTTTCAACGTTCCCCTTCACGTAGATGGCGTTATTAAAAAACCAAATGTTTGGCTGGATGGTAAAATGCTTATGAAAGATGGCAAGCTTTTGGTGGCTTAATCACAATGTCTTTATTATTGAACACTTAATATTTATTTTTAAATAATATAATTAACAATTTAATACTAGAGCAATGCCTTTACTTCCTATTACCTTATATGGTGATAATATACTCAGAAAAAAAGTTGATAAAGTTAAAGAAGTAGATAACGAAACTATTGAACTTATAACTAACATGTTTGACACGATGCGCAACGCAAATGGTATCGGACTTGCGGCAAATCAGGTTGGAGTAAACAAAGCTATTTTTATTGTTGATATTACCCAAGTTGAAGACTACGAAAACACCAAGCCGATAGTCTTGATAAATCCTAAAATTGTAAAGTATTCGGATGAACAAACTTTATTTGAAGAAGGCTGCTTAAGCATTCCTGATATTCGCGCGGAGGTTAAGAGGCCTGAATCTATTACAATTTCTTACCATGATACAGATTTTAATGAGCACACAATTGATGTTGATAAACTTATGTCGCGCGTAATGCAGCACGAGTATGATCACTTAAGAGGCATTTTATTTACTGATTTAATTGATCCTGAACAGCAGAAGCTGTTCAAAAAGCCACTTAAAAAAATTCAAAAACGTAAAGTTGATATTGATTATCCTGTGAGCAAAACTACTGATTACCATCTTGTGCTTTAAAGAGGTTTGCAATGAATCTCATTTTTATGGGCACACCCAATTTTTCAATTCCTTCTCTGAAAAAATTAACCGAAAGCAAACACAACGTAGTGGCAGTAGTAACTGCGCTGGATAAAGAAAGGGGAAGGGGAAGAAAAGTTACGTTCACTCCAGTAAAAGAATTTGCAATTCAAAAAAATATTCCTGTTCTGCAGCCGGAGAAATTAAAAAACAATCCCCAGTTTGTGAATGATTTAAAACTAGTTAAGGCAGATTTATGCGTAGTAGTTGCATTTAAAATTCTCCCCCCCGTAGTTTTTGAAATTCCGAAGAATGGCTCATTCAATTTACATGCATCTTATTTGCCCAAATATCGCGGAGCTGCACCTATTCAATGGGCATTGATAAATGGCGAGCAGAAAACAGGTTTAACAACGTTCAAGCTTGCGGAAAAAGTTGATACAGGTAATATTTATTTACAAAAAGAAGTTGAAATTTTTCCGGAAGATAATTTTGGAATATTGCACGATAAGCTAAGTGAGCTTGGTGCGGATCTGGTTTTAGAGACTGTTGACTTAATTGAAAGCGTAAATTATGAACTCATAAAACAGGATGGTTCACTTGCTACACCTGCACCGAAAATAACGAAAGAAATTTGTGAAATTGATTGGAATAAAAGCGCAGAAGAAATTCATAATTTAATCAGGGGATTATCGCCGTATCCTGCGGCGTTTTTTATCTTTAAAGAAAAAGTAATTAAAATTTACAAAGCTGAACTTGTTCATCGCGATGATTTAAAGCCATTTGAAATTGTCCAAAATAAATGTGAATTGATTATCGGCTGTGATAAAGATGCAATCAGAGTTCTGCAACTACAGCAGGAGGGTAAAAAACGAATGGGAGCTGAAGAGTTTTTGAGAGGATTTAGTTTTATTTAATCTAAACTTTAAAACTCCTCGATTAAAACACCCATTTTACCCATTTGTGAGTCTCTCATGGCTTCCATAATTTCAGTTTGAGTATTCATAACAAATGGACCGTAACTTGCAACTTCTTCTCCAATTGGCAAACCTGAAAGTAAAATTCCATAGGAATTTTCTTTTGCATTAAATTTCAATTTTGAATCATCATTAGAAAAATGAACTAAATCTTTAGTATTTATTTCCTGTTCATCATTTACAATCAACTTGCCTTTGAGCAAATAAAACAGTGTATTTTGCTCTTTTGAAATTTCAAATTCAATTTCTCCATCTTCAATAAAGTTGAATCGCAGAGTATTTATTGGGGTATGCGTATCTACCTCACCTTTCACACTGTTAAATTCGCCTGAGACAACTGCCACTTCTACTTTTCTATTTTCTGATTTATAAATTGATTTTTCTTCTCTTGGAATTGCTTTGTAATAAGGTTGTTCCATTTTATTTTTTGACGGCACATTCACCCAGAATTGAATAAATTCAAGAGTACCACCATTTTCAGCTAATTCTTTTGCAGGTCTCTCGCTGTGAGTTATTCCTTTCCCGGCAAACATCCACTGTGTTCCGCCTTCATTTACAACACTGTTATTACCTCTCGAATCACGATGATGTACACTACCATTAAATATTAACGTAACAGGTGAAAATCCACGATGAGGATGGGGTCCTACACCAACATCTTTTTGTTTTTTACCACCCTTCAAATCCTCATCCCAATGATGGATTAGCAAAAAAGGATCCATATTATCTATAAACTTATTTGGCAATGGTTGATCGAGAACAATGCCACCCATATTAACTTTTTCACTTTTAATGATTTGCTTGATTGATCTCATGAAAATTTCACTTTTAAAATAAATTATCTGTTTTTTTAATTATGAATCAAAAAATATATACAGTACTCACAATATTGTGTGTTATGACGCACAAATAATAGAAAGTAATAGTATTAACAAGATTAGTAGTTGATTTGTTATCATAAAATCCTTTCATCATTCACATCAAATGCTTAAAATTGCCTCGACTTTTTTTATAAATGAGATTAAAGTTTGGAATATAAGAACAGCATAATTGAGCAGGTTGGCAACACCCCTTTAATTAAGCTTAATAAATTAAGTGCAGGGTTGAAGCCACAGATTTTTGCCAAGATGGAGTCTGCAAATCCCGGCGGAAGTGTAAAGGACCGCATCGGTTACAATATGATAATTGACGCTGAGAAAAAGGGTGTTTTGAAACCTGGAGGGACTATTATTGAGGCAACCAGCGGTAATACAGGAATTGGGCTTGCAATTACAGCTGCAGTAAAAGATTACCGATGCATTTTTGTTGTAACCGACAAAGTAAGCGATGAAAAAATTAATTATTTAAAGGCTTTTGGTTCAGAAGTAATAGTTGTTTCAAATCTTGTTGATCCGGATGATCCCGAATATTATGTAAATGTTGCAAAACGATTGCACTCAGAAATTCCAAATTCATTTTTTGCGTATCAATATTCCAATCCTTCCAATCCTGAAATGCACTACAACACAACCGGACCTGAATTATGGAGGCAGACCGATGGAAAAATCACTCATTTTGTATCCAGCATCGGAACCGGTGGAACAATCAGCGGTACGGGAAGATTCTTAAAGGAAAAAAATGCAAACATAAAAGTTATTGGTGCTGATCCACTCGGTTCGATATTTAAGCATTTCAAAGAAACTGGGGAAATAATAAAAGGAACTCCTTATTTAGTAGAAGGTATTGGGCAGGACTGTCTACCGGAAAACGTACATTTCCAGTATATTGATGAAATAATCAATATAAGTGATAAAGATTCTTTCACGGCTGCAAGAAGATTAACAAAAGAAGAAGGAATTTTTTGCGGTGGAAGCACAGGTACAATTGTTCACGTGGCATTGGAGGTTGCTAAAGATTGTACATCAGATGATGTAATTGTTTTTATTGTTTGCGATACAGGTGAAAGATATCTTTCAAAAGTTCATAATGAAGAGTGGCTTAAGCTTAACAGGATGCTCGATACAGAAATTAGAACACTACGTGATATTTCCGATGCAAAAAAAGCCACAGGTATTGAAGAAATTTCATCGGTTAAAGAGGGAGATAAAATAAAAGATGTTCTTGAACTGATTACAAAAACAGGATACTCACAAATTCCTGTTATGAAAGGCAAAAAAAGTGTCGGTTCGATTAAAGAAAGTAAGTTACTGAGTAGACTTGTAGACAATCCGCAACTTTACAATTCAACAATTACAGATGTAATGGAAGTAAGCTTCCCGATACTTGATGCAAAAACAGATATCTCAGAAGTTAAAGAAATACTAAAAGAAAATGCTGCTGTTTTAGTTAGCGATTTTGGCTTAATTACAGATATCATCACTCGGTATGATTTGATAAGTTTTGATAGGAAGTAATTTTTATAAACTGTAATTCTGAGGAATCCATAGAAATAAAGAGATTTTTCGCTTCGCTTAGAATGACAACAAAAATAATTTAAGGAAATAAAGATGGGCTTTTCAACAGATGCAATACACGCAGGGCAAAACCCTGATCCAACAACAGGTGCTTTAATAACACCCGTTTATCTCACATCAACATATGAACAGGAAGAATTAGGTAAGCACAAAGGCTACGAATACGGAAGAACACAAAACCCTACACGTGAAGCACTGGAAAAAAACATTGCAGCACTTGAAAAAGCAAACCACGGAATTGCTTTTGCATCCGGTCTAGCAGCCACACATGCACTTATGAGTTTATTAAAAGCTGGCGATCACGTGATTGTCTCTAACAATGTTTACGGTGGAACCTACAGGTTGTTTGAACAAAACTTAACTGATTTTGGATTGTTGTATTCATGGGTTGATACGAGCAATTTGAAAAATGTTGAAAGTGCAATCATTGAAAACACAAAAATGATATTTGTTGAAACTCCCACTAACCCGATGCTTGTTCTAACAGATCTAAAGGGAATTTCAGAAATTGTAAAAAAGAATAATTTAATAAGTGTTTGCGATAACACTTTTATGAGTCCCTATTTTCAAAATCCGCTCGATTGGGGAATTGATATTATTTTGCACAGCACAACAAAATATATAAACGGACACAGCGATGCAGTTGGTGGAATGCTTGCAACAAGTAACGAAGAATATTATGAGCGTTTGCGCTATATTCAGAATGCTTCAGGCGGTGTTCCATCACCGTTTGATTGTTGGCTTGTCTTGCGCGCAACAAAAACTCTTGCAGTACGAATGAAACAACATCAAGAAAATGCAATTGCATTTGCCGATTGGCTTGTTAAAACCGGCACCGCAAAAAAAGTAATTTACCCGGGATTGAAAGAACATCCACAGCACGAGCTCGCGAAAAAGCAAATGCGCGGTTTTGGTGGAATGGTTTCAGCAGATTTTGGTTCAATTGATAAAGCAAAAATGGTTTTGAACAATGTAAAAGTATTCACACTAGCAGAAAGCCTTGGTGGAGTTGAAAGTTTGATCTGCCATCCTGCATCAATGACTCATGCATCAGTTCCCAAAGAAGAAAGAGAAAAATTTGGCTTAACAAACTCACTTGTTCGCTTTTCTGTCGGGATAGAGGATGTGGGAGATTTGATAGCAGATGTCAAAAGTACGTTGTGAATGAAGTTCCCTTTAAGGTGGACTCTATTATTCCTAACTTTGTTTTATCATTCTTTTAATTTTCAATAATTAAATGACAATTTTCAATTCACTACTAATTTTATTTGTACTTTTTTCGATTTCAAGTTTTAGTCTAACCGAGCCAATCGAGATTTATTTGATTGATGCATACTGCTCGCGCGAAGTTCCGCATAAATTTAAATTATCTTTTTATACAAATGAAGAAGCTGCGTCTAAAGTTGTGCTTGATGATGAATACGAATATGTTGTAACAACTGAGTTGACGGATCTGCACAAAGCAGAAATTGAAATACACGACCTTTCATTTGCGGATAACATCGTTGAATTCATTATAATTACAGAAACCGGGGATGGAAGAATTGATACAAGCGAAGTTTTTGATTTCGATCTGCCGTACGAACCAAAATTAGAAGGTGGTTCAGATTTTGTAACCATCTGTTTATTTGCGGGAGCAATCTTTCTTCTGCCTTACCCAAACTACATTTTTGATGCAGATAAGAGTTACTTCAGCTTAACAAAAGAAATTCCTGTTGTTTCCTTCCGAACAAAAGGCGATTACCCAGGTGGTTATCTTTCACTTGAATACACATACATTTTTGATTCCGGTGCACCGAATTATTTGCGTGCAGGTTACAAAAAAATATTTGAGCTTCAGCACATTGAATATATTTCACCGGGAGTATCTTTGTACACAAATTTCAGTAGCAATCATGGAATAAGTCCCGAACTTTCATTTGGACTTTTTACAATTAAGGATACTTTTACTTTGTATGCTCGGTATCGGTATAACATCAACTTAAGTGGATCGGGCAAAAATTTTAATGAAATTTCTGTAGGATTGTATTCCGCGTTCTTTTCACTCTATTTATAGATATTTAATTCTATTCAGCTGGAATTATCTTAGACCCTTTTTTGTTGTAGATTTATTAAGTCGTAATTCTTATTTATCAGCAATATGAAAACATTACTAACTATATTACTCTTCTTTGGGATTGTCGCAACAAACGCACAAACAGGTAAGCTTGCTGGAAGAGTTACAGATGGTACTTCGCCTATTCCTTCTGTGAATATTATCATTCTTAAGACGAATTTTGGAAATGCAAGCGAAATGAATGGCAATTATGAAATTTTGAATATTCCGGTTGGAAATTACGATGTCAGATTTAGCGCTATTGGATATGAATCTAAGACTTTCGGAATTGAAATATTATCAAACAAAACCACTGAACTTAATGTTGAGCTGGAAATAAAAGCCATAGAACTGGAAGCTGTAACTGTAACAGATGTTAACCGTCAATCGCAAAGAGATACACGCACAAGCTTAATAGATTTGAATCCGCGTGATGCAAAAACTTTACCCGGTGCAGTGGAAGATGTTTTTAGAACATTACAATCTTTGCCAGGAGTATTAGCTCCGAACGATTTCTCTTCACAACTTATTGTCAGGGGAAGTGGTCCTGATCAAAATTTAATTATACTTGATGATGTAGAAGTTTTTAATCCTTACAGGCTTTACAGCGTTGTAAGTATGTTCAATCCGGATGCTGTTGATGATGTAAATTTAATTTCAGGTGGTTTTCCTGCAAAATACGGAGACAGGCTTTCTGCAGTTTTGGATGTAACAAATAGAGAGGGAAGCACTACAAAAAATCTTACCGGGAGTTTAAATGCCTCCATAGTTGATGCAAACTTAGTTCTTGAAGGTAAAAATCCATTCAATCTCAGAGGAAGCTGGCTTTTTAACTCGCGTAGAACCTACTATGATTTGATATTAGAACCATTCGTTAGAAGTGCGGGTTTAGTTGACGACAACACGAGCTTCCCTAATTTCTATGATATTCAAGGAAAAATAGTTATAGGTCCATATGATGGTCATAAGTTTCTTTTTAATGGCATACTTTCGCGAGATGCTGTTAATGTAATTAGTGGTGAGGAAAGGGAAACACCAGATAGTGTTGGAGTTTTCAACGTCACAAACAATGATCTTTTAGCTGCTGCTTGGCATTTTGCACCAAATGATAAAATATTGAATAAAGTGATTGTTTCTTGGTATAAAAATAACGGTACAACGGATTTCGATTCACAGCTTCTAGATCCATCATTAAATAGAAATGCTTTCGAAGGAACAATTCCAGACACGCTTTCTCCATACTTGTTAAATTTTGGTTTTGATGGTGATTTTCTTTATCGCAAGTACTCTGTAGATAACAAGTTCACCTATTTCCAAGGTAGACACATTATTGAAGCTGGTATTGGTGCAGATTTTATGGAAACTACAATCAATTTTAATTTTGAATTTGATGAACAGGTTCGAGCTCTGTTTGCATCTAATCCACAGTTCCGTGCTGTTTTTGATAATCTAAAAGATGTAAAACAATACAACCGATACAGAGCTTATGTTCAGGATAATTTTAAGTTAACAAATCGATTTACACTACAACCAAGTTTAAGGTTTGATTATTATAATATTCTACAGAAAGCATATTTAGCACCGCGTATTTCTTTATCATATGCCATTGATGATATTACAACCATCCGTGCAGTCTGGGGAATGTATTTTCAATCGCCCGGTTACGAGAAACTTCTTGATCAAGGGAAATTGTATGATTTGTCCAATCAATATACAAACCAATTAAATGCTGAACGTGCATTTCATTATGTTTTTGGAGTCGAAAGATGGCTTTCTTCTGAATGGAGTGTGAGATTTGAAAGTTACTATAAAGATTTTTCTGATCTTTATATTCAACAGGTTGTTAAAGGCAACAGATTTTTTGCTGAGCCAATTCCAGGCAAAGATCCAAGATTTGCTTCAGGCTGGACTCTTCCTGCGACTGTTCGTGGTGATTCTGTAACTCAAATTCCGGTGAATGGATCGGTTGGAGAAGCTTATGGATTTGAATTTTTTCTTGCTAAGAAAAATATCATCCGGGGAAGCAGGCTATCGGGTTGGATATCCTATGCCCTTGCTTATGCGGAGCGCTTTGAAAATGATATTAAATATCCTTTCAGATTCGATCAAAGACATACAATCAATTTTGTGCTTAACTATCAGATTAACAGCTGGCTGGAGGCAGGCGTCAGATGGCAGTACGGTTCAGGCTTTCCTATAAGCGAACCGCGTGGTATTAAACCTCGAATTATCTTGGAAGATCAGGATTTTGATGGGATACCTGAGACCCCGGTGATCGCAACAAGAAATGTAAATAATGCAGAACAGAATCCTGTAATTTATGATGTAGATTTTGGTGATAGAAAGTTAAATGCTCGTAAACCGATTTACCATCGCCTTGATTTTAGAATAAACGCACTCGCAGATTGGTGGGATCTCGATTGGACATTTTATTTAGATATTATCAATGTTTACAACCGCTCTAATGTAATTGCTTACGATTATTTTGTTAATGAAGACCTCACTTTGGGGAGAGAAAAAACCACAATGCTGCCAATCATTCCTACTTTGGGTTTTAGCGTTCGGTTTTAATCTTTATTTTTCACCACTAAGTATTTATTTTTTCCCACAATATTTATTTAATGAATAAATCTGTCTGGCTCTGGATTATTGCTTTCATATTAACTGTTTTTACAGCTGCTTATCAACGTATCACAGGCCCTACCTACCCCCTTAGCGGCAATGTAAAATTAGATGAACAAATTATTGAGTATAAATTAGACCGGACACACGGTGGTGAAGGTGATCATCAAATTGAAATTAGGGCAATGGATAAATCAATTTGCGGTGAATTGTACTGGAAAAGATTTAAAACAAATGATGAATGGACTTCGTTTGAAATGGAAAGAAAAGATGAAAAATTAATTTTCTACCTGCCTCATCAACCTCCTGCAGGAAAATTACTCTACAAAATTATTCTTCAAAAAGATGATGAAGTCGTGAAGCTGCCTGAAGAAGGTGAAATTGTTATTCGTTTTAAAGGTGCCGTCCCGATTTTTATCCTTATCCCTCATATAATTTTTATTTTTGCTGCTATGTTGCTCTCTGCAAGGACAGGCTTGGAGTATTTCAACAAAAAGAAATTTAAAACTCTTACTATTCTAACTGTTATTTTTTTAATTATAGGTGGATTCATTCTCGGCCCCATTGTGCAGAAATACGCATTTGGTGAATTCTGGACAGGCTTCCCATTCGGGCATGATTTAACGGACAACAAAGTTTTGATCGCATTTATTTTTTGGTTTGCGGCACTAATTGCTGTCTTCAAATCAAAACGGCCTGTAAAGTTTGTGATCATTGCTTCAGTTGTTACATTTATTATTTTTCTCATTCCGCACAGCTTACTCGGTTCAGAATTGGACTACAGCGAACTTGATAAAAACAAAATAGAATTGAACACCGAATAATTGGCAAAAGAAATTCAAATATTGTCAGTATCTGAATTGACCAAAGAGATACAGAAAACTTTAGAAGAATCTTTTTCTCAGGTTTCTGTGATTGGAGAAATTTCAAACTTCAAACAACACATATCCGGTCACTGGTATTTCAATCTTAAAGATGCTGATGCAGTAATAAACTGCACGATGTGGAAAGGTTTCAATCAATATGTTTTTTTTACTCCGCAGGATGGAATGAAAGTAGTTCTTAATGGGAAAATTACAGTCTATCCGCCTAGAGGAAATTATCAGATTGATGTGCGCTCAATGAAGCCCGCCGGAGTCGGAGAACTACAGGAAGCATTTGAACGGCTAAAGAAAAAATTAGAGGCTGAAGGTTTATTCGATGATGCACGAAAGCGACCAATACCTACATTCCCATATAAAATAGGTATTGTAACAGCCATTGATGGAGCGGCATTTAAAGATATGATAAGCGTTGCAAGGCGAAGATATCCACTCATAGAATTAGTAATCGCACCATCAAAAGTTCAGGGCAGCGGTGCAGCGGAATCTATTGTTGATAGTATCAAATTATTGAACGATTACGGAAAGGTTGATGTTATTATTTCCGGCAGAGGTGGTGGATCCATTGAAGATCTTTGGGCATTTAATGAAGAAATTGTTGCAAGAGCGATTTATAAATCAAAAGTCCCTATTATTTCTGCAGTTGGACACGAAGTTGATTTTACGATTGCAGATTATGTTGCTGACCTAAGAGCTCCAACGCCTTCGGTAGCGATGGAGGTTACAACACCAAGTAAGGAAGAGATTTTTGGCTTTATTGATGATAATTTATATACTTCATCGCAGGTAATTTCTGATATGATTGAGCAGAAAAAGTACTCTGTTGTTATCAGTATCAACTCGTATGGTTTTAAAAATTTGTTGGATGTAATAATTGGAAAGAACCAGACGGTTGATCAGATTATTTCAAAAATATTTCAGAGTGTTGATAAGTTAATATTCACAACAAAGAATAGCATTAATCTTTTCAGCAGCACAATAAAATCGTACGATATTCAAAATATACTTAAACGTGGCTTTGTTTTGGTGGAACAGAATTCTAAATTTGTTGGTAGTGCCTCTGAATTTATAAAAGATAAAAATGCAAAGCTAAAATTTTACGATGGAGATATTGAAATAAATAAATAAGCTAATTATGCCAAGGACCAAAAAGAAAAATAATTTTGAAAAAGATCTTAAAAGACTTGAAGAAATAAGTATCTTATTGGAAGATAACGAAATTGGTTTGGATGACGCTTTAGCACTTTACGAAGAGGGGATTAAACTCTCCAAAAACTGCGTCAAAAAATTGAACGATGCTCAGCTGAAAATCACTGAGCTTAAAAAAGATCTGAGTGAAATATCATCTGATACATAAAAAGATTAACTGAGGGAACACATAAATGTCAGATTCAAATAAATATCCCATTCTTTCAAAAGTAAATTATCCGTCAGATATACGGCAGCTGCATTTACCAGAACTAAAACAGCTCTGTACAGATATACGTGAATACATGGTTGATACTATTTCCGAAATTGGTGGACATTTTGGCGGTGGACTTGGAACAGTTGAACTTTCTGTAGCAATGCATAAAGTGTTTAATACTCCCCACGACTTAGTCGTTTGGGATACCGGTCATCAGGCTTACCCTCATAAAATTCTTACTGGACGTAAAGAAGCTTTAAAACGGATTAGAAGATTTGGGGGAATTAGTGGATTCTTAAAAAGAAATGAAAGTGAATACGATACTTTTGGTGCTGGTCATGCTTCTACTTCTATTTCTGCTGCACTGGGAATGGCTGTTGCTTCAAATATTAAAAAAGAAAATAGAAAAGTTGTTGCAGTTATTGGCGATGGTGCGATGACGGGTGGAATGGCGTACGAAGCAATGAATAATTCCGGAGTTACAAAATCTGATTTAATTGTTGTTTTAAATGATAACAATATGTCTATTGCTCCGAACGTTTGGCAGCTATCCAATTACTTTACTGAAATGATTTCGCATCCAGACTATAATAAGTTTAAAGGACAGATTTGGGATCTAACAGGAAAGCTGGATCAGTTTGGCGATAGGATGAGAAAAATTGCAGTTCGACTTGAACATGGAATTAAAGCTGTAATTACTCCCGGCATGCTTTTCGAAGCATTGGGTTTTAGATATTTTGGACCCATAAACGGGCACAATCTTCACCAGGTTGTTAAAATATTCGAACATGTTAAAGAATTAACTGGTCCTATACTAGTTCACGCTATTACGCAAAAAGGTAAAGGATACAAACCCGCAGAGAAGCATATTCAAAGACTTCATGCATCCACTCCTTTTGATAAAGTAACTGGAGAAGCTCATAAAAAAAGTGGGGCGAAAGCTGCTTACACAAAAATCTTTGGTAATGCGCTTGTAGAAATAGTTGAAAAAAATAAAAACGTAGTTGGAATTACAGCTGCTATGCCGGATGGAACAGGCTTGGATATTCTAAAGCAAAAAGTTCCTGAAAATTATTACGATGTTGGAATAGCAGAGGAGCATGCTGTGACATTTTCCGCAGGACTTGCAACTCAGGGGATAATTCCCGTCCTTGCAATTTATTCTACATTTTTACAAAGAGGATTCGATCAGATAATTCACGATGTGGCGCTACAAAAACTGCACGTGGTATTGATTTTAGATAGAGCAGGTCTTGTAGGTGCGGACGGTCCCACTCATCACGGCTCTTTCGATCTTGCATATCTAAGAATGATTCCCGACATGGTGATTATGGCTCCAAAGGATGAAGCGGAACTTAGAAATATGTTATATACTGCAGTTGAACATTGCAAAGGACCTGTAGCACTGCGTTATCCTCGCGGTTCAGCCTTAGGTGTTCAGTTAAAAGAGGGATTTGAGAAAATTGAAATCGGAAAAAGTGAAACTCTTTCCAAAGGCAAAGATATTGCAATGCTGGCAGTTGGTTCGATGGTTACTTATGCTTGGCAGGCTGAAGAAATTTTGAAAAAAAATAACATCAACTGTGAACTTATAAATATGAGATTTGTAAAACCATTAGATAAAGATTTAATTGATGATATTGCTGCGCGTCATTCAAAAATTGTTACACTGGAAGAAAATAATTTACCAGGTGGTTTTGGTTCTGCCATAATTGAATATCTTTCAGCAAAGAATTATAAAAATGATGTTTTAAGAATTGGTTTGCCAGATAAATTTGTAGATCATGGTACTCAGGCTGAACTGCATAAAGCATTAGGAATTGATCCTGAAGGAATAACAGAACAGGTGAAAGAATTTTACAGCAGCAAAAAAATCACACAGGAAGTTGAGCTTTAGAAATTTTTTCTGCGAATAACAGCAAATTTATTAAATCAATCTCTTTTTAATTTCGTTCTTAGAATATACTTTTTGGAGTTCAAAAATTCTTCAATAAATTCCCTTTAAGAGAAAATTGATTTATCTGCTCATCTTAGGGTAATACATCTTTAAAGACTTGCTCATAAATAATTTACAACTGCTGTTAGAATGAAAAAAATCTTACTTGTTGATGATGAACCGGATATAGTGGAGTTCTTAAAGTATAATCTTGAAAAAGATGGCTTTGATGTGATAGCTAGCTGCAATGGCAAAGATGCATTGAAAAATCTTTCACAGTCAATAGATCTAATAGTACTTGATATTATGATGCCAGAAATGGATGGATTTGAGCTTTATCACAAAATAAAGGATAAGGAAGAATACAATGAAATCCCGATTATTTTTCTTACAGCTAAATCTGGTGAGACAGATGAAATAAAAGGTTTGGATATTGGTGCAAGCGATTACATTCAAAAACCTATCTCTCCTAAAAAACTTATTGCACGTGTAAAGGCTAATTTGAGGAAAAGCTCAACAAAACAAAAAAAATCCTCACTCAATAAAGAAACCAAAATAGGACCTCTTCTAATCAACTCTGATAAATATGTAGTAGTGGTTGAGGGCAAACAAAAGTTTTTTCCGCGAAAAGAATTTCAATTGCTCAGTTATTTAGCAAAAAATCCCGGAAAAGTCTTTAACCGTGAAACGTTGTTAAAAGATGTTTGGGGCGGCAATGTTTACGTAGTTGACCGCACAATTGACGTTCATATACGAAAGATACGTGAAAAGCTCGGCAAACATTCTGAACTAATTGAAACCATTAAAGGCGTTGGATACAGATTTAAAAATCCTGATTGATGTAAAGAAAAATTTCCTCTCTTCTTTTATCTTTTTAAAGGAAATGCTTTTAATAAATGCACTTCTTCTTGTGCCTGCCATTTTTCTGATAGAACCGATTGAAAGACTTTTTATTTTTATTGCAATTCTGTTAGCGTCAGACATTTTTATAATGTATCTCCTTGGAAGAAAAAGAAATAAAGAACTAGATGAAATAAAAGCAATTATAAACAACATCCGTAAAAATAAATATCAAACTGAAGAAGAAATTAATTTAGATCCGCATCTTTTATCGCTCCAAAAAGCAATTAAAAAAATGTTTATTAAAACAAAAAATGATATTGATTACCTTCAGCGTCTGCAAAAAATGCGCTCACAATTTTTAGCTAATGTATCGCACGAACTTCGCACACCGATTTTTGCCATCCAGGGCTTTATTGAAACACTTCTTAGTGGAGCAATAAATGATAAAAAAGTAAATATGCATTTTTTAAAGAAAGCAAATCATCACACAATAAACTTAAGCAACTTATTAAACGATTTGATTGATATTTCAATGATTGAATCGGGTGAAATGAGAATGAACTACGGTTACTTTGATGTGAGCGCATTGTTAGAGGGAATTGTGAATGAGCAAAAAAATATTGCTAATGAAAAAGGGATTAAACTGATTTTTCATTCCTTCAATGATGAGATGCAATTGTTTGGTGATAAGGATAAAATTAAACAGGTGATAGTAAACCTTTTGCAAAATGCAATTAAGTATAGCGAAAAAGGTAGCGTTGAGGTTAGTGTCGAAGAAGCAGAAAGAACCGCTTCGATAAAAGTTAAGGATACCGGAATCGGAATTCAGGAAAAATATTTAGACAGAATTTTTGAACGGTTCTATCGTGTAGATAAAGCACGTTCAAAATCGGTTGGAGGAACCGGTTTAGGTTTGGCTATTGTAAAACACATCGTAGAAGCACACGGTTCAAAAATTTTAGTAAAAAGCACTGTTGATAAAGGCAGTGAGTTCTCATTTCAGCTCAAAAAGTGATTATTCACTTCATTTTCCCAAATTTCAAATTTGATTTAATTGCTTACAATATATACATTTGTAGCTCAAATTTTTAAGAATAGAGGAAGAAATGTTTGCAATCATTGATGTTCTTGGTAGTCAATTTAAAATAGCAGAAAATCAGAAATACAACGTCCCAAGAATGAATGAAAAAGTAGATTCTGAAGTAACTTTTGATTCAGTTTTGATGGTTGGCGATGATAAGAAAGTTAAAATAGGAACACCGGGTGTTAAAGGTGCAAAGGTAACTGCAAAGGTTTTAGAACATATACGTGATGATAAAGTATTAGTATTTAAGAAGAAGATCAGAAAAGGTTACAAAAAGAAAAACGGACATCGACAAGGTTTAACCCGAATAGAAATTTTAAAAATTGCTTAGAAAGGTAAATTTTAATGGCACATAAAAAAGGACAAGGCTCATCAAGAAACGGTAGAGACAGTAATCCCCAATATTTGGGAGTAAAAAGATACGGCGGCGAAAAAGTTATAGCAGGAAATATTCTAGTCCGCCAGAGAGGCACTAAATTTCATCCCGGATTAAATGTTAAAAAAGGAAAAGACGATACTTTATTTGCAATTGCCGACGGCGTAGTAAAATTTGAAGTTAAAAGAGGTAACAGAAAATACGTTAATGTTTATTCTCCCGCGTAACTGAAAAAAATATTTTTTTGCAAATGCCGGTTGCTTTATTAAGCAGCCGGCATTTTTTTTATCTGATCAAATTTATTTTTATAATATCCTGGTAAAAACCTGCAGAAAGTTTAACAAAATAAATCCCGCTGCTAAAGTTTTTTGCATCAAATTCTGTTTCGTAAGTACCGGGAGCTTTATTTTCATTCATGAGTGTAGCTACTTCACTTCCTAAAACATCATACACTTTTAATTGTATGTTAATTGTAGCGGACACAAAATTTGCGTCCGCTACAGATGGAATTGTGAATTTAATTTTTGTATTTGGATTAAAAGGATTTGGATAATTTTGATATAGTCTAAATCTATTCGGAGTCTGATTTTCAGCAATCTGATTTTCAACACTCGTAATAGTATCCGGATCAAAAATTACGATACCCGGCTGCTGCCAGTTCCACAACCAAATCCTGTCTTCCAAATCCTTAGCTAAGATCACAACATTATTTGTTGCAAGAGGTGAATTGGAAGTATCGTAAAATGTAAATTCATTTCCACCGATTTTGATCATTCCATCCATCCGCGTGCCTAACCAAAAATTCCCTTTTGAGTCTACCTCAAATGAAGTAATGATAGCATTTGGCAGAGGAAAATGAGGGTAATTCTGATAGTTACCACCATCGTAGCGGTAGATGGGTGAACTTGATGCGGATTCAATTATCATCCACACATCGCTGGTATCATCGGAAGTAACGCTTTGAATCGGCTGACCGGGTATATTCGAATTATGAATATTGTTTATTTGCCAGACAGTATCTTCCAGAATTGCCAAACCATCCATTCCCATTGCTGCGTAACCTATTTCATTAATAACCTCAAAATCAAGCACAGTATAAACTGAGTAAATCATACTTGTATCATTAATATTAATCCAGTTTGATCCGTCAAAGAATTGCATAAGCCCAAACTGCTCAGGTATTTCAGGAGGATAGGACCATATGAGAAGGCTATCATAGCCAAAAGATACGATCTCTGTAATGTGCGGATCAAAAAGATCTGAGTTGTGAGGAGTGAATGCTGTCCAGACAGAATCACGAAACCTATTCAAACCTCCTGTTGAATCGTTGAAAAGTTCATTTGTTGAACATCCAACCCACATCGTTCCATCTTTGGAAAAACTAACTTCTGTAATAACATCTGTTATTAGCCCTGTGTTGGAACTGTTATAGATTGTCCAACTATTCCAGTTAAAAAATGCAAGCCCGCTGTCGGTTGCAATCCATATTGCACTGTCGGAGGTAAATTCTATATCATAAATATTATTAGATGGAAGACCTGAAGAGGAAGAGTTCAATACTGTCCATTGTTGTGCGAATGATAGGCTGTTTAGGTAGAAGCAAAAAGTACACAACAATAATAGCATATTCCTCAGCATAAAGCCCACTGTTGTTGTGAATAATACCAGCCGGAATTACCCTCCGGCTGACTGAAATATAATATTAAAACCCTAATCTTTCCATATCTGCAATTAATTTTGTTACTGCGTTCACTGAGTTATCAAGCAAAGCTTGCTCTTCTTCGTTAAGTGCAAACTCAATAATTTTCTCTACCCCGGCAGCACCTAAAACTGCAGGAACTCCAACGTAGTAGCCATTCACGCCAAATTCACCATTCAGAAATGCACAAACAGGCAGTAAACGATGTTCGTCTCCTACAATAGCTTCAACCATTGCAATTGCTGCTGAAGCAGGTGAGTAAAAGGCTGAACCTGTCTTAAGTAATTTAACAACTTCGCCGCCGGCCATTTTTGTTCTATCTACCATTGACTTCATTACTTCTTCAGCTTTTATTTTATCGCCGTATTTTTTTTCTAGTAATTCCATTGCAGGTATCCCGTTCACATTTGCATAACGTACAATCGGAACCATAGTATCACCGTGTCCACCGAGTACCATTGCATTAACATCTTTTACTGAAACTCCGAGTTCCCAGGCAATAAAAGTTGAGAATCTGGATGAGTCTAAAATTCCAGCCTGCCCGAATACCCTATTTGTTGGGAAGCCGGTAATTTTTTTGAAGAGTGTAACCATTGCATCTAGTGGATTAGAAATAATGATAACAATGGAGTTAGGTGCGAACCTCTTTACATTTTCGGCAACTGTTTTAATTATTTTCGCATTTGTTGTCAGCAAGTCATCTCTGCTCATTCCAGGTTTTCGCGGCAGACCTGCCGTTACAATGACAATATCTGCACCTTCAATATCCTTATAATCGTTTGTACCTTTTACATTTACATCAAAACCATCAATTCTAGATGCTTCTGCTATGTCAAGTGTTTTGCCCTGGGGCATATCTTCTACAATATCATATAAAACAACATCCCCAAGCTGTCTTTGTGCTATTAATTGAGCTAAAACACCGCCTATTTGCCCGCCACCGATTAATGCTATTTTTTGTCTAGCCATTGTTACTCCCTCTGTTTTTATATGTGTTTATAAAATTTTGTTAGAGATAATATTTAAAATAAACAAAAAAAATTACACGTAATAGTGTAAGGTAGAAAATATGAGGGTATGTGCGATTAAATATTCATTGTAAGAATAGTTTCTGTTCCTTCGGAAGTAACATTGTACTTTAAATCATCCATGTATACTTTCATTAAATACATTCCTCTGCCAGAATCCTTTAAAATATTCTCTGGTTGGGTTGGATCGGGTATTTCAGATGGATTGAATCCTTTTCCTTCATCAATTACTTTTATAATTAATTTTGAATTCTCAACCTTTACATCAACCTTAACTAATTTAGATTGATTGCTTTTATTAGCGTGGATTATTGCATTAGTCGTAGCTTCTGTTACTGCAAGCAGAAGTGTTGCAAGTTGCTCTTCGTTTAAACCAAGATCTTTTGCAAAATAGTTTACAAACTCTTCAACCGTAATAAGGTTATTAGGATCGCTTTCTATTTCTATGTGATAGTGTGTTTCGGGCAATACTTTGTGAATTTTTATTATTCAGTTCTGTGAAGATAATTGTTTTAACATTAAAATTTCCAGTTCATTGCTAAAATTAAGTTCAACCTTTCGCTGTCGGCGCCTTCATTTACCGATATGAATTCATACCAGGAATTTAACTTAAGATAAAGTGAATTTGACCCGATTAAAATCTCAAAAAGCGGGCCGATACTTAAAAATCTTGTATCTGGAATGCGGTCTCGCTCTTTGTAATTAAACGTTTTCAGGGAAAAATATCTGAATCCAACCGCAAAGAATGCATTATTGAAATTTAAACCAATTTTAGGATTACCAAAAATTTCTTGCAGATAGCGCTTCGGTCTTTCTGCAAAATCATTCCAATCAAGCTCACCTTGGTCGGTAAGTTTAACATAAGCTGTAAGAATGAAAGAAAAGGTTCTGTTAAATTTATACTGTGTAGAATCTGTTGCTGTAAATTGGCGGAAAGAAATGCTCCTCAAATTTGATGCTATATCTTCGAAATCGTAAACAGTATAGTTAGCGGAGACTTCAAAATTATTTAATGAAGAAAATTTTGTTCCGGTGTAATGTCCGCCCATTGCTAGTCTTAAGACACGATTGATATTGTTATTTGCACTGCGGCTTGCAAATAGATAAACCGCGTGGCTTAATGTACCTTCAACATTTAAGTAAGCCTGGAAAAAAGGGGTTAGATATTTAGAATAACGTAATCTTAAAATTGTTAAAAGTTCGTCTCTGTCATCGTCATTTTCAGGGCTTGGTGTATCGTATTTTAGTTTGCTATGAAATAAGCTCAATGAGAAACGATCTGTTCTCGAAACATTTATATTACCTGAAAGTGAAATGGTAGCACGGCTTGAGTTATTATTTTTGCTTGATTCTAATTCAGATCTCTGTTCGAAGAAATTCTCATCGCTGCCTTCAAATCTTTTTGTTATGTGTTTTTCATCTCTTTCAAAATAGTTAAGTCTCAAAATAGCATCTGCAAATTCACTATCGTAATAAAATGAAGATTCCAAACCGATAATAAATTCATCAACTTGGGTATCAAACACAGATGGACTTTGATCTTCAAGAGAACGGTATCTTGTATCCCTATCAATATTTCTCAAATTTATTCTCCCAGCAAGTTCCATGGCAAAAACATCAAGTAAACGATTGTAAGTCAATCTATCCTGAAGTAAAAAAACTGTTTCGGTTCTGCCCTCGATGTTATTATTAACATTAAAGTTCGATGAGATAATCGAATCTGCTGGAAAATAAAAATCTTTTCTGCTTTGTGTAAAACGCGTCTCAATAAAATTAGAAACTTCGGGATTAAATGGATTTGTTACCGCCAGGTCAAAAAATCTTATTAGATTTTTTCGTGGAGATATGTCTTCATTTTCGAATTTTAACGAAGAATTTACTCGAAAATTTGTAAAATCAAGATTTCTGCCCAACGCTTCAAATCCATAAACAGGTCCAAAATCGTTTTCACCAACCTGCCTGTTATCTGAAAATCCACCGTATGGAAGTACAAAAAACTCATCGTTTAAATTAAACTCGCTGAATATAACGCCCTGGTTTATTGTAGCCTGGTTTATTGCAAGCTGCCTGTCATCAGATAAGATGCTGCTGCTTGCAGACATTCCCAAGTTCCAGAAACTGTTAAAAGTGTACTTTCCCATAAGGTTCAAATACTGTTCATCTCGTATACTATTTGTGTTTGATTTTACTAGTGTTGAGCGGAAATTTTGATTTACTTTATACTGGAATTTTGAATGAGAGCTTCCAAAGTCGAAACCGGTGTTTAGAAAATATGTATTTAACTGCTTATCGAAATTAGAAAAAATTCTGTTTGCGGGAAGGTAAGTAAATGAATGTTTGAGTGTATCGGAAACTTGCTGAGCTATTGATATTTCAGCATTAAATAAAATAAATAGTATATATGAAATTCTAAAAACGATATGCCGTAAAAAATTCAAGCTTGTAATAATTATAATTTACCTTTTTCGATGCTATAAAAATATAAACAATGTTTCAAGTGATAAAATGCAAGAAACGTTTACATTCGATCAATTAAGAAAATTAAATCGAATAATTAAAAATAGCTATATTGCTAAAGTTTAAAATATATATTCACCAATTACTCACTTAAATTTTACTAAGTGGCAAAATCCAAAATCAAAAAGAGAAAGAGCTCTGGAGAACAAAAGCCCTCAAGTTCAAAATCACTCATGAAATATTTTGATGAACTTGTAAATTACAAACGCCTGAGCCTAATAATTTCTTTGTTCTATTTATTAGTAATCGGAATAATAAGTATCGTTTTTCACACTGTTGGTGATTACGGAATTGAAACTGATTTTTTTTGGGGCTACGTACCGAATGCCAGGGGCTTTTTAGAGGGAGCAATCCCAATGGATGCATTCAGAGGTCCGCTGTATCCGATGGTTTTGGGTATAGTTGGTTTTCTGTTTGGGGATTTTTTCAGAGCCGGTATTTTGATTGGAGTAATTTCAGCTGCAATAGTTATTTATGTTACTTTCGAAATTCTTAAAAGAGTTTTTTCACCATACAGTGCATTTTTTGTCACAATTTTGCTTGCATTTAATCCCGTTTTTGTTCAGTACACTTATAGTGCCGGAACGGACATGTTTTTTAATGCACTCGCTGCACTTACAATATTCTTTTTTTTGCGCAATTCAAATCTGACTTATGGAAATATTGTATTTGCAGGAGTGTTTGGTGGACTGTCTTACCTCACTCGCTATAACGGTGTGTTTTTACTAAGCTTTATTATTGTGATTTTATTTGTGAACTTCTGGAATTTACCGTGGAAAAAAAGATTTGTAACATCAGCAATTTTTATTTGTGTTTTTGTATTAACTTTTTCACCTTGGGGCTTTTATACTCTTTCAGAAAAGGGCTCTTTCCTTTACAATGAGAATTACAAAAACATAGCCTATGAAATGCACGGCAAAGGTAAAATTGCCTGGGATGAATTTTGGTTTAAAGAAAGCAGCAAAATAACCTCGCTTACCGATGTGGTTTTTGAGGATCCTGCAGTTTTTGTATCGAAGGTCGCAGGTAATATTGGGAATCATTTTCTGAATGATATGGAAAAGCTGATGGGCTGGCATATTGGTGTTTTTGTAATTCTTGGATTGATATTTTTATTTATTCGGAATCCTATTAAATTTTGGAAGAGCGTGGAAATAGGGTATTACTTAATTAGCTTGTTCTTTTTTGGTTTGCTGCTGCTAGTTTTTTACAGTGAAAGATTTTCACTCTTTTTAATTCCATTTTATGCTGTTATTGCTTTTCATCCGTTTTTTTCCGAAAAGTACAAAGTGCGGAAGTTCGTACCGCAAAAATTTGGACTGCTACTTGTTTCCGCATTAATTATTTTCACGTTTGTTAAGTCGTATTCATTTAACAGTCTAAATATTGATTCGGGTCCGAAAGAGTTATTGGTTTTACAGGAGTGGTACGATAAAAATATTCCTGAAGAGGAAAGAGGAGAAAAGATCGCAGCACGTAAGGCGCACGTTGCTTATTATCTAGATATGGAATTTAAGCTTATACCGATGGCAGAAAACTACAATGAATTCATAGTAAAATTACGTGAGCAGAAAGCAGATTTCCTCTATTTCAGCACAATTGAAGCGGCAATGCGGAGGCAATTCCAATTCCTACTTAATCCAAAACAAAATCATCCGGGACTTGAAGCTGTGGTATATTTTGAAAGCCCGCCGGCTGTGCTCTACAAGGTGCTTCAAATAAATTAATTTAAACAAAAAGTAGTTAGGGGATAAAACTTTAAATTGACAATCGGCAAGGATTTGGATAATTTTATCCTCAATTAATAAAAATTTTTAGGATGATAGAAGAATATATTCCCGTTTTTATAGTGCTTTTAATTGCTGTTGGATTTGCCGGGGCGGTTGTATTTTCATCAAAGCTTTTTGGTCCGCAAAGACCTAATAGCGAAAAGACTTCAACCTACGAAAGCGGAATGAAACCGGTTGGAACTGTGCGCGAGAGAATCTCCATTAAATATTATTTAGTGGCAATGTTTTTCATCATTTTCGACCTGGAAGTGATTTTTATTTATCCCTGGGCAGTTGAATTTAAAAGATTATTTGGTGAACATGGAATTTCTGTGTTCATTTCGATGTTTATATTTTTAGTAGTGCTTGAATTAGGTTATTTATACGCATATAAGAAAGGCGGATTTAAGTGGGATTAGAATCATATTTGAATGACAGTGGATTCTTTACAACAAAGCTTGATGCAATAATTGGCTGGGCACGTAAAAACTCTGTTTGGCCTATGCCGATGGGTATTTCCTGCTGTGCCATTGAAATGATGGCTGTTGGTGATCCGAAATACGATATTGCTCGTTTTGGCTCAGAAGTAATGCGATTTACACCGCGTCAGTGCGATTTGATGATTGTTGCCGGAACTGTTACTTACAAAATGGCTCCGGTTGTTAGAAAAATATACGATCAAATGCCCGATCCTAAATGGGTAATTGCAATGGGTGCCTGCACTTCTTCTGGAGGAATGTATCGCTCCTATTCTGTGGTGCAGGGAATAGATCAGTTTCTGCCTGTAGACATTTATCTTGCCGGCTGTCCGCCGCGTCCTGATAATCTTTTGCATGCTTTAATGCAGATTCAGGATAAGATTGGTAAAACTAAAGCAGGACAATTCAAAAACCTTCCAGAGTTGAACGTAATACAGAACAATTAATTTTTATGGATATTAAAGAACTCGTTCCTCAAAAGTTAAAAGAAAAATTTTCTGATATTGAATTTGAAGTATCGGACTATAAGGATGATCTTACCATTAAGTTTGATAAAAAAGAAATTGTGGATGTATGCAAGTTTTTAAAAGAAGACCCTGAACTTCAGTTCATATATTGTTCCGATGTTACTGCCGTTGATTGGGCAAAAAGAAAAAACAGGTTTATGGTTGTTTATAATATTTTTTCATTAAAACATAGTTTTAGATTACGATTAAAAGCAGATGTGGATGAAAAGGATTGCTCTATTGAATCTGTAAGTTCTATTTGGGGCTCTGCAAACTGGCATGAACGCGAAACCTATGATATGTACGGTATTAAATTTAATGATCATCCTGATTTAAGAAGAATCTATATGCCGGAAGAATTTGAATATCATCCCTTAAGAAAAGATTTTCCGTTAATGGGTATCCCGGGTTCGATTCCTCTACCTAAAAAATAAATTTATGGATCAATTAGAAAAAGAAGTTCAGCCAAAAATATTAGAAGCATTACTAAATGCTAAAACTGACTACACATTTGATGATGCATTAGAAAATGAAATGGTCCTTAATATGGGTCCACAGCATCCTGCAACCCATGGAGTTCTGCGTTTGCTTTTAAGATTAGATGGTGAGAGGATTGTTGCCTGTGTTCCCGATCTCGGTTACCTTCATCGAGGTTACGAAAAAATGGCTGAGAACATGACCTATTACGAATATATTCCACACACAGACCGCCTCGATTATATTTCTCCAATGGCAAATAATGTTGCGTGGGTTCTGGCTGTAGAAAAACTTGCAGGAATTGAAGCCCCGAAAAGGGCACAATACATTCGTATGATGATTGCTGAACTTGCACGAATTGCGTCACACCTTGTTGCTATTGGCTCTTTCGCAATGGACGTTGGTGCTCTAACAATCTTCTTATGGACGCTGCGTGAGCGTGAAAAAATTCTTGATATATGGGATATTCTATGCGGCGCAAGATTTACAAACAGTTACACTCGTATTGGTGGAGTTGCGAATGATGCACAACCCGAAGCTTTGGAAAAAGTTAAGTGGTTTGTTGATCAATTCGAACCAAACTTAGAAGAATGTGAAAAACTAGTAAACAAAAACAGAATTTTTATTGAAAGAGTTGATGGAGTTGGAGCAATTTCAAAAGAAGATGCTATTAGTTTTGGATTCTCCGGTCCAAACCTGCGTGCTTGTGGGGTTAATTTCGATTTAAGACGTAACGCACCCTATTTATGTTATGATGAAATTGATTTTGAAGTTCCTACTTACAGTGAAGGTGACTGCCTTGCCCGATATTTTTTAAGACTGGATGAATGCCGCGAAAGCGCCAAAATTGTGCTGCAGATTTTAAATAAAATGCCTCAAGGCGAAGTAATAGCAAATCAACCTAAAAAAGTTCTTCCTCATAAAGATGAAGTTTATACAAAAATGGAAGAGCTAATTCACGATTTTATGATTGTAAACTTCGGTATCAATCCACCCGAGGGTGAAATTTATCACGCAATTGAAGGAACGAAAGGAGAGCTCGGTTTTTATCTTGTGAGCAAAGGTGAAGGAAGACCGTGGAAGTGTAAAATTCGTTCCCCTTCTTTTAATAATTTGCAGGTTCTTCCAAAATTAGTTGTTGGACAGATGATTTCTGATGTCGTTGCAATTATAGGAAGTATCGATCCAATTATGGGAGAAGCGGATAAGTAAAATGGAATTTAAGTTTACAGAAGAGAATTTAACTCGAATTGAACAAGAAGTAAAAAAGTACCCAGAGCGAAAACCTGCTGTAATGGCTGCATTATATTTAGCCCAGGAACAGAACGGGTACATCTCTAACGAAGTTATTAAAGAAGTTGCTGATGTTTTAGGAATTACTGCAGAAGATGTTTTGGGTGTTGTTACATTTTACACGATGTATCACCAAAAACCGATGGGGAAATTTCATTTACAGGTTTGCACTAATGTTTCCTGTATGCTTCGCGGTGGATATGAAATTTGGGATCAGGTGAAGGATAAATTTGGAATTGAAAACCTTGGCATTACCGAAGATCAAAATTTTTCTTTAGAAGAAGTTGAATGTATGGGCAGCTGTGGTACTGCACCTATGATTGCCGTAAATGAAGATTATTATGAAAATCTTACAAATGAAAAAGTTGAAGAAATTCTCGAATCACTGAAAAGCACGAACTGATGGAAAAAATCCTCCTGCCAGATATTGAAAACCTTCACTTAATTGATGTTTATATTTCCAATGGCGGATACGAAGCTGCTAAAAAAGCATTTACACAAACTTCCGATGATATAATTGACCAGGTTAAAAAATCTGGGTTAAGAGGAAGAGGCGGTGCTGCGTTTTCAGCAGGATTAAAGTGGAGCTTTATGCCAAAGACCACAGATAAACCAAAATATCTCTGCGTAAATGGCGATGAGAGTGAACCAGGTTCATTTAAGGATCGACAAATTTTTGAAATCAATCCCCATCAAATGATTGAAGGAACAATAATTACTTGCTATGCAATTGGTGCAAAGACTGCATATGTCTATATCCGTGGAGAATATCACAAATGGATTCGCTTATTACAAAAAGCTATTGATGATGCATACGAAAAAGGTTTTATTGGCAAAAAGATGAAAGAAACTTTCAATACAGATTTTCAATGTGATATTTATATTCATAAAGGTGCGGGTGCATACATTTGTGGTGAAGAATCTTCTTTAATGAATTCGTTGGAAGGGAAACGGGGATACCCAAGAGTTAAACCACCATTTCCCGCACAAAATGGCCTATGGGGCTGTCCAACTACTATTAACAATGTAGAAACAATTGCAAACGTTCCAAAGATAATTGAAAAAGGATGGGAGTGGTTTTCAAAAATCGGGCATCCAAAACATCCAGGTACATTATTATTTGGTGTAAGCGGACATGTAAACAAACCAGGTGTTTACGAGCTTCCAACGGGAACTCTTTTAACTGATATTATTTATAAATATGCAGGTGGTGTTCCAAACGATAAAAAGATTTTATGTGTTATTCCTGGAGGAACATCTATGCCTCCATTAAGAGGAGATAAGCTTGAAGGCGTAAAAATGGATGCAGAATCATTAAAAGAAGCTGAATCTGCTATTGGCACCGGGGGTGTAATTGTAATGGATGAAGACACAGATCTTGTAAAAGTTCTAGCACGAATTGCTCACTTCTATCATCACGAAAGCTGCGGACAGTGCACACCATGCCGCGAAGGAACGGGCTGGCTAGAAAAAATCTTGAAAAGAATACTTGCAGGAAATGGTTCTACCAGTGATCTGGAATTACTTATAACAGTAGCAAACCAGATTGAAGGCAACACAATCTGTGCACTTGGAGAAGCTGCAGCCTGGCCTGTTAAATATATGGTTGAAAGATTCAGATATTACTTTGAAGCGAGAGTAAATGATGAAGTAAGCTTGCCTATTGCAAACAAAGTCCACTCAATGAGAGAGACTTCATACCCGTTAGCTGATGTTAAAAAATAAAAATCCCCATCGTTTGAAGAGGATTTTAATTCAAAATATATTTACTGAACTACTGTGCTTTTCTGAAACCGAGCTCTCTATCTAACATAAACAATCCACCTGTGTTGTCACCAATCAATTTTACTTTATTGAGTATTTCTTCAGCTGTAGCTTCTTCTTCAACCTGCTCAGTAACAAACCACTGTAGAAAGTTATTTGTTGCATAATCCTTTGCTTGTATTGCCTGACCAGCAAGCTTATTGATTAAGCCTGTTATGTGCTTTTCGTGAGCTAAAGTTTCTTTGAATACATCTGTAATCGATTTCCAATTTGTTTTAGGAGCTCCAATAGCTTTTAAGATTACTTTTCCACCAGTTTGATTAATAAAATCATAAAATTTCATTCCATGTGCCCATTCCTCTTGCGCTTGCAGCTTAAACCAGTTTGCGAAACCGTTTAAGTTTTTATCCTCAAAATAAGCAGCCATAGACAAATATAGATAAGACGAATAAAATTCTTCATTCAGATGATTATTAAGTGCATCAAGCATTTTTTTTGATATCATTTTTAACCTCTTTCTGTTATACTATTATGCAAAAATGTCTGCAAATATAACGAATTGAATATTAATTATTTGTTAAATCCATCATATTCTATTCCCAATGTTTCAATTTTAAAAATATGTGATATCGTGCATTCAACTGTATTATTAAATTGAAAATTCCTAACCCTTTATTTAACTTTGCGCACATTATTTTTTGCAATTCTAATAATATAAATCCAAGGAGATAATTATGGCAATAAAAGTAGGAATTAATGGTTTTGGTCGAATAGGCAGACTTGTTTTCAGAAGATGTCTGGAAATAGGTGGCTTTGATTTTGTTGGTATAAATGACCTTACCGATGCTAAAACATTAGGACATCTGCTAAAATATGACTCAGTTCACGGCAAGTTTAATGGCGATGTAAAAGTTGAAGGAGACACACTTACTGTAAACGGTGATAAAATTAAAATAACGGCTGAAAGAGATCCTGCAAAATTAAACTGGCAGGGCGTAGATGTTGTAATCGAATCAACTGGAGTTTTCCGTGATAAAGAAAGCTGCATGAAACATATTAATGCCGGTGCAAAAAAAGTTATACTTACTGTTCCCCCAAAAGGAGAAATTGATGCAATGGTTGTGCTTGGCGTAAATGATGATGTACTTACTGGAAATGAAAAAGTTATTTCTAATGCATCTTGTACTACCAACTGTCTTGCACCAATGGTAAAAGTATTGCACGATTCATTCGGACTTGAAAAAGGATTTATGACTACTGTTCACTCTTATACAAACGATCAGCGATTGTTAGATTTACCACATAAAGATTTAAGAAGAGCCCGTGCAGCAGCAGTATCTATTATTCCTACTACAACTGGCGCAGCAAAGGCGGTTGGAAAAGTTATCCCCGAACTAAAAGGAATGCTTGATGGTTTTGCTTTAAGAGTTCCAACACCAAATGGATCAATAACCGATCTAGTAGCAACTTTAAAGAAAGAAGCAACTGTTGAAGAAATTAATACTGCATTTAAAAAAGCAGCTGAAGGTTCACTTAAAGGAATATTAGAGTATACAGAAGATCCTCTGGTCTCTGCGGATATAATAGGTAACGAGCACTCAAATATATTTGATTCCCTTTCAACAATGTCAAACGGAAATCTTGTTAAAATAGTAGGTTGGTACGATAACGAGTACGGTTACTCATGCAGAGTCGTTGATTTGGTTAAAAAAGTTTCGTAAGTAATTCAAGATATGACAGATTTTTATAATCTGTCATATTTTTACTTTTCAAATTAACATAATTAAAATGAATAAACTTTCAATTGATAATACTGAGCTAAAAAATAAAAAAATTCTCGTCCGTGTTGATTTTAATGTTCCGTTGGATGAAAGCTTAAATGTTGCTAACGACTTGAGAATTGTGTCATCGCTTCCGACGATTAAAAAAATAATTGAATCGGGCGGTAAAGCAATTCTAATGAGTCATTTGGGCAGACCCAAAGGTGAGAGAAAACCTGAGTTCAGCTTAAAACCTGTTGCTAAAAGATTGAGCGAACTATTAAGTAAAGAAGTTAAACTGGCGCCTGATTGCATTGGTAAAGCAACAGAAAAAATGGTAAATGAAATGAATCCGGGAGATGTTGTATTACTTGAAAACGTTCGCTTTCATATACAGGAAGAAAAAAATGATGAAGAATTTGCAAGGCAGCTTGCTTTGCTTGGAGATGTTTATGTGAATGATGCATTTGGAAGTGCGCACAGGGCACATGCTTCAACGGAAGGAGTTACAAAATTTATTGAACGCTGTGCTGCCGGCTATCTAATGCAGAAAGAATTAGAATACCTGGGGACAGCACTTGCAACCCCCAAAAAAGCATATTGTGCAATTCTTGGCGGTGCAAAAATTTCAGGTAAAATTGATGTAATACAAAATCTTCTTGATAAAGTTGACACACTGATTATAGGGGGTGGAATGGCTTTTACGTTTTTTAAAGCGCAGGGAAAAGAAATCGGTAAATCACTTTTAGAAGAAGAAAAGCTAGATCTAGCTAAAGAGCTTTTAGAAAAATTAAAATCATCTGCTATTAAATTTTTACTACCTGTGGATGTTGTAGCCGCAGATGAATTTAATAACAATTCGCCTTCTCTTACCGTTAGTGTGGATAATATTCCCGCTGGCAAAATGGGATTGGATATAGGTCCAGAAACAATTAAATTGTTTTCAAACGAAATAATGAAGTCTAATACAGTTGTATGGAACGGACCCATGGGTGTTTTTGAAATGGAAAATTTTGCCAATGGAACATTCGAAATTGCAAAAGTACTTGCAAAAGCAACTGAAAATGGTGCAGTAACTGTAATCGGCGGGGGTGATTCCGCATCAGCGATAAGTAAAGCTGGATTAAAAGATAAAGTATCTCACGTTTCTACTGGTGGCGGAGCCTCGCTGGAATTTCTTGAAGGAAAAACTCTTCCCGGAGTTGCTGCACTTACTAATTTATAATTGATATAAGGATTAAACTTGAATAATTACTATAGACCGCTTGGAGGTTTTAGTGTCTTCCCTAAAGTGATTAAAAATTTGTTAATCATAAACGCAGTTGTGTTTTTTATTCAAATGTTAGGTAACAATTTATTGATTGGAGGGAAACCTTTAGGATATATTCTTAATATTTGGTTTGCCTTAAATCCAATCGGTGAAAATTTTAACTTTCAAATTTGGCAGTTAGTTACTTATCAGTTTATGCATGGTGGTTTTGGTCATATCTTTTTTAATATGTTCATTCTTTGGATGTTCGGCATGGAGATTGAGAATATCTGGGGATCAAAAAAGTTTCTTTATTTTTACTTGATTTGTGGAGTAACGGCCGGGCTGGCTCAACTTTTTATTGCACCACTTTTTTCTGTTCCTGCTCCAACTATAGGTGCCTCAGGTGCAGTTTTCGGTGTGATGATTGCTTTTGCATTGTCGTTCCCAGACCGGTATATTTATCTTTGGTTCCTTATTCCGATAAAAGCAAAATATCTGATTGGATTCTTATTTGTGCTGGAAATATTCTGGATTGGTGATGCTGGCAGTAATGTCGCTCACCTTGCTCATCTTGGTGGTGCACTTGCGGGATTTATATTTATAATGTTAGATAAAAGAATTGATGTGCCTTTAAAACGAATGATAAACAGTTCCCCATCCTCTGGATCAGGTGGTCAATTCGAAAATCCTTTCGCTGGTTTATCCGAAAAATTAAGAAAACGAAAAGAAAGTATTCAGGATGCAAATTATTATGATTTAAATAATAAAAATAATGAAGAGCAGATTACACAGGAGCAAATAGATAATATTTTAGATAAGATAAGTCAATCTGGCTATCAGAACCTTACCGAAAAGGAAAAGAAAATTCTTTTTGAAGCAAGTAAAAAAATGAACTAATTTTGATACGCTTAGGACTAAAATTTTTAATTTTTCCCATTTCTACACTATTACTTCTCACAAACTGCAGTGATAAAGCCCCCATCGAAGAAGAAAAATTTATTCAAGTCTATGTTGATTTATTAATTCTGCAGGATACCACCGCTACAAATGATACTAATTTGACTTCACTCAAAGGGATTGTGTTGAGCAAGCATAACGTTACAGCAGAAGACTATAAAAACACAATTGATTATTACAACTCATCACCTAAAAAATGGGAGGAATTTTTTAACAAAGCTACAGCTTACGTGGAAAAACTTAAGCAAGAAGCTGGGAACTAAATTTGTGTTTTGCAGCCGCTATTCTTATTTGCGGGTAGGTTATTTTAGGTGGTAGCTTCTCTTTTAATTCTTTCAGATTCTCATATCCTCTTTTCACCTCAACCATTATTTGATTGTAGGTTTCTTCGCCGAAAAGATTACTAACATCGGTTACAGGATTGTATTCAATAATCGTTTCAATCTGCATTGATACTACTGCTTCAGAAAGTTTCAAAGCTTGAGCAATTTCTTTAAGCGTATATTTTTTTTTCAGCAGTTTTTGTGTGTGAATTATATTCTGCGGCAGCGATGATTTATTAATAACTGTATTCTCATCTTGTTTTTCTTTCAAATAGTTTTTTATAACCTCAATAAATTCATTCCCTACTTTGTTTAACATTCTGCTGTTAAAACCGTTAATTGATAAAAGCTCATATTTGTTTTTTGGCTTATTCTTTACAACTTCCCGTAAAACATTGTCAGGACAAATTAAGTAACCTGATTGCATAAATCTCTCCGAAGCAGTTTTTCTAACTTCTCTAAGTAAATTGAATAAATATAAATCACTGTTATAATTATTTTCAGATAATTTATCCTCATTGGATTTTTTCGTATTTGTTTTTCTTTGTGTGGTATGAATTATGTCGTAGTAGTTTTTACTACCAATGTTTTTGTTTATCTTTCCATTTGAAACTAGTTCCTGAATTACAATCTTAATTTCTGTTGGACTAAAATTTTTACATGCTCCAAAATAATCAAACAGCTTTAAACTGTTCTTAATGTGCTCACCTTTTAGAATTTGTATCAACGCCGTTTCGGAAATTGCTTCATCTGCTTCTTTTAAAGTGTTTATTATTGAATCGGAAATATATTCACTTGTAGAATCAGGAATTCTGTTTGTTGTTGTACAATTGTCACATTTCCTGCACTTATAGTTATCTAATTTTTCGCCAAAATAATTTAATATATATTTAAAACGGCAGTCTTGTGTAAAAACGTACTCTACCATTTTATCAAGTTTACGTTTTGAATTTATGTA
Source organism: Ignavibacteriaceae bacterium (assembly GCA_013042995.1). Lineage (GTDB taxonomy): Bacteria > Bacteroidota > Ignavibacteria > Ignavibacteriales > Ignavibacteriaceae > IGN2. The sequence continues at coordinate 3,809 of JABDPB010000032.1, read as the reverse complement.
GCTTTCATTTATAAACTTGTAATTTAAAACCAATCTATCATCTGCAACGCGGGCAGTTGTTAGCATTACCGTTTCTTTAGGTATGGAAGGATTGTATGCAATTATACCTAGGTTATCAAGAACATTGAAGACATCTTTAAGTTCATGTTCTGCTATTCCGATCGTGTAGCTTAATTTTGGAATGGAAATTTTAATAGGCGAATGAAAAATACCCCCACTGAACTCCCGTAGCAATATCAAAATAACATTTTTCAATTCATTGTTTGATGTGGAATTAACAAACAGCTTTAATTTATCTTTACTTATAATTACTTGAATTGTATCTCTCTTCTCATATCCAGAAATTCGAGTTAAGTAGCCGGAGCTTTCTAAATATTTTATTGTAGTGTGAAGTATACCTTTATTGATTTTAGCTCCTGTGTAATTGGAAATATATTCCTCATCTACTATTAGTTCTTTCTCGGGAAGGTTACCAACCGCAATTCTGTTGTAATCGCAAACAGCTTTGTAAATATTTATTATTAAATCCTTATTAGGATGGGAAGTAGAAATAAAATAATTCTGAATTGTTAAATCTTTTTCATCGTATAAAAGTAAACAGAACGAATTTTCACCATCTCTTCCAGCACGCCCGGTTTCCTGGTAATAATTTTCAATCGAACCTGGAATGTTGTAATGTATTACCAATCGAATATTTTTTTTATCAATGCCCATTCCAAATGCATTTGTCGCTGTAATTATTTCAGTTTCACCTTCTATAAAATCCTCCTGTATTCGTCTCCTCTCAGCTGAAGGTAAACCTGCATGGTAATATGAGCAGGCAAATCCATTCAGGGTTAAATGTTCTGCTACTTCTTCTGCTTTTTTTCTGGAAGAAGTGTAGATAATTGCAGGTCCATTAATCTTCTGTAAAAGTTCAATACATTTTTTCTTTTTATTTTTGGAAATGACAACATTTACGTGAAGGTTTTCCCTCTCAAATCCTCTAACAAATATTTTTGGTTCTTTTAATTCAAGTTGTGTTACAATGTCTTCTACAACTTCCGGTGTTGCTGTTGCAGTAAATGCAGCGATTTTTTTAATTGAAGCATGTGAAATGAATTCTTTTATTTTTAAATAGCTCGGTCTGAAGTTATGTCCCCATTCACTAATGCAATGAGCTTCATCTACAAAAAGGTAGGAAGGATTTAATCCTTTAATTCTGTCTGCAAATTTTATGCTTTCCAGTTTTTCAGGTGCAAGGTAGAGTAGTTTAACTTTTCCTAAAGCAATTTTGTTCAGCACACTTTCCGATTCCTGGAAATTCATAGTGCTGTTTATAAATGCAGCTCGCTCACTTTTTTTGTTTAAGCTGTCAACCTGATCTTTCATTAGAGCAATTAGTGGGGAAACTACAATTGAAAAATTATCTGAAAGAAGCGCAGGGATTTGGAAGCATATTGATTTGCCTGCCCCAGTAGGTAACACCGCTACAACAAATTTTGAATTTAGAATTGCATCAATAATTTCTTCTTGACCAGCTCTGAAGGTCTCATAGTTAAAAAAATCAATTAATATATTTTGTGCTGGATTCAAAATGAAGCAGTAAAAAGTTGTTTTATATATAATGCAAGTTTATCTTTGGCGCAAAATATTAAAAAAATTGCCAAGTTTACATTCCACATTTATTGAATTCGATAAAAATTTCCAAAAGCCCCTATTTACTTATTACATCTGAAAGGACGTAGAATGAAGAGTCTACTTTTCTCGATAGTATTGATAATTACAGCAAGTACACTTTATTCTCAAATAAATTATTCTGATGTGCTCATTGAAAACACAGTTTATACAAATGCACCTGAAGAAATACAACAAACAAAACCGTTTATACGTGAAAGATGGTTTTTTGAGCAAAGAGCCTATCCATACGAAACCATACCCTCAAATGCTTATGCCAATGCACTGGAACAAAGAGATCTTTTAAGAGAGCAAAACATAGATGCTATGCCAAATATTAATTGGGTAAGCTTAGGGCCAACTCCTGGATATTATTTCAGTTACGGTAATATTTCATCACGTGTTGTTACTGGTGCATATCATCCAACAGATCCGAATATTCTTTACATTGGACCTGCAAACGGCGGAGTATGGAAATCTTCTGATGGTGGGATTAATTGGATGCCTTTAACAGATTACGAAGAGTCGTTATCAATGGGAGCGATTGTTATTGATCCTTCAAATCCTGATATAATTTATGCAGGAACAGGTGAAGCAACCTACAGCGGAGCTTCTTGGTACGGGAGAGGATTATTGAAAAGTACTGATGCTGGAAATACCTGGACTCGCATTACAAATGGTCTTCCAAACTCAACTTATTTTTCCAGAATTAAAATTCGTCCAAATCATTCAAATGAACTACTTGCAGCTTTGGGAAGTTCCGGATTATACAAGAGCACAAACGGCGGTTTAAATTGGAGTATATTAGTCGGAGGCAGATGCGACGATGTAGTTTTTTCTCCCACTGGTGATACAGCTTTTGCTATAGGATCAGGAACCGGTTTAAGAAGATCTGTTGATGGTGGAGTTACCTTTTTAGCCTATGGAAGCGGAATAGCACTCGGAACACGAAACCATTTTGATTTGTGCCTTACATCCCCGAATGTAATGTACGCTTCAGTTTATCAAAGCAGTCAGGTTCGTCTCTACAAAACAACAAATTATGGAACAAACTGGACACAGCTTTCTACGTCATCCAATTTTCAGAGCCTTGATGGACAAGCTTGGTATGATTTGTACTGCAGAGTAAATCCCTGGAATCCGGATAATGCTTATGTAGGAACTATTGATGTATTCCGTACTACAGATGGAAACTCTTTTGTGAATATTACAAACGGATATTCCGGCGGTTATGTTCACGTTGATCAGCACTATTTATTTTTTCACCCAACCGATCAGAATACGTTTATGGTTTGCAACGACGGTGGAATTTGGAAAACAACGAATAATGGAAATAGTTTTACAAATCTGAATCAGAATTTAACTTTAACCCAGTTTTACAGAATTAAAGCCAGTCCGTTTGATCCGGGAAGAATTTTAGGCGGCACACAGGACAATGGAACGCAGCAGACTTTTTCCACACTTAACTGGGCTGCGGCATACGGTGGCGATGGTGGTGAAGTAGCGTTCAATCATTTCAATCTAAATTATATTATTGGAGAAACACAAAACGGTGGTTTGTTCCGCACTACAAATAGTGGAAGTAGCTGGGGACAGGCAACTAATGGAATTAATACCAGCGAGAATGTAACCTGGGTTGCTCCTATTATTGATCACCCGACAACTTCGGGTACCTTCTTTGTTGCAAGACAGAGAGTTTATAAATCAACTAACAATGGAGGTTTGTGGACAGCTATCTCAAGTAATGTAAACGGATCGAATGCTGTTCGTGAAATGGCAATAAGCAAGTCAAATCCTTCAATTCTATATGCAACAACCGGCTCCCAAATATTTTTATCAACTGATGGCGGAGCAACCTGGGGTAACAAAACATCAGGTTTACCCGGACGAACGATTTCTTCAGTTTATATTCATCCATCCGATGAAAATATTGCTGTAGTTACTTTTTCAGGCTTTAATACAAATAAAGTCTATAAAACAACAAACCAGGGAACTAGTTGGTTCAGCATTCACGGTAATCTTCCTGATTCACCTGTAAATGATGCTTTTATTTATACAGAAGATGTTTTGAATCCAAACACATATTTTGTTGCCACAGATATTGGTATCTTTCTAACACAGGATAATGGCGCAAACTGGGCTGAACTACCAAA
>JABDPB010000025.1 GCA_013042995.1 Ignavibacteriaceae bacterium | reverse complement strand
AAAACCTGTCTTCGTCTCCAATTTCGGGAATGGCCATTGCACGGCAGAAGCGTTTGTAAATTATATTCGTCTGCGAAAACATTATTCCTTTTGGTTCACCTGTTGTACCCGATGTGTACATTATTGTTGCGATTGCATCCATTTCAATATCTTGTTCAACGTTATTTTCTTTTGCCAAGCTTAAAAAGTGTGCAAAGTTTGTAACCCATTCTTCGCTTGAATTTCCTTTTAATAGAATTACTTTTTTTAACTGAAGTTCATTCTTTAAAGATTTTATTTTTGAAAGCTGTTTTTCATCGTGCACAATTAAAACCGAAGCTTCACTCTGTTTTAAAATAAACCTGATATGCTCAGTAACGGAGTTAGCGGGAATCATTACGTTTACAATGCCGCCAGTAAGACATGCTAAATCAAGCAAAGCCATTTCGATGCAGTTGTCCAAGAGAAATGCAATTTTAGAATTGTTATCTGCAGATGAATTCTTCACCAAAGCTGAGAAAAGTGCCTGCTGATATTTTTTGACTAATTCTGCAGATTTTTCCCAACTGTATTCTGCTACGTAGTTTCCCTTTACAACTTTAAATAAAGGTTTGCTTTTGTAATCCCTTGCTCTTTGATTAAAAAGAATTTTTGCATTGTAGTTGCTTTTAAATATCAGTTTATGAATTAAAGGTTCCCACTTCTTTTCATTGTAAACTCTGGTTAGAAAAGATGGGTAACGAAACAGGTTTAGGTACTCATAAGTGATGCTTGCAATTTTAGAATTAGCTTTTGGAACCAGTGAATTTAAATATTCTCCAAAAATGAAATAAACATCTTTATCAACTTTTCCCATAAACCTTTTTGCAAAAGAAGGTTGGGCTGCCGCTGTAAATATTCTAAGCAGTGCATTCGCCTGCTCTTCGGTTAGGTTTTTCTTTTCCTGCGGAATCTGCTTTAAAGTTTCTGAAAAGCTTTCAAGCTCTTCACTTAAATCTTTTTTAGCAAAAGATGTTAAGCCTGAAATAAATTTTTCAGTAATTGAAATTATGTTATCTAATATTCCTTCCTTAAAAAGACGGGTTAAATCCTTTTCCTGCACAATGGTTCTTTCTTTTAATTAAACAAAAATAAGCTGCCGTTAAAATAAATATTTGTTTAACAAACCCAATTCTTTTAAAGAGTTGGGTTTGTTACCCCCGCAAAAAATTTTACAACCTTGTAAAAACAACCAAAAAGCTTGTAACATTTTTACTTCTATTTTTTTTTTTTTTGAGTTGATTTTTTGGTGAAATCGCAGTTGCTTTATGCAGTATGATTTTTGAGATATATTTTATAGACTTCTATTTATCTACCTTTAGGTAGAAAGGAGGGAGAATATATGAAGTCCCATTTAAAATTGATTGTTTCAGTACTTCTCATACTATTGTTTTGCAAGCTGGGATGTACTGAAGATCCTCCTGTTGTTCCACCGCCTCCTCCCCCTAATGTCAAAGATACTATTACACTAACTTATGAATACAGCACCCACAGAAGCATTATAATAAATTCAAAAACCACAACTAATAGTAAAAACTCCACTATAGAACTTTACAGGCAAATTAATAGCGCGGATACACTTGTAGCTGAATATCCTATAACAACAAACGATACAAGTATAATTGATGATAATAATGAAAATGGACTAGAGCTAAATACAGTCTACACTTATTATGCAGTAAGAATAGATACGACAGGAGAAAGAAAAGACAGCAGCAATGTAATAACTGCAAGAACCCTTGCTGCGACAAACTTTAATTATACCTGGCAGGAGTATGCATTTGGCGATCCTGGAAGTGTTCTTTATGATGTTTGGGGAACTGATGAGAATAATGTTTATGGCTGTGGAGTTCTAATAATGGGTGATACAGTTTATGGCGTTATGCATTGGAATGGAATCGAATGGAAACCGGTAAAAAGAAATGGAGGCTTATTTGCAATTTTTGGATTCTCAAATAATGATATTTGGACTGTCGGAGGGAGCATTTTTCATTTTGATGGTCTGAATTGGAATGAAATACTTTTTAATGATCAGATACTAGTAGATAATTTACCATATCACTCTGTCTGGGGAACATACAGCAATAATGTTTATTTCGGGAGCGGGCGTGGCAAAATAATACACTGGAATGGAAGCAGAGCACAAATCGTTTATAGTAATCCCGATCAAGTATTTGTTAAAGATTTAGATGGCTATAGATCTGATTATATTATTGGTGTAGGCACTGGAATGGTGCCACCGTTATTGGCTGTTTATTACGATGGAAATATCTGGTCAAACCTTCCAATAAGCAGTAACCGGTCATTAAATGCAATAAGTATAGCGACAAAAAACCTAATCTATTTTGGTGGAGATGGCGTATTTGAAATGATAGGAACTAACTTCTCTCGAATTCAAAGTTTTGGTTATTATATCTGGGATGTAAAATATAACAAACAGACAGGAGTAACAGTAGCGTCGGGTGCATTTGATGGAGTTTACATTTATAACGGTTTAGAGTGGAGAAATTACAAGGGTCAAATATCGTCAGATAATACTTCGTACTCGGGAATATTTTTAATAAACAACACGATATTTTGTGTAGGCAGCACAGTAAACGAAGCCAAAATAATAATAGGGAAAAACTGATTGACAAAAAAATTATGTAAGGAGGTGATAACTATGAACAAACAGCCACCAATAAAATAAAAGAGTAACGGTGCTGGAACACCGTTACCCGTAGTACAAACAAATTGGTAAGCAATGTATTCACAAAAGTGAAATACGCCTTTTTGTTTGTAGAACAAACTTAAGATTTTTTTAAATAAATCTAAGGGAGAAAATATGAAAACCTTGATAATGACACTCATTATTTATCTTTTTTATTTCACCGAAGTTTTTGCTTTTCCTGGGGAATTTTGGTTTCTTATTGATGATGACTTCATTACTAATTATAACTATAAAGTCGTTGTAACTAGAATCAGTATGAATCATCCGCTTTTCGGGAAAGTTAATGAGATAGATTTTATGGAAGTAAATTCCACTTTATATAATGAGGTAACCTCGGACGAAGATAGAGTTACGAGTAGTATTCCTGAACCATTTGATGTTAGAAGAGGATTTGATTATTTAAGGGATCCTAGCGTTTGGCCGGAAATTGGTGAGGGGAAATTGGAAATTTCTATTTATGTAGTTTATGAAACTGGAGGATCTGATCTACTTTTTAGTTTCAGACTGAATAATCTGCATGCTTTAACTTCACCCGACCTTACTTTTGAATATAGTATAAGTCAACCAGGGTTGTTGACTGCAAAAGGGGGAAGTCCGCAGGTTGTAACACCGATTATTAATGGTGAATCTGTTGAAATTTGGAACTTATTAGGCGAACAGCAAGATATCAGCCGATATTATAATGATATCCAATTAACTAACGATGTTAATGGGGTAGCCGAAAATGATATTAAGATAACATTCAATACGGCAGTGATGGGTTTTCCTGATGGTACTGCTCAGATAGGTCAGCAGTATGATCCTGGTACCGTTGTTCATTTGTGGCGTGGAGTTGAATACGGCATTTCAACTTCTCATTCAACCTATACTAAAAACAATGTTATTTATAATTTTAGAAATTGGAATGAATATGAAATGTATACGACTTCAGCTACATTAAGAGTTTTGGATGGAACTGATGAGTTCCGCTCAATGTACTATGCGACTATACCGCTTACGGTTGCAAACAATCTTGAAGGAGGAAGTTCGAATAATGATTATGAAATTACCTGGCAAACTCCTCCAATTACACAAACTTGGCAATATGGTATGCCTTACAATGCTTTTCAATATTCACTTTTCCTAGATTTGTATTCTGCTACAGCATCGGAACAATTTCAGGCATTAGGTACAACGTGGTGGTTTTATAAATGGGATAATGGTTCTTACAATTCTATAAGATCAAACTTACAGATTACTTCACCTACAACAATTATAGCGAATTATAAGGGCAATCTCCGTTCCAACGACCAAAACGGAATAAGCAGTGCAAGCCAGAGAAAAATGGTAAGAACAGATAACGGTCAGTATCACGTCGTGTATGAATCAATGGGAACAGTTTGGTACACATACAGTTTAACAAGCAACTATTATGGTAACTGGAGTCAGGAAGAACAATTACATTATTATGGAAAAAATCCTGCAATTGATTATGACGGTAACATTGTAAAAGTAGTGTTTGAGGAATATGATACTCAATATGGCGGGGATGCAGAAATACATCTGTATACTTTTAGTCCTTTAGGAAACGGTTTTTACGAGTTTTCTGATGCAGAGGTTGTTGCAGATTATCCTAATTCATATTATGGAAATGCAAAGCCTGTTATATCATTCAGTCAATGGGAAATATTTATAGCATACCGCACAGGCCCAACCGGAGGCATAAAACAAAAAACTAAATGGAGTGATGCACTTACCTGGTGGTGGGGCAGTGAAATAGACATCCCCGGAACTAATGGTGATTGCAAAAATCCAACTGTAACGGGTTTACGACGACCTAGTATAACGAATATTTTTATTGCTTATGAAAACTTTGGAAATATTTACTACAGAGATGCGAAACGAATTGCTGCCAGTTGGGACTATAGTGATGAACCTGTTATTTTATCATCTGGAAGCGGTTTTAATTTAAATATGCATCCTGTAATCAGCTTATCTAATAATCTGGGCTCCCGATATCTGATCGTAAGCTGGTTAGGTGTTTTTAACAGTCAACAGGAAAAAATCCAGATGAAGGAACAGGGCGGTTCAGATCCGATGTTCAGAGAAGCGGCAGTTGTAGTAACAGGCTGGGGCTCAAACTGGGGAACGCCAAGTAATTTCAGCGATAATGTAGGTTTCACAAACAATGGATCATTAAATACCTTATATGGTTCTATAGTTACTTGGAGCGAGTCTGAAGGACAATATTCCAAGTATGTTAGAAGAAGACATCCATTCGGTTATGATGCAATAATTCCGTTATCTGGCAATGGAATACAAACCTTGGTAAGCAATGGAAGCGAATTTGGTAATATAAAAGCTATGGTGTTTGATACGGGTACGAATGCACCCTATTTCCTTAACAGGTGTACAAATGATTTTACCTACATACCGGACTTTGGTAAAATTACGGATGGGGAGATAGTAGATATAAGTTACGGCAGAAGCGGTGTGGTAGAAAGAAATGGTTTAGAGTTTGTATTTAACATAGGCGATGTGCTGCTGAACGGCGAAACAATTAAGTTTATAAAAAGAGCAGATACAATTGCTGTTAATAGCATTGAGGAGCTAAACGCATCATTAAGATCGGATACTCTTAGTCTGAACTCCCAAAGTGAACTGATCTTTTCGGATTATTACTACGTTGTTAATGCCGATTATGCAGACTCTCTCTTGAGCAATGAATTTAACGTCAATTTCAGGTGTGAACTTGTAAAACTAACAACTGGCGAGGTAGTAGGAGTTTTTGAACAGGTTACCTATAATAAAAATAATACGGAGAAATACGGGACGCAGGGTTATTTGGTGAACTGTTTGGGGATTGAAGCAGGTAATTATTGTTTGAGACTGACAACAACAGTGAATGAAGAAGTTAATCTATCACTTTCAGACATTCAGTTAGATGAAGTGGTGTTGGAAAAATCAAATTTAGTGGAAAAGAATTTTAAGGGCGAGGACATTCCTTTAGAATATGCATTGGATCAAAATTATCCCAATCCTTTTAATCCTTCCACAAAGATACGTTATCAGATACCGGAAGATGGAATAGTAGCATTGAAAGTTTACGACATTCTCGGTTCTGAAGTTGTAACCTTGGTTAATGATGAAAAGCCGGCAGGTAAATATGAAATTAGCTTTGATGCATCATCACTTGCAAGCGGAGTTTATATTTACCGTTTACAGGCTGGTGAATTTGTTAATGTGAAGAAGATGCTGCTGCTGAAGTAACTAAATTGAATGTTGTAAGAGATGACATCTTTACTATCTAAGTCGGCTAAGTTAAAAGATGTCATCTCCAAATAAAGTCCTATAAATCAGAAATGCCGCCCCAAATTAACGGGACGGCACTTCTTTCAGTGGGAGGAGGAGAAAATTATTTTTTTATTCCTGCAATCTCTTCCATCATTGCAGTTGTAATTGACTTCGGTCTTTCAATCGGGTAACCGAGTGCGCGGTCCCAGATAATATTAGAAACAACACCAAGCGCTCTTCCAATTCCGAACAATACTGTGTAAAATTCGTACTCGGTTAAGCCATAGTACCACTGTATAACACCTGATTGTGCATCAACGTTTGGCCAGGGATTTTTTGCTTTGCCCTGTTCCTGCAAAATAGGAGGAGTAACTTTGTAAATTAAATCAACATATTTAAATAAAGGATCGTCCGGTAGGTGCTTTAAGCAAAATTCTCTCTGAGCCATATAACGCGGATCGGTTTTGCGCAATACTGCATGACCAAATCCCGGAATAACCTGTCCGCCGCTTAAAGTATCCCAAACAAATTTTTTCATTTCTTCTTCAGTCGGAATTTTACCGCCCATCTTTTCAAATACACCTTGAGTCCATCTTAAAACCTGTTCGTTTGCCAAGCCGTGCAGCGGCCCTGCTAATCCGTTAATCATTCCGGATATTGCGTAGTAAACATCCGATAGCGCACTTGCAACTAAATGTCCTGTATGTGCACTCACGTTTCCGCTTTCGTGGTCGCTGTGGAGAATAAAATACATTCTTGAAACATCATCGTAAGGTTTGTCAATACCCATCATATGGGCGAAGTTGCCCCCCATATCCAATTTAGGATCTGCCTTAATAATATCGCCGTTCTTATATTTTAATCTGTAAATAAAAGAGGCAATTCGCGGAAGTTTTGCAAGAAGGTTCATTCCATCTTCAAAAGTAGGCATCCAGTATTCCATTTTACCTAAGCCTGAATTGTATTCTTTTACAAATTGAGATTCTCTCTGCATTGCAACAATAGCAGCAGAGAACATAGCCATCGGATGCGAATCAGGGGGAAGGTTTTTTAGCATTGTGAACACATAATCTGGGACAACTTCTCTTTTTTTAAATTCTTCGGCAACTTCTGCTGCATCTTCTTCAGTTGGTAGATCACCAGTTAGCAGCAAGTAGAAAAATCCCTCAACATAAGGCATTTCTTGACCCGGAACTTTAGGCAGCTTTTCCATTACTTCGGGAATTGTAAATCCTCTGAACCTGATTCCTTCATATGGATCAAGATAAGAAATATCAGTTGTTAAACTCTTTACTCCTCTTGCACCGCCGATAACCTGTGATATAGTTACATCGCTAACTTTTACGTCGCCATATTCTTTTATCAATTTTGTGGTGCGGGGTCTCCATTCCTGTATTTTTTTACCTAGTTTTTCTTTTAATGCAGACATTTTTTCCTCCGATATCTGTAATTATTTTGTAAAAATTGAATGAATCAATTGATTATTGCTTGTATAAATCCTTACCGATATAAAAAATTTATCAGTGGGCATAGATGCAGAAGTGAAATTAGTTTTATAAGTACGATTTACCATTTTCCCCATTGCACAAAAATCAAAAAATTTCTGTATTCAATATATCAATAGTTTGGTTTATTAATCAAACAGTATTCTCTTACCATTTTTTGCAGCGTGGACTTTTTTATCCTTCCAGCGCTTTAAAATTGATGCACCCATCCAATCAATTGCATCAGGATCGCCGTGGACGAGTATTATTTCACCCGGATTCAATTTATCAACAATTGAAAGCAATCCTTCTCTGTTTGAGTGAGCAGAAAATTTGAAATTTTTAATCTCGC
>JABDPB010000024.1 GCA_013042995.1 Ignavibacteriaceae bacterium | reverse complement strand
AGAGGTTGCTGAAGAATTTAACAGCAAAAACTTTGAAGTTCCGAAATTAGTAGCTGGAGTATTAGGCCCGACAAATAAAACACTTTCGCTTTCGCCAAATGTAAATGATCCCGGATTCCGCGCGGTTACTTTTGATGAGATGGTGAAGGCATATTACGATGCTGCAAGAGGATTGATCGACGGCGGCGCTGATATTCTTTTGATTGAAACAATTTTTGATACGCTTAATGCCAAAGCTGCGATTTATGCCATTCAAAAATATCAATTGGAAAAGGGAACCAAGATTCCAATTATGATTTCTGGAACAATTGTAGATCAAAGTGGCAGAACCTTATCCGGGCAAACTACTGAAGCATTTTATATTTCAGTATCTCACGCCGAAAACGTTTTAAGCATCGGACTAAACTGTGCTTTGGGAGCAAAACAGCTCCGACCTTTTGTTGAAGACCTATCAAATATTTCTGATAAGTTCTTATCTGTTCATCCTAATGCCGGATTACCAAATGAAATGGGCGGATACGATGAAACCCCTGAAACAATGGCTTCCACTTTAAATGATTTTTTGGATAGAGGATTTGTAAATATTGTTGGTGGCTGCTGCGGCACAACACCAGAGCACATAAAGGAGATAAGCGAGCTGGTTAAAAACTATAAACCAAGAGTTCCAATAGATCAAAATAAATATTTACGATTGAGCGGAATGGAACCAGTGATTCTCAGACCCGACTCCAACTTTATGAATATTGGCGAAAGAACAAATGTAACCGGCTCAAAAAAGTTTGCAAGACTGATTAAAGAGGAAAAATTTGAAGAGGCTCTTTCAGTTGCACGTGACCAGGTGGAAGGCGGTGCGCAGGTAATTGATATAAATATGGATGAAGGCATGCTTGATTCGGAAGAGGTAATGATGAAGTTTTTAAAACTAATCGCTTCTGAACCGGATATTGCCAAACTCCCGATTATGATTGATTCATCGAAATGGTCTGTAATTGAATCAGGTTTAAAATGTTTACAGGGGAAGGGAATAGTAAATTCAATTTCTTTAAAGGAGGGCGAAGAGTCCTTTATAGAACAGGCAAGACAAATTCTTCAATATGGTGCCGCAGTAATTGTAATGGCTTTTGATGAAAAAGGACAAGCTGATACTTTTGAAAGACGAATAGAAATCTGTAAACGTGCTTACAAGATACTAACTAAAGAAATTGGATTTCAGCCGCAGGATATAATTTTTGATCCGAATATACTTGCCATTGCAACCGGAATTAAAGAGCACAATAACTATGCGGTAGATTTCATTGAAACTACAAAATGGATTAAACAAAATCTTCCTCTGGCAAAAGTAAGCGGCGGAGTTAGCAACCTCTCATTTTCTTTCCGCGGTAACAATGTAGTGCGCGAAGCAATGCACTCTGCATTTCTTTTCCATGCAATAAAAGCTGGAATGGATATGGGGATTGTAAATGCCGGACAGCTTGCTGTTTATGAAGAAATCCCAGAAGACTTACTTGAAAAAGTTGAAGATGTAATATTTAATAAAAATCCAGATGCAACTGAAAACTTAATTGAGTATGCGGAAACAGTTAAAGGCAAAGTTGAAGTCGAAGATAAAAAAGATGATTGGCGAAACTCAACTGTTCGGGAAAGGTTAAAACTTGCACTTATAAAAGGCATAGTAGATTTTATTGAAGAAGATGTAGAAGAAGCAAGATTACAATTTGCAAAACCGATTGAAGTTATTGAAGGCCCACTTATGGATGGGATGAATGTAGTGGGCGACCTTTTCGGAGCGGGCAAAATGTTTCTGCCGCAAGTTGTAAAAAGTGCAAGGGTTATGAAAAAAGCAGTGGCATATCTTATTCCATTCATTGAAAAAGAGAAGGAAGAAGCTCAAGACACACGTGGACGAGGCAAAGTTTTAATGGCAACAGTAAAAGGCGATGTCCACGACATCGGTAAAAATATTGTTGGCGTTGTTCTTGGCTGCAACAATTATGAAGTTATTGATCTGGGTGTAATGGTTCATTCCGATAAAATTCTCCAGACCGCAATTGATGAAAAAGTTGATGTGATTGGTTTAAGCGGACTCATCACTCCATCACTTGATGAAATGGTTCACGTTGCAAATGAAATGGACAGAAGGGGATTGAACATTCCTTTATTAATTGGCGGAGCTACTACCTCAAGAATTCATACTGCTGTAAAAATTGATCCAAACTACAGCAGCGCTGTAATTCATGTTTTAGATGCATCCCGAAGTGTGCCGGTTGTTTCAAATCTTTTAAATGAAAATGAAAATGAAAATGAAA
>JABDPB010000021.1 GCA_013042995.1 Ignavibacteriaceae bacterium | reverse complement strand
GAAGAGCCACGATGTATTGGCAAAATATTTTTTAAACGAGCTTGAGGAAAAATTTAGTTTTGATTCTATTTTATCTGGATTTTCAATCAAGCTTCAATGTGCTTTTCTGTTTTAGCTTTCTTTTTCTTTAGATTTAAAAGCGTGCCTATGACAAGTCCTAAAATAACAAGTGCACTTAGAGTGAGTGATAAATATTGTGAAATAACAAAAGACTGCGGCAGATATCTAAATACAACTTTATGCTTTCCTTCAGGAACAACAATTCCTCTAAAACCATGATTGGTTTTATAAATTTTTGTTTTTTCTCCATCAATAAAAGCATCCCAGCCTGTTGGTATTTTAAATAATTTATAATCCGCTTCACCGTACATATAAGTATCACCTAAAAATAAAAAGTTAGTTCCGCTTGCATCTACATCCAGTTCAATGTGCTCAGCTTTAAACTCTACAATGTTTACAAAAGCGGTGCTGTCAGGTGCCTCAATGTTTTCAATGTCTTCATCAACAAAAGCAATGTAGTTAGGATCGAAGCGTTTTTCTTTAACCATATTTAATATTTCAATCGAGGGTCTCTTTGCAACTGTGCTTACAAAATAAGCTCTTGGCAGTGCATCGTTATTTTTATATAAGAAAGTTTTATCCCTCGAATAAATTAATTCAAGCGAAGGCATATTTACCTGTTGATCGAATATTAAATATTTTACATTAAGCATTCGCCAGAATGTAGGATTGGCTGGTGATCCGAGCACATCGTAATAATCCTGAATGGTTCTCGGTTTTATTCCAGAATAACCGTAAATATCATACCTTAAAAAGTAAGTGAGAAAATTAGAATTTTGATTGGGTGAACCAATCGAACCATCCTGCTTTAAATTTAATACCCTGTAAATTGATTTATCCCCTGTGTTTTCAATCGCCTGAATGTAATCTGGTTTTTCGAAAAGTTGTTCGATGCGGGTGTTTTCAGTAAAAGTTTCACCTCGAGAATTTATTCTAAAAAGATCAATTACAATCATCAAACAAATTGCCAGCACTAATAAATCGGCACTGAGCTTTGATTTTATATACACATAAGCCAGTGCGAAAGTTAGTCCTGTAAAAAACATTGCAAGGCGGAAATCATTTAAAAACATTTCAGCCATATAATCGTGCAACGGCTGCAAACGCGAATACTGCTGTCCGGCAGAAACAACTCTTCCAATAAACCATTCTTTAATAGGAGAAGATAAAAGCAAGGTTAATACAAACAAGCCGCCGAATACAAACATTGTATTGCGAATAAGTGATTCCAATTTTTTATTATTCTCATTACGAAGTGAAATAATTTTTACAATTCCAAACCCTGCTAAAATCGGAAAACTTAATTGAACTAAAACCAAAATCATCGAAGGGACTCTGAACTTATCAAAGAAAGGAAAGTAGTAAAACATTAAATCGTAAAGTAGCGGCAGCGTTCTTCCAAATGAGATAATTAGTGCAATTAAAGCTAGGACTGTTAAAAATCGTACAAGAGGATTTTTCCAATCAGTTATAATAGCAAAAAGCGCAAGGAAGAAAATTATTACACCCATATACATTGCAACATCAACAAATGGCATTTGCCCAAAATATGTGTTCACTTCCACCGGCTGGTTTTGTGAAAGCGGACCCTGGTAAGTTGATTTTCCAAAACCATAGTACGAGGGGATAATAAAAGTAAGTACTTCACCCGGAGAAAACGACCAGTTAGTTGCATACTGGTAAAAATCTGATTCCGATTTTTCAGTGGGACCTGTTTCTTTTTCAATTAAACTTTCAGTTCCTCTAGTTGAGTATGGTGTGTATTCATAAATCTGTGTTAAATTATCGGATTGAATTAATAATCCAACTACTACTGCAAATACAAATATCGCAAGCGATTTTAATATTTGTTTTTTTAGGTGATTGTTTTTTTGCAAGAGCGATTTTAAAAAGAAATAAATGAAGTAAATCATCACCGCGAAAAAAATGTAGAAAATTATTTGAACATGCCAGCCAAGGAATAAAGCAACCATAAAGAAAATTAGGATCAACACATCCAAAAATTTTATCCGCGTTTGAAAATTGAACAGCAGCAAAAATATAATTGGGAAGACCCAGATTGCAGCAAGCTTTGTTACATGCCCGATAAATAAGAATACAATTAGACCTGTACTAAATGCTGTGGCAACTGCGACTAAAAATGAAACCAGTTTATTTTTTGTCTGTAGATAAAAGAAGGCAAACATCGCATATGCAAGTGCAAGCAGATAGAATGTCCATTTAGCATAATCAACTGCAAAAGGGCTGCTGAACACTTTACGAACACCATCAACTGCAACGTAAATAAGGTTAAACCATTTGTAGCCGACAGCAATTGCATAGGCAGGCATTCCACCAAAAACGTACGGATTCCACAAGGTAAATCCGTCGGAATGATGTTCAATATAAGTTGTTGCACTCTTGCTTGTAATAATATCCCCAGATTGAAATGTCTTTCCTTCAAAATAAAGGGGGGAAAAAAAGTAGAGAAACAGTAGAAGAATAATTACAGCTAAGACAACTATCTGATATTTTGAAGGGACAAAATTATCAAGATTAAAACCTGTGAAAAAAGTCTTCTTCTCTTTAGATGCCGGCTTTTGCTTTTGTTTAGTTTTTTTTGATGCCATGACTATTAATCTTCTTTTTTTGCAATGAAATTTATCCCCGAACCAGTTTTATTTAAACTTGAAAAATCTAGCACCATCATTAATAAAGTAAACGGTAATGTTAAAAGGTAATATACGGGTAGAATTATTAAAAATATTTTTGAAACATTTAAAAGAAGCATTGGGTACTTAATTCCAAGTCGCCATGCTTTGTCTCCCCAAAAACCGTATGTATATTTTGATGAAAAAGTATTAAAACCAATTGGGTGAAGCTTTGTTTCCAAATCTTCCTTTGAATAACCATCTCGAGCATGCTCGCCGATAAAGCTTTTCTCTTCTTCGTGGTGCACATCGCTTCCGCCGAAAATTGATGGCGAGTTAATCAGAAGGAAGCCACCAACTTTTAATGCTGAATATAAATTTTTGAAAACTTTAACATCATTTACAATGTGTTCCATTACATCAACGCAAAGAATCAAATCAAATCTATTTTGATGATTGATGTTTATTAAATCCTCTACTGCAAAATTTACATTTTCAATTTTTCGTGAAGTGAAAAAATCTCTGCAATCGTTTATCCAGTCTTCTTTTACATCAATAGAAAAAATGTTCGAAGGGTTCATATTTTTGGACATAAAATAAGTGTACTGCCCGAAACCTGATCCTGCATCGTAAATATTAATTTCAGATAATTTGAAACTCTTTCGCAAATTAATAAGCTCCCTTCTTACATACCAAGAGCGAAGAAACATCAAATCTAATATTTTATAGAAAAGAATTCTTAAGGAAGGAAACTTGTGAATGACTTTTGCAAATATATTCTTTACAGGATCGTAATACATTCAGATAAGATTATATTGATAGAAAGGATTAATTCTGATCTTTAATTACGTATTCTCTTTCATCCATCGAATTGTGAACAATAACTTCGCCTAACAATCCTACAGCAAATAGCTGTACCCCAACTATTATTAAAAGCATTCCGAGAAAGAGCATCGGTCTGTTGCTAAGTGGAATTCCCTGAATCCACAAAACAGTTAAGTAACCCAGCAAAATAAAACCTGATATAAAAGCAAGCGCACCTAAAAATCCGAAAAAGTGCATTGGGCGTTTTATGTAGCGTGTAACAAAAATAACAGTTACCAAATCAATAAAACCTTTAAAGAACCGCGACAAACCAAATTTTGTTTTTCCGTACCTGCGCGGGTGATGTTGGACAGGCGTTTCGGTAATTTTATAGCCCTGCCATTTTGCAAAGACCGGTATGTATCTGTGCAGCTCGCCGTAGACTTTTACACTTTCAACAACCGCTTTCCTGTAAGCTTTTAAACCGCAGTTAAAATCGTGAATTCTTATTCCACTTATGACACGCGTTACAAAATTGAAAAACTTCGATGATATTTTTTTGATAAATGGATCCTGTCTCTTTTTCTTCCAGCCTGAACAAAGATCAAAGCCCTCTTCAAGTTTAGCAAGTAAGTTCGGTATTTCGTGCGGGTCATCCTGTAAGTCCGCATCCATTGTTATTATAGCTTCACCGACTGCTTTTTTAAACCCAACATGCAATGCGGCAGATTTTCCGTAATTTTTTCGGAAGCTAATATATTTAAAGCGGTTATCTGTTCTGCAAATCTCTTTTAGTTCTTTCAATGATAAATCAGTACTTCCATCATCGATTAAAATTACTTCGTAG
>JABDPB010000019.1 GCA_013042995.1 Ignavibacteriaceae bacterium | reverse complement strand
TGTTCATCTCCATTTAATTTAAAGTGCAAAGTTTTATCCGCAGTAACAGCATAACTTGTAAGCAGACTTTCAATCTCATCTTTTATTTTTTCAAGATTTTTACTTGATTCTAATTTTTTGAGAAACGTAAGTAGTTCCATATTAAAGCTCTATAGCTTTGCTTCCAATTTATTAATTACAATTTTGCTAATCCTTCTTCCTATGCTGATTGAAGCCGTTGCGGCGGGAGAGGGTGCATTTAAGACGTGAACCATTTTTTCTGTCTCTAAAATTCTAAAATCATCTACTAATTTTCCGTTTGGCCCCAAAGCCTGTGCACGAACACCTGCGCCACCAGGCTGAATATCATTTTCTTCAATTTCCGGAACAAGTTTTTGCAGTGCTTTTACGAAAGCTTTTTTACTAAATGATCTATAGAATTCTTCAAAGCCCATTTTATAATATTTCGCCGCCATTTTCCAGAACCCGGAAAAGGTTAACATTCGAAAAACATCGTTGAAAGAAAAATCTTTTTTTGTGTATCCTTCTTTTTTAAAAGCAAGTACGGCATTCGGTCCAGCTTCCACACCGCCATTAATCATTTTTGTAAAATGTACTCCAAGAAAGGGAAACTTAGGATTGGGCACAGGATAGATCAAATTTTTCACCAGATTTTCTTTATCCCGTTTAAGTTTGTAATACTCACCTCGAAAAGGAATTATCTGTAAACCTGGTTTAACATTGCAAATTCTTGCAATGCGATCTGAATAGAGACCTCCACAATTCACAAGAACTTTACACTTAATCTCCCCGCAAGTTGTGTTTAGAATTAGTTTATCTTTTATTTTTTTTAGAGACAGAAATTTACAGATCGTTTTTATTTCTCCTCCTGCTTCAGTTAAAAGTTTTGAATATGCATTAGTAACCTGTTTAAAGTCAACGATACCGGTTTGCGGAACAAATAGTCCCGCAACTCCAGATACGTTTGGTTCGTACTCCTTCAATTCTACTGCGGAAAGCTTTTTAATCCCAGTTAACCCATTTGCAGTTCCTCTCTCAAAAAGATTCTCAAGTGCAGATAGCTGATCTTTTTCAGTGGCAACAACAATTTTTCCACAATTTTCATATTTAATATTATTTTCTTGGCAGAAATCGTAAAGCAGTTTACGTCCTTCAGTACAATTTTTAGCTTTAAGCGAACCCGGTTTGTAGTACAATCCTGAATGAATAACCCCACTATTGTTACCCGTTTGATGAGTTGCCAGTTCCTTTTCTGATTCAATTAATAATGTTTTTTGCGATGAGTTTTTTTGTAACGTTAGGGCGGTGGATGTCCCGATTATCCCCCCGCCAATTACTACTATGTCGTATGAATTACAGTTCATATTGTTCAATTAAGTTATCAAAAGCACAATATCCTTGCACATTATTAAATGATGTTGTAACATAGAAATTATAAATATGTATAAGTTTTAAATTATATCAATATCAACAAACAATTTAGCCAATAGCTAATTATCTTGAAACTTTATATTATTATTGCATCAAATCAATTGAACTAAAATTTTATTAGGTGTGTTATGAACAACAAACAAAAAATTGCTCTTTTAATTGGATTTATTTTCATTCTTGCATTTGCCGGATATTGGCAATTGAGTGGAGGAGAAATTCTCTCCAAAGATGGAGTATGGATTGAAAAAGAACAATCGGATTTAGACAAATTATTAGGCTTAGAACCAGAAATGGAATTTAAAGAGCAGTTCATTATAGGTTTGATACCACACACATTAGGATTTACGGGAATAGTAGTAGCCATAACAGGAATATTATTATTTTTTTTAAGAACTAAAAAAAAGGAGAATAAATGAAAGTAATCATCAAATTTATTGTTATTGCAGTTATTTCTGCAGTGGCAATTTTTCCACAGGGCTTTAATGTAAAAGCAACCGGTGGGCAAACCTTCTCATTTGAGGATAAGTATGGAAGAAATCAAGCAACCTTTTTCAGCACGACACCCCTTGAAGACATTACGGGAATCACTAACAATATAAAGGGAAGCGTTACCTTTAATGTAAATGATTTTTCAACTTTAAACGGAAAAATTTCAATCTCTGTTGCTTCTATAAAAACAGGAATCGATTTAAGAGATGAACATTTAAGGAGTGCTAATTGGCTCGATGCAGAATCATATCCTGAAGCTGTTTTTGAAATTAAAAAAGTAAGCGACATACAGGTTTTGGAACAGAATAAACTTAAAGCGCAGGTAACCGGAGATTTTTCAACGCACGGTGTAATAAAAGAAGTAGTTGCAGACGCAACTGTTACTTATCTTGATGAAAGTGAAGACACTAAGAAAAGAGCAGCAGGTGATCTACTTGGAGTGCAAGTAAAATTTAATATAATTCTGTCAGACTTTGATGTCGACAATATGGTTCTTGGTCAAAAAGTTTCCGATGATATTGAAATAAGTGTAAATATAGTTGGATCCAACGCGCAGTAATTCCTTTAAGAAAACGTACCCCTTCTCTTAATCCGTAATCCGCTTAAAGGGTTACGGATTTTTTATTGCTTATATTTAAACTTTCAAACACTTTCTTTTCTACAGATGGCAAAGACAATCACAGTTTTCGGCAGTTCAAAGCCCGTTGAAGGCGATGAGCAATACAAAATTGGTTATGAAATGGGGAAAAGATTAGCTCAAAATGGTTATAATGTTTGCACTGGTGGATTTAGTGGTATCATGGAGGCTGTTTCAAAAGGTGCAAATGAAATGGGTGTTGATGCGGTTGGCGTTACGGTTGATACTTGGGGCAGAATGCCGAATAAATATTTAACAAAAGAAATTAAATGTAACTCTCTTTTTGATCGGGTTCAAAAACTAATTGAACTTGGTGATGGTTTTGTGGTTCTGCAGGGCGGAACCGGAACACTGTTAGAGCTTGCAGCAGTTTGGGAATTATGTAACAAAAAGATAATGGATCAAAAACCGGTTGCTTGCCATTCCACAATGTGGAAAGAAGTAGTTGCGATAATAAATGCACAAATGGAAAGAGAAGGCAGAGAGACTGAAACAGTTAAAGCGTTTGACAATACTAATGAGATTGTGAGCTATCTCAAATTTAAATTATAATTTTTTCTGAACGGAAATTTTAAGCTTTACTCTGCACAGCAAATTTAAATCTTATTGGTTTTACCAGCATTTCAAAATCTTTAAATGGCATTTTAATCAGTTCAGTGTGCGTGCAGGCATTAAATGCAATTTCTTCATTCTCAGTCAATACTTCTGCAACGTAAACATCCAAGTTATAGATATTTCCAAATGGTGGCATAGCTCCAACCTCGCAATCAGGAAATTTATCTACAAACTCCTGCTCATACGCAAGACGCACATCTTTTCCACCGAGAGCATCTTTTAAATTATCAAAACTTACTTTGTAAGAAGCCGGAAGAACAGCCATTGCCATTTTCCCATCAATTTTAACTATTACTGTTTTGGCTAAATCCTTACCGGGAATGTGCGCACTTGCTGCAATTTCCTGTGCAGTATAAGCAGATGAATGCTGAACAGAAACGTACTTTACATTATTCGCATCCAAAAATTCTTTTAGTTTTTTTGATGGCATAACTCCCTCCTATAAAAAAATAATATTGTTACATGAATTACCGGAAAACAAATTCAGCAGCATTCCGGTCAATGAACAATTATTAAGTTATTTCTTCAGTTAATTCTAAAAATCTCTTATAAGGAATTGCGGATAAACTCTCTGCCTGGAATGCACCGTTCGATAAACTTATCATCGAAACTTTTGCAGCAGTTTCTTCATCCGGTGCTTCGTAAATGTCAAGAAAATCGTAGTGACCGAGCAGAGCATAGTGTGCAATAAATTTAACTTCGGGGCATTTTTTCTTTACTTGATCTAGCCATTGTCTGCCAAGCTTTGCACGGTCTTTCATCATTTTAGAAGTTTCAGGCGAAAGTTTTGTAAGCATAACATAGGTTTTCATTTTTCATCTCCTCTTTAGAATGTTTGTTATTAATCTTTTACAGTAGGAGGTTTAATCTTAAATTTAATGTAACAAGCAGAAGTTTAAAATTCAAAGGGAAGTAAAAGAAATCATTTTACAATTGGCAAGTTATTTTTAGAATAAATACTTAATTGCAACAAATCCGCCTATTAGCAGTACTGTAAAAGCAATTGCAAGCCAGTTAAAATATTTATCAATAAATTCTTTTATTGCAGGACCAAACTTCCAGATCAGCGCAGCAACCAATAAGAAACGAGCACCCCTGCTTATGACTGACGCAACGATAAACATCAAAACATTAATATTAAAAGCACCCGAAGAAATTGTAATAACCTTATATGGTAGCGGTGTGAATCCTGCAGTAAAAATTATCCAGAAATCATACTCGGTGTAAAGCTGCTGAATATTATAAAAAGCTTCTTCTGTAAAGCTTGGAATATTGGTGAAAAAGAAATTTGCAATACCCGTAAATTCATTCGAAGGAGTCCACCACAGGAAATGCCCAATTGAATATCCCAACAATGCTCCAAGCACAGAACCAATTAAACATATTGCTGCAAACTTGAAAGCTTTTCTTTGAAAGCCTAAAACTAATGCTATTAAAAGTGCATCTGGAGGAATTGGAAAAAATGATGCTTCAGCAAATGCAAGTATAAAAAGTGCCACCGGCCCATAACGTGTTTTAGACCAGTGAAGAACCCAATCGTAAAGATTTCGTAGTAATTTCATATCGGAATGACAAACATAAGGAGTTCCAACTGTTTTGAAAAGAAATATATTGCGTAAATAATGTTTAAGGTGGTAATTTAACGCTTCAAATATGCACAACTTTACAAATGAGGTATAAATGGAATTTGAACGCAGTGCAGGAATTCTTTTACATCCCACATCACTACCGGGAAAATTCGGAATTGGAGATCTTGG
>JABDPB010000017.1 GCA_013042995.1 Ignavibacteriaceae bacterium | reverse complement strand
GATTTTGCCCACTTCAATGTGTGGGGAGAATCAGTATCCGCTAAAAATAGAACTCTCATCAATTATTAACTTTTGAAAGGAATGAACTTATTTTATTATATACCGCATCTACAGATAGCAAATTCATGCATTCGTACGAAGGACAACCATACAAACCACCATGCGTAAAACACAATTTATCTTCAGCTTTCGGCGAGCACTTTAATGGAACAGAAGCAAAAGAGTGATTTTTCCCAATTGGTAGATGAAAATCAGGATTAGTTGATCCGTAAAGAGTAAATGTAAGTTTACCAAGTAATCCTGCAATCTGAATAGGTCCTGAATCATTGCCTATTAAGATTGAACACTTTTTTATTTGCTCAATTAATTCGTTTACAGATTCCGTTTCTATAAGGTCAACTGCATTAAATTCACATGTAGTTTTAATTTCAAATTGATAAGTATTTTTGGGAGCAATTAGGTAAACCTCATACTTTTCTTTCAATTTTTTCGCCAGCATTAGATATTTTCTCAAGCCCCATTGTTTTGCTTTCCAACCTGCAAGGGGATGAATTAAAATTCTATCTTCTTTATTATAGTTTACAGGAAACTGTATTAGCTTATCTCTCTTGGATATTTGAATATTAGATGATATAGCATCCAAATAAACATCGATCTGATGTGCCTTATTTCTTATTAGAACATGATTATCAAATATGTACTTAAATTGTTCTCTACTCATTCCATTTATCTCTTTCGCACGAGATGTCAAAATTAAACTTGCTGAAGACATTACCCCAGTCAGATCATAAATTATTTTCGGCTTAATTTTTTTGAAGATTTTTTTATTCTTTAATCCAGCAACACGTTTATCAAAATAAAAATTATTTGATTCTAGCGGACAATATTCCACATCTCTTAATCCTATTTGGAAGATTGGAAGGGAGTGAGGAAAACATACAATCGTAACTTTAGACTTATAGTGGTTTTGAATATGTTTGATCGCTGGTATAGTAAAAACACTATCTCCAAGCCTATGCAAAGCAACAATAACTATACTACCCTTGTTAACAGGATAGAGTTTGCAAATTTTTCGGATTAACAAAAAAAACAGATTTAGAAATTTAGTAGTTATGTTGTAAGTAAATCTCTTTTTTGAAATTAAGCTGGTAATCTCCACTATAGTAAATCTAGTTACGGTGAAAGTTTGTTGGCATATATAACCTTTTTAAATAAAGCCTTACTTTTTTTGTAGAAATTCTTGGAATAATCAAACCAACGATTACTATATTCTAAAAACTCATTTTCGCCTGTTAAAAGGTGTAGCGCTTTTAATTGTTCAGCAACTAAAATGTGGTAAGTAAATGATGAACAGTACTCTTTTGGATAATCAAACAAATAGTATCTTGTCCAATATTTAAGATCATAATAAGGTAGAAGTTTTTTTACCGAATTAACACCCCGAGTAAAAAGCAAACTTGCAGTTTGATTATTGTTTAGCAGATACAAATCAAACAATCCAAATAAAGAAAATATAAAACCATTTAGTACAGCCATAGTTTTTATTGGCGAGGGTCCTTCTTCATACACAGCTATTGAGTTAAAAAAATTAACTACTCCTCCTTCTTTAACCTTAAGCTTAAATGGCTCCATTGCAGCAACAGCACTATTTTCAAATTCGGAATTATTTGTTAATAGTGCAGCTCGCGTTAGAACAGATATAGCTTCACCTTGTGCCATAGCAGAGACGAACGGATAATTAAGTCCAAACTGAGGATATTGATTATGAATATACCAGCCGCTACCTTTTCCAACAGCAATTTTATTGCTAAGAAACCAATTGCTAACCATCAAAAACTTTTTTTTCAAAATTGTATTTTCGAAGTTATTCTGCAGTAGCTTTTCATACAATGCCAATCCATATTGTGCAATCACAATTGGATGTTCAATATTTTGCTGTCCAAAAAAACTATAAAGCGGGATTCCTTCTTTGGAAAACTCACCCTCAAAATTAGCTTTGGAACTGAAATTTAAATAATACCTGCCCAATTTATTTGGTTTCTCTGATATATTACATCTTGTTATTAGGTTCCAGTAACCAGCTTTTTGTGGAAAATAAAATACAAGGATCTTGTTGAGAAAATTCCTTAAATCATTTACTATCATTACTAATTACTCTTTGATAAAATTATGCGGATGATTTTTGTAGTAGTGTAGCAAAGATCCGAAAATCAGCCAAAAAGGTAAATCGCTTGTTATTACTCCGTAGCTGAGAATTCCTACACTATCAAATAAGGCTCTAACAAACATTGTAGCCCCGCCTAAAAACAAAGCAAGAATTAGATAATAGTCTTTACTGTCTATGCTCTTATAAATTATTAATGTTTTAATTCCAGTTCTGAAAAATATCGTAGCAAAAAAAATAGCAGTTGAAAAACCAACAATTCCCATGTCAGTATAAAATCCAAGAAAGAGGTTATGGGATAGATTTGTACCCGTCGCGGTAATTTCGTGCAATTTTACCAGTTCCCTTCCTACCCAACTGTCTAACATTATCGGGAAATAGTTAAACATTTCTAACTTGAAAACTCCTACTCCAATTCCAAATATTGGATTATCTTTAATGATACCAATTGAAATATCCCATATAAATTCTCTACCTGCAAGCCCTCTTTCTAATCTAAATAAAAGCGAAGTCAAGGATCCAAATGGTTCATATATTAATATATTTAACACCATCAATACTAAGCAAAACATGGACCAGTAAAAATATTTTTTTCTGAACAGAAAGAAAATGAAAAGTGTGCTAAGTAAAACCCCTAAAATTGCAGTACGGGAAATGGTTAAAGTTAGTCCTACAATAAATAAGATTAGTATAGAAACTACTACTGATTTCTTAATTGCATTTCTATAAAACATCAAAGATAAAACAAGAATCGGAACTGAAATTATATAAAAATTTGTAAGGATGTTAGGATTTCCAATTAATCCTGAAACTCTGCTTCTTAGACCTAAATTTAACTCTATTAAACTATAGCCATCAATAATAAATAAGTAAATCGTACTTATAGCCAATATTGCTGTTGCGATAACGAGTGCTGTAACATAAGTTTTTATATATGAACTATCCTTAATAAGTGAATAAAAGTAATAAGCAATTGCAAAAAAAACTGTTTGACGAAGTATATTTCCAACTCCTGCGAAGGGATAGTCTGAAAAAACCATTGATATGATCATGGAGCAATAGTACAACAAAATAAAATAAAATAAAACCTTAGGCACCCTTGGATATAATTCGAATTGGAATCCAAATCTTTTTAAGAATAAGAAACTTAAAATTCCAAAATCCACTATCTGAATAAATGGTCTTAGTTCTTTGTTGAAATCTCCAACGAGTGTGAAAAGAGAAATGATTACAATTGAAACCAAAAATTTTTCACCATATAAATAACTTAATGTTATTAATAAAACGAGTATACATAAATATATGACGTATTGACCAGCAATTAAGGAACTAGCTATTGCTAAAACAGAAATACCAAGAATTTCTTTATTTGCAATAATGTTATTTATTTTAACTTTAATTGTGTTTTCCACAAAATATAAACTTTAAGTTATTCTTCGAATGAACAAATTATATTTCAATAATCAATAAATTTTGCACCTAATTTTTTTAAATAAATTTAGAATTATTTCTGTTGAAGGATGATTAAGTAAAACCAGATTTGAAATGAATATTGCCACGAATATTGTTAAGAAAAAAATCTGCGTAAAAAAATTTCCTTGAATAAATAGCTTGCATATTATCAAAATTATAACAAAACAAACTGAAGCATTCACCAAGTTAAATAGTAAGTCATAGATTATTTTTCTTGTGAAATTAATCTTTAAATGTTTATTTATTAAATAAACACTAAAGAACAAAAAGCTTATATAGCTGACAGCAGTACCCATTGCTAATCCTGATTGATTTAAAGAATCAACAGATATAAAATTGATTAATAATTTTATAATTATTCCGGCAATAGTGATAAACAGAAGTTGCTTTAAAAGTTCGGCGCTATATAAAATTTTATTCATAACTGTATAAACAGAATAAAAAATTAAGCTTAATCCATAAATTTTCAGTACTTCTGCTGTCATTATCGTGGCTTCTGAGCTAAAACTCCCCCTTTCAAAAACTAATTTTATAATTGGTTCACTAAAAAAGATAAAAAGGAATGCAATTGGTGTAAAGATAACTATAGTGGCACTTACGCTTTCAAATGCTATTTTTCTAATTTCAGTATCAGCACTTTTTACAAAAGCATCAGAAATTCTAGGAAATATGGCTGTTGTAATTGCAAAAGAGAATACTGCTATTGGAAACACAAACAAATTAAACGCATAGTTCAGTGATGCAATTCCACCACTTGGTAAACTACTATAAAAAAATCTATCAGCAATCAGATACAATTGTGAAATTGATTCAATTAAGATTATAATAAGAATAGATGATTTAATATTCTTTAATAATAATGCTCTGTCCAGCCTAAAAAGGATTGTTTTTAATTCACCAAACTTGAATGACATTACAAACAAGTAGATAAATTGGATCAAAACACCCAATGCATATCCAATTGGAATTACATAGATACCTAGCTTATTTGTAAACATCAAAATTAGAAATATAATGCAAATATTTAAAAACAATCTCGAAACTGCGGGAAAGGAATATTCTAACTTAGCATGAAGATAAGATGATAAAATTGATGTACAGGAAAATAGTGGAATTGTTGTTAAAAATATATTGAAAATAGTGGATGCAGTATTCTTTATTTGTGCACTAGAGGACTTTAAATATAGATCAAAAATAAAATCTGAAATAAGGAATAAGAAAACTGATATTAAAATTCCACCTATAAAAAAAATGATGAGAGTTTGAGACAAAAGTTTGTCTGACTCAGATTTTTTTAAGTTAACAGCTTTATTGTAAGCAGGAATGAAATAATTCTGACCCAAATAATAAATTACAGTATTTATTGTTATTGGAAAAACTGCACTGACCAAAAACAAATCAAATTGATCGCCGATTCCAAAATATCCAGCGTATACAACTTCACGTAAAAAACCTAAACCCCTCCCAGCCAACATGAGAATTGAAATGAATATTGAAGCTCCTAGAATGGAGGAGGTGAATTTCTTAACCATCTATAGAATAAAATTCATAAAATTATGAAAATTCAGTAATAGAACCTTAGACTGCAAAATATTTCTTAAAAATGCCATTACTTAATTTATTAAAATCAAGGGATACTTATTTAATTTAATCAAAATTCTAATTGAATTTGAGAGGTGAAAAAAGAATAAGTAGAAATGAAAGAAAAAGTCTAGAGATATTAAATTCTATCTTTTGGCTCTATTTAATATGTCAATTAAAACTGATATTACCCGGTCAACATTATCTTCATTCATACCAGGATAAATAGGTAACGAAAGTAGTCTTGGAAAAACACTTGAAGCAATTGGAAATTCATTATCACTTAAATTAAATGTTTCGTTGTAATATAAATGCTGATGAACAGGCATAAAATGAACACCAACTCCAATATTATTCTTGCGAAGTTCTTCAATAATCTGTGCACGAGTTTTATTTAATTTCTCTAAATGCAGCCTGATTGGAAACAGATGCCAGGAGGATTCTCTGTCGTCCTTTACTGTATGCAATTCAATTGTTTCTAAATCTTTAAGCGCTTCAGTATACCTTGCAGCTATTTGTTTTCTCGATTCCCACATATAATCGACTTTTTTAAGTTGAGGTAAACCCAGTGAGGCTTGCAAATCTGTAAAGTTGTATTTAAATCCCGGTGCAACAACCTCATAATACCAAGAGCCAGATTCACTGTAACGCTTCCAAGCATCTCTATTAATGCCATGCAGCCTCATAATTGAACAACGTTCTGCAAGTTCATCATCGTTCGTACAAATCATTCCGCCTTCGCCTGTTGATAAAGTTTTTGTTGCATAAAAACTAAAGCACGTTACATCAGAAATCGTTCCTATTCTCTTACCTTTATAAGTTGCCGGAAGGGAATGCGCCGCGTCTTCAAGTACTTTTAATCCATACTTCTTTGCTATATCCAAAATTTCATCCATATCACACGGCTGACCGCCGTAATGGACTGGTATGATTGCTTTTGTTTTGGGAGTAATGGATTTTTCAATTTCCTTTAATGAAATATTAAGTGTGTCTTCAGAAACGTCAACAATAACAGGTTTAGCCCCAAAATAGCAAACTATTTCGGCCGTTGCGGGAAAGGTCATAGTAGGAACAATAACTTCGTCCCCAGCTTTAATACCGAAAGCTTCTAATGTAAGATGACCCGCGGCAGTCCATGAACTAACGGCTATGGATTTACTTGCACCAATGTAGCTGTTAAACTCACTTTCAAATCTTAAGGTTTTAGGCCCCATGCTGAGCCAACCGGACCGAACGGTATCAACTATTTCATCCACCTCCTCTTCAGAAAGAAAGGGCTTGTGGAACAGCAGAAAATCTCTATTCATATTCCTAAATTTTTAGGCAAAAAATAACTAATTCGGAATGAATTTTCCAAATAAACTTACCACTAACTTGTTAAAATAGTATTACAAAATCTAAAATCAAAAAGTTAATTCCATGTGAATTCTTATTATTTATTAACCTTGTGTCATTACTCTAATATTTTTAGTTTATAATCAAAATCATAGAGGACTTTAATGTTCAAATTCTCATAAATGTACAATTAAAAGCAATAAAACATCACTCAATTAATTCTATATGTTTCTTTAGAAAGTTTATAACCCTGTTATTGTTGCTTACATCTGTAGGCAAATTTAGAATTTTCTTCGAAATCTGATCAGCAACTGGGAACAGTTCCCTTTTTAATCCCCATTGCTCTAAGTTTTCCGTAACAGGGTGAAGCGGTGATAAAAACCAATCTCCTAAATTTATTTTTTCCTTTTCAGCCAAATGAAAAATTAATTCCCTATCTCTTACCATCAATGGATATTTTAAGAACAAATGATTTTGAACGAGGTTTTCGTCTACATAAGTTTTGTTTTTTGATATTAGAAATTTGGTATAATCTTTTGAGTTTTTTCGTCGTAGTATGTTAACACTATGTACTAGGGATAGCTCTTTAATGCCAGCGTTAATTTGAACGGAGGTGATACCCTTAAAAAAGTTATACGGCATATTAACTTCAGATAACTCTTCGCCTCTATTCGAACCAATGATCCAATTTCTTTTGCTTAAAAATCTGTAAAGCTTTAAAAGAGTCCAATAAGTAAATCGATTAATTAGGTACTTATTCAATAATAAAAGAGATGAAAGAGTTATTTTTTCACCTAGTGTAGGTGTAACTTTTTTGTTTTCAAGCAATCTAACAGGATTTATTAATTTATCATTATTGACAAGTAAAAATCCACCAATGCCAGTGGAAAATGGTTTATTCCATTGTGTTGAATAAAATGCAGCATCACAATAAGATCCATTTGGTTTTCCATTATACTCACCACCAAATCCATGGGTGCAGTCTTCTATGGTGTAAAGTTTGTATCTTTTTGCTATCTGCAATATTTCTTCAATATTGGAAGATAAGCCAAATGTGTTTTGGCATAGAATCACTTTTGTTTTATTTGTAATTGATTCTTCAAGCAGATCAATATTCATATTATAATTATCTGCGGAAATATCTAAGTAAACCGGTTTAGCTTTTAAATACAGAATTGCATTTGGTACCACGACGCATGTGAATGCGGGTAAAATAACTTCATCTCCTTCTTTAATACCCATTGCCTTTAAGATAGCAAAAAGTGCAACTCTACCCTTCCAATAAAGAAAAACCTGATTAGCATTGCATTTTAGAAATGTAGCAATTAAAGATTTGTAATTTTGATCTTTCATCTATAATTATTTCTTAAATAAATAATCTAGTCTGAATAAACCAACAATAGAGCCAAAACCATAAGAAAAATGTAAATTTAGAAAAGCTAAAAAGATGAAGCCAAATGTTGTTGTTTCATCTTTTAATTTAAATGACCGCACTGTTATTGTTGCTATATATGCAACCAAACTCGCCAGGGAAATAAATCCAATTAATGGAACCCAAATCATAAATAGAATTGGAAGAATTAATGATAAAAGAAAAATTAAGGGGACAAAATGACGCACACTAATTGAGTAAAGATATTTGGTGATGTAAACAGTTAAAACATTCCAATAACCGGTAGCATAGTTATTTTTCGCAATATCCCAAAAAGTTTCACGTGCATAATAAGTAGCTGCTAAATTTGAAAGCAAAAAAATCTTTCCATTTGCTCTCTTAATTCTTTTATTTAATTCAATGTCCTGATTCCTGGTTAACAAATGATTAAACAATCCAACCTTTTCAAAAACCTCTCTCTGAAAGCAGCCAAATGGAACAGTATCAACTTCTGTTATTTTTTCAATTCCTGTTCTAAAATATGAGTTTCCAACTCCCAGTTTATCACGCAATACTTTCTTAATCGCGATTGTTTTATGATTAATGTTTTTTACCTCAGTATTCCAAAGTGCTCCAACATTATCGGCATCTAATTTTTTACACCAAGTAACTAATTCCGAAAAATAATTGGAAGGATACTCACTATGAGCATCAAGTCTTATTATAAAAGAACCAGATGATTTTCTGATTGCCAAGTTCAATGCAAATGGTACTGTTTTATTTTCATTAATTTCTAAGCGAATAAAATCATACTTTTTACTATACTCCTCCAAAATACTAGCTGAATTATCTTCGCTTTTACCGTCAACAACAAAAATTTCTAATTTATCTTTCGGGTAATCGTTTCCTAAAACTGAATCCATGCAAGTTCGTAAAAACTTTTCCTCATTCCTGCAAGGAATTATTATGGATATTTTTTCCAATTTAATAGGGGTACGTTTTAATTGACAAAATATCTATTCTACAAGAATTTTTTGAAGTACTCAATAGTTTTTTTAAGTCCATCTTCTAGACTAAATTTAGGTTCCCAGCTAAGTTTATCTTTTGCTTTTGTTATATCCGGTTGGCGAACCTTAGGATCATTGACCGGTAATTCTTTAAAGACAATTTTACTTTCACTTTTAGTTAACTTTAAGATTTCATTTGCAAGCTGTAATATTGAGATCTCTTCAGCATTGCCGATATTCACAGGATCATTATATTCAGAATTTAATAATTTGTATAATCCATCCACCTGATCATCTATATAACAAAAACTTCTTGTTTGTGTGCCATCGCCATAAATGGTCATCGGTTTATTATTTAAAGCCTGACTAATAAAATTTGGAATAGCTCTTCCGTCTTTTGCACGCATATTTGGTCCGTAAGTATTGAAAATCCTTGCAATTCTAGTTTCAATTTTATGATGCCTGTGGTATGCCATCGTTATTGCCTCGGCAAATCGTTTGGCTTCATCATAAACACCTCTAGGACCAATCGGATTTACATGACCCCAATAATTCTCGTTTTGTGGATGAACCTGAGGATCACCATAAACTTCAGAGGTTGACGCAAGCAGAAAGGTTGCTTTTTTTTCTTTTGCTAGTCCAAGTGCATTATGAGTTCCAAGCGAACCAACTTTTAACGTTTGGATGGGATATACTAAATAATCCGAAGGACTCGCAGGTGAAGCAAAATGTAAAATAAAATCTACATTTTCATTTATTGAAATAAATTTAGTTACATCATGATTTATAAAATAAAAATTCTTGTGATCTTTTACGTGCTCAATATTTTTTAAGTTACCCGTAATCAGATTATCAATGCAAATTACTTTTAGTCCATCATTCAATAAATTAACGCAAAGATGTGATCCAAGGAATCCTGCGCCCCCTGTAATTGCGACAGTCTTCATCTAACTTTTACTTTGATCCTTAAAAATCGTCCATTTTTTTTCCTTCAGGATAAAATACAATGATAGCAATAGGAAGATAAAAACAGCGCTAACAAGCGATGAATAAATTACTCGCGGAGAGGATTTTTTTAGCGGTGGAATTGCTTCATCAAGAATTTCTATTGTTGGTAGGTCACGGTTTTCCTGGATTTTTTCCCGGTAATATTGCTGCTGTAAAAGAAGATATACTTCGCTCTGAATTTTAACCTCCCTAAGCAGCTTCGCCAGGT
The DNA here is from genome assembly GCA_013042995.1 of Ignavibacteriaceae bacterium. Classification (GTDB taxonomy): domain Bacteria; phylum Bacteroidota; class Ignavibacteria; order Ignavibacteriales; family Ignavibacteriaceae; genus IGN2. The sequence goes on along the minus strand of JABDPB010000017.1, from coordinate 4,344 downwards.
CCATTCCAAGCTCCGGTACATTTTCAAAAGCAACTAAGTAATCTTCTGTGCCAATTTCAAATTTATCGTACTCTTGTTTCAATTCTGAAAGCTTTTTTCTCAATGCAACAAGTGTTTTATTATCTTCTTTTAAATTCGGTTCAAGCAATCCTATTTCAATTTCAGTTTTTATTATTTCTGATTTTATTTGTGCAGAGCCTTCTATTGCTGTTTTTAATTGCTCTGGAAGAGAAATTGCTTTGTTCTTTTTTTGAAATTCCATCAACCTGTACTCTGCAGAATCTAATTGAGATTTTGTAAGCAGCAATTGGTTTTCAATATATTCTCTTGCTCTTTTTGCTTTAAAGGAAATTTTTTCACGGTTTATCTTATCCAAAGATTCTATATAGGAATTTGAAATTGAGGCAGCAAAACTCTTAACAGAATCTTTGTTCGAAAGAAATATTGGAATAAAAATAGTGGAGACATTAACTGAAAGAGTAATGATTCCTTCTTTAGAAAGATCTAAATTAAGATCATTTCTTAGTTCATCGCAGGCAGCATAAATGTTATCAGCTGAGTAGTATTTAACAAGATTATGCTTCTTGACAACATATTCTGCTGCTGATCTGCTTTTTAGAATCTCTAAAAATAATTGTGAGTTACCCTGAACAAAACTTGATGGAAGTAGAGCTGAAAAATCCCCACCTGATAAAAGTGTTCCTAGTCCACCCATATTATCTTGTTCAGCAGGAGGAAGTATCGTAACAGGTGCCTTATATGATATGGGAGAAATGAGAAGCAAGTATACAAAAATTACAATTGCGGATACAAAGGTAATAGTCAAAATTGTTCTAAGATTAAAAAGAATAGTATGTAAAATTTGATGAAACGTCATGAGCTATCTGGTTGCAATAATTATTGCTGCCATTGCCGCTGCTACTGCTGCAAGTTGAGCTACTATAGTTAAACCATCCATAAAAACTTCCCAAAAATTCGGACCAGGTGGTTCTTCCGGAATCCAGATTGTATCTCCAGGATCTAATTTAGTAACATCTTCAGCATCGAGCCACTCGCCCGTTTTTGCTTTAATTACTCTTACTTCATCTTCAATAGCACGCCATCCAAAACCACCAGCAAGTTCAATATAATTTTGTACACTTAATGTTGAATCGTAGATTACTTTTCCCGGCATAATTAATTGACCTAGCATAATAATATAATTTTTCTTTTCCGGAATTTTTATTACATCACCTCGAATTAAAACTATATTTTCATCTAAATTGCTATTAATAAAAAGATCAACGAAATCTACAACTACGCGACCAGATGTCTGTCTTGACTTTGCTTTGAAGTAATCGTACTCATCCTCAGTCATATCTGCAGGATTTATCACCTTCAACCTCTCGTACTCGGGATCTTTTTCATCTATCTGTAATCTTCGTGATACTGTAGCTTCTGTTAAAGAAGCCTCTTTTAAGAATCCACCTGCTTCTTCAACAATATCACGTAGTGTTGTTTTATTCTTAACAATTTTATACCAACCTGGGTATTTGATATAACCATCTAGTAATACAAAGTGCTCTTTAAAATATTCAGGAATTTCTCTAACTATTATATGATCCCCATTTTCCAGAAAAATTTTTCCTTTTTCAATTTCATCTAAAGGATAGTAATTACTTTGTTGAGTTTTTCCATCAAGTGTAAATCGAACTACTTCAATTGTATCAGTTCGTGCGGTAGTTAAAAATCCTCCAGCTAATTCAATAAGATCATTTACACTTTCGTTTAGAACAAATTCGTAAATTGCAGGATATTTTACCAATCCACTTATTTTGACAAGTTTATCAATTTTGCTAATTATTACCACATCGCCTTCTATTAAGTAAGGATTATTGCTGTAGTCACCTTTTCTTAAAAACGATACTAAATCGTAGATTTTATGTTTACCACTGTTCGAGACGATTCGAATATTTCTTATATCGGAAGTGGCGGTTAAAACAGACGAAGCAGAAATTAAATCCATCAGTCGTGAATTTGCAGCAACAGTTCTCGTTAATGGTTTTACCACATTTCCTGTTATAGAAACTTTTATTTTTCTAAAATCAACTAATGAAATAAAAATTTCGACATTCTTATAATACTCATACAGTCTTTCAGTTATTTTTTGCTTGGCTTCAAATAAATTCAAGTTGCGTAAATCTGTACCGCCAATACGCGGTATGTATAAGAATCCTTCCTGATCAATAATTAATGAATGAACAGTTTCTTTAACTCCGCTGATTGAAACAAATAGTTTATCTCCAGGACCAACAACGTACTCTTCAGGATCTATTATCCCACTGGTTGCTCCTACAACGCTTGTTTCGGGCTGCTGAAATTTTAAAGAATCATAATTTTCGCTAATTAATCTTTCTGGGTAATTAGGAATGTCTTGGCCTAAAACAATACCGGTAAGAATTATAATAAGTGCTATTGAAGCAAGTAAAAGTGTGGTTAGGTTTTTCATCGAATTAGAAAATTAAGTGCCATACAAGTTCAAACATAACTAATAAATTTGGTGAAATCTAAGTTAAAAAATTAAAAAGCATCATCAAATTTTAAGTGAAACCTTTCTCATTGTAAAATAGGTTACCAAAGTGCCTAATAAAGGACCACTAAAAATAATTATTAACAAATGTGAAATCCTGTTAGCAAATAAAAGATTTATAACAGATTTAAATGAAGAGAAATATCCAATCAACAAATAAAATACAGCTAGACAAATAACTGACGCCAATACTCCCGCAATGAGTCCGTTAAGCATCACTGGGCCTTTTATACTTGAAAGTTTTGCACCAACAAGTTTCATTGTTTCAAATTCTTTTGCTTTGGAATTCATAATCAATTTTATTGTTGTGTAAACTAAATATAGTGCAATCAGAACCACACAAGCTGTGATAGCAAACAAATAATTTTTAATCGAATTTAAAAAATTAAGTACTCGGTAAACGAATTGGTTTTTAAACACAACATCACCAGTCCACTTAAAACTATTTAAATCTGTAATCACATTTTCCAATGAATCTTTATTTGAAAATTCATCTTTAACACTAACTACAAATGATGCAGGCAACGGATTGTAATCTAAAATATCACTAAAATCCTCACCTGTTTCCTGTAAAAAAAGTTCAGCGGCTTTTTCTTTGCTTATATAATTTACCTGCGATATATAGTTTTTAGATTTCAATTGTTTCTTTATTTCAGAGAGTTCTTTTTCACTAATTGATTCTTTTATGAAGAGGTTGACTTTCACAATTTCCTTAATTCGCTTTTCTAAATACTTTGATGATTGAAGAGTAATTACGGAACTTAAAATTAGAAGAACACTTATTGATAAACTGAAAATAGTGAGAATGAAAGATGCTTTTGATCTGAAAATAGATTTCAAGGCTTCGGAAAAGTAGAAAAGAATCATAAAGTTGTTTATTAGATTAAGAATTTTCTATTGTAAAAATTAAAAATTTGACTCATCGAGCCAGCGTGTTATTTGCCATTTTTTTGTTTCGGGATCCTGCTTAAGAGAAAGATTCACTCTCCCATCAACTCGTACAACATCTGTTGGATTAAAAGTAATATTTAAATTGAAGCTTCGAACGATGTTTGCATCCAGTGAATCAATCGTACTCAGAATAATATTGTTCCAGATTAAATCCAATCTTTGAGAGTTTTCAAACAGGCCGTTTGTACTGCGCATCTCGTCATCTCTTGCCCAACTAACATCAAATCCCCTCTCATAATCCCTGTATGTAAAAATAAATTCCTGCCCGATTAGCTCGCCATAAATTAATGTATCTTTAAAAGTATAGGAATATTGAAAATTCTGAAAAACACCTTCGATCGTAGTAATATCCGAAATTGGTGGACGATTATTATCATAATCTTCATCGTATGCAGGTGCAAAAGGATTTGTGCAAGCTGCAATTGCCGCAAGTAAAAAAAATATGCTAATTATTATTTTTTTATGGATTATTTTCAATCTTCAAATCGCTCCAACTACTGCTGTTTTCTTTAGAAATATCTTCCCAATAATGAATAACCCAGGCTAATTGATTGTCGGTTATCATATAAAACTTTAAGCTCCCTTCATAAATTTCCGGATCGCTAGTCAAGTTGGGAATGCTTATAAAATATTTTGCAGTATAAATTGTACTATCAATAGACGGGCTGTATTGTTCTTCAGATAGAAGCAGAGTAATTGGCAGGCCTTCCGGAACTCTTGTGACTAAATTATTAAAGTATCGGAATTCATCATCCACATTCCAGCTTGCCCAAAGAGCAGGATCACTTGAGAGGGCTAGGCTAGTTGGTAAAAAAGAAAATATT
>JABDPB010000016.1 GCA_013042995.1 Ignavibacteriaceae bacterium | reverse complement strand
TATATTTTTAGTTCATGCGGGAATAATTCTTCTTTTGGCTGTTATCTGGTGGGCAGGTGAAACTACTACTGCACCACCAAGCGGAGAGCAGTATCAGGAATTTGATACAAAATTTAAATTGATGGTTCTGGGTTTGAGTGCAATTATTATGGGTATTTATTGGAAGAAAATATTCAATAAAAATTCGTTCTATATGCCTATTATTATTGGCGGTATTGCACTGTTTGCAACCTATCCAGGCGTAGTAAAAATCCTTCCATCAATTATGACTGCTATCGGAAAAGAAAATATTGTTTTAGAAATTCTAATCTTTATTGCAGTGCTTGCTTTATTAGGCTATGCAGTTAACTACTCTATCAAGAAGCAGAAACCAACATTGCATGTTGTTTTTATGTCTGCAATTTTTGTTCTAATAGGATTCACCACCTTCTCACTTGTAATTATCCGTGCGAATCAGGATCCGCCTATGAATGAAAATGAACCTAAAACTTTTCCGGCTTTAGAAAAGTACTTAAATAGAGAGCAATACGGAGATTTTCCAACATTTAAAAGAAGGTTTTCATCCGAACCTCATCAGGCTGGTATTTATACAAACTACAATAGCGATTTGGATTTCTTTTATTCCTATCAGATGAACCACATGATGACTAGATATTGGCTTTGGAACTATGCAGGACGGGAAGGATGGGCACAGGATGACGGCGCTAATATTGCACCTTTCAATGCCATAGGAAATATTATTGGAAGAGTTATAGCAGTAAATTTTGAAGGCAATGTTGCTTATTCACTTTTTGGAATTCCATTCTTACTTGGGTTGTTTGGTATTTATCATCACTTTAGGCGGGATTGGAAAATGGCTGCCGTATTTATGATAATGTTTATTCTCTTAGGTTATCTCACAGCCTTCTATCAAAACCAGCAGCAGCCACAGCCTCGTGAAAGAGATTACTTTTATGTGGGTGCGTTTTTTGTCTATTCCATTTGGATTGCAATAGGTGTACGCGGGCTTATTGATCTTGTTCAGGAAAAAATAAAAAACAGTTCTTTAAAGAATGCTTCTATTATTGCGTTATTAATTTTTACAACGATACTTGTTCCTGTTAGAATGTTGCAGGCAAATTATTATACTCACGATCGGTCTAAAAATTGGGTGCCTTGGGATTATTCTTACAACATTTTACAAACTGCCGCGTCCAATGCCATTCTATTTACTAACGGAGATAACGATACATTTCCACTTTGGTATCTGCAGGATGTTGAAGGAGTCAGAAGAGATGTAAAGGTTGTTAATCTTAGTCTTGTTAATACTGATTGGTATATAAGGCAACTAAAAAACAACGACCCCTATGATGTTGGAACCGTGAAAATAAGAATGAGTGAAGCACAGATAGGTCAGCTTAGACCTGTTCAATGGGAACCAACAGACATAACTATCAGTACGCCGCCGATAAATGATAAAATGTCGCTTGAAGATATTTACAGAGAGTATGCTATTTCCGATTCCTCAATAATGAAGAGTGGTAAACTCACATGGAAAATGTCAAACACTCTTTCATTTGGAAACATTAAGGCCATTCGCGTACAGGATATGATGGTGCGTGAAATTGTTGAAGCAAACAACTGGGAGCGACCGATTTATTTTGCCGTAACCTGTTCCGATGACAGTAAAATTGGTTTGCAGGATTATCTTAAAATGGAAGGAATGGCATTCAGGCTTGTTCCTGAAAAGAGAACCCCGGGCAGAGAGTTTGTTAATGAAGAAGTCTTAAAGCTACAGCTTGCGGGAAATACAACTCCGAGTAAAACCTATTTACCCGGTTTCCGCTATACAGGTTTAAACGATCCATCAATTTTCTTTGATGATAATCATAAAAGGATGATTCAAAATTATAGAAATGGCTTCATGAGGCTTGCGGTTCACTACAGAAGTGAAGGTAACAACGCTGCAGTTATTAAGACTTTGGATGATATGAACAAAAAACTTCCCTACGAAATTTTGGGAATTGATAATGGGCTGTTGTTCGAAATTTCAAACCTTTACTTTGCATCTGGTGCAAAAGAAAAGTATAAAGAAATTGTTGTGCAAGTTGAAAGACAGGCGCTGGAAGATCTTGAAAGGAATCCTTCAGATGTTAGTTCTTACTACAATCCGTACAGAATACTAATTGACACCTACGAAAGCCTAAATGAATATGATAAGCTTTTGGGAATTTGGGAAAAACTGGAAGTAATGTTTCCTAACGATCCGACAGTCAAAACAAACATACAAAGATACAGGCAAATGCTAACTCAACCGGACACGTTAAGTCCACAATAGAAATATTTAAGTCTGAATTAAAAAGTCCGGTGTATGCCGGACTTATTTTTTTTATATATTTTCTGTATGAAAATACTTGTTATAGCTCTATCGGGTATAGGCGATGCGCTTATGTCCACACCTGCCATAGAAGTTCTAAAAAAGCACTCTCCCGATTCGGAAATTGATGCATTGGTCATGTACCGTGGCTCGAAAGAGATTTTTTCAACTAACCAGAATCTTAACAAAGTAATTTATTTCGATTTTATTAATGAGGGGGCATTAAACTCTTTAAAGTTTATAAGTGGTTTAAGAAAAAAATACGATGCTTCAATAAACGTATATCCTTCGAACAGAAAAGAATATAACGTTATAAGTTTTTTAATTGGAGCAAAAAAAAGAACCGGCGTTAAATATTTAAGAAAGAATTCTTTTAATCTTGGTTTTTTAAACAACATTCAGGTTAAAGAAAACGACTTAATACACAACGTAAAAACGAATTTAAAACTTTGTGAGACACTGCTTGAAAAAAAAATTACAGAAGAACCAAAACTGACATATCGGCTTCCTGAAAATAGTAGAACTTTTTCAGAAAACTTCCTAAAAATTCATTCAGTTAATCAGAGTGAATTGGTCATTGGGTTCCATGCCGGATGTTCTACTTTAAAGAATCATTCTAAAAGAAGATGGGAACCGGAAAAATTTGCAGAACTTGCTAAACAATTAATTGAAAAACATTCTGCAAAAATTTTGCTCTTTGGAGGACCAGACGAAAAGGAGCTAAAGAGAAATATTTTTAATCTTATAAATTCTAACAGCGTTTTTATTGTTGAATCCGAAAGCTTAAGTGACAGCTCTGCTATTATGGGGTGCTGTAAAATTTTTGTAACAAACGATTCCAGCCAGATGCACATTGCTGCGGCTCTAAATTTAAGGGTAATTGCAATTATTGGTCCCACAAATCCGCAGTACATTTATCCCTGGAAAACGGAGCATAAAATAGTTAGTCTAAATTTAGATTGTTCCCCTTGCTTTTTCTATTCACCACACCCCTTGATCTGCAGTAGAAATGATGTAAAATTTAAATGTATAAAAGAACTTACTGTGGAAATGGTTTACAACGCTGTTAGGGATTTGGTGTAATTCGCAGTTCGCCTTTGTCTCAATCCGATTCAAAATATATGTTAACATAATACTTTTTCAATTTGTTTTTATATGACTTCTGAAAAAAGAATATATAATATTTTTATTGTGTCAGATGGTTCAGGTAGAACAGCGGAACAGGCTCTGAGTGCTGCACTAATTCAATTCAGTGAGGTTGAAGTAAAGATTTTTAAAAGAGCGAAGGTAAGAACCGAACAAAAAGTAAAGCAAGCTGTTGAAGAAGCAAAAAAAGCCGGGGGATTTATAGTACACACTCTCGTAACTGATAAACTAAGAGATTTGATGCGGCGCTGCGGAAGAGAATACAATGTTGATACAATTGATCTGATAGGTGGACTATTGAGCCAGCTGTCACAAAAATTTGCCTTATCTCCTGCAGAAAAACCAGGACTTTTCGGACAGATAAATAAATCATATTTCCGTCGAATTGAAACAATGGAGTTTGCATTCCGACATGATGACGGGCAAAGAACAAACGAATTGAAAAAAGCCGAGATTGTACTTCTTGGAGTGTCCAGAACTTTTAAAACACCTTTAAGTATTTATCTTGCATTTAAAGAATGGTTTGTAGGAAACGTGCCAATTGTAATGGGCGAAGAACTGCCACAGATTATTTATAAAATTCATCCTTCAAAAATATTTTGTTTAGATACAAATGCGAGAGCGCTAGCTGAACTTAGACGTGCACGACAGGATTATCTTGGTGGTGCACTTGGGGACTATGATGATATTGAATCTGTAAAAGTGGAATTGATGTATGCAAGAAAAATTTTCAATAAAAATCCTGAATGGTCTGTAATAAATGTTACAAGTAAACCCATTGAGGAAATTGCATCCGAAATTTTATCTATTAAAGCAAAGAAAAGCGACTAAATAATAGTTGATTATATCTCTTCAATTTTGAAAATAAAGTAGTTTAAGGGAAAATTAGAATGAGTTCAAAAACAATGATTGACGAATTTCTTGAACAGAAGAAGTTAGCAGTTGTCGGGGTTTCGCGCAAAAAAAATAAGTTCGGAAATGTTATCTACCGCGAACTTAAAAAGAAAGGCTTTCAGGTTTATCCAATAAATCCAAATACAGATATTGTCGAAGGAGATATTTGCTATCCCGATTTGTTTTCTCTCCCGGAAAAAGTTGATGGAGCAGTTGTAAACGTTCCTCCTGCCCAAACGGAAAAAATTGTAAAGGAAATAAAAGAAGCTGGTATTACAAAAGTGTGGCTGCAGCAAGGCTCACAATCTGATGATTCAATAAAATATTGTGAACGAAATGAGATTGAATGTGTTAGCAATGAATGCATACTAATGTTTGCTGAGCCGGCGGGATTTATACATCGAGCTCACAGATGGGTCTGGGGTGCATTAGGCAAACTTCCGCTATAAAAATTGCTTAAAAATTTATTTTTAACTATAATGTTATTATATAAATATATTGGTCCTACGAAAACTTTTCCCGATTTCAAATTATTTAAAGTAGAAGCAAAACAATCGGTAGTAATTTCTCTCCAGCACTCTTCTTACAGTGATTTTATAAATAATTACAGCTAAATTAAAGCACAGTTTTTGAATCTCTTTATACTAAAATTGTAATTAAGCAAAACTCTCTAAAACTTGAAAAAAAATCTATCAATATTAATCCTCTTTCTTTTTATATATAATTCATTCGGGTTTTTAGCTGTGCATCCATTTCTGTCTATGTATTATAAAAACATCGGAATGGAGCAGGTAAAGGAATCCTTTGAAGACGAACTAGTTGAGATACTGGTTTTTAATAAAGAAGATATTTTAAACAATAACATCAATTTTAAGTGGATACACTCACATGAGTTTAAATACAACGGTGAAATGTACGACATTGTAAAAAAGGAAGAGAAAGGCGATCAACTAACTCTGCACTGTATAAATGATAAAAATGAAAAAAAGCTTGAGGAAGAATTTGCAAAAAGAGTAGAAGAGAACTCCTCTAATTCAAAACAAAGACAAAAAACTAATCATTTTAATGTTTTAATCTCGGAACCAGTTAAGCATGAGCTAGTAAACTTTAATTTGTGCGGCAAAAATATTTTTAATATTTGTCAAAGTAACTTCTATAATTCACTTTATTCAGAAATTCCCTCTCCACCACCACGACTCGTTTAAGTTAAATTAAGTTAAACTACTAATACGAGTAATTACAAAGGTGAGATATGTTAAGACTAAAAACATCTACATGTTTTATTATTCTTCTCTGCCTTGTGGTTTTACCTAGCAGAATAAATGCACAAGAGGTGCTTGTTGTTGGTGATACAACCATTGCAAGAATTGATTCACTCTCTTATGAAACTGATGATGTGGTAGTTACAGCCACAAGAGTAGAAAAGAAAATAATTGATATACCTTATTCAGTGGTAAGATTAAAAAACACACAATACAAATTCAGCAGAAAAGTTACAATTGATGACGTGCTTGAAAATGTGCCGGGCTTGTTTCTTCAATCACGTTATGGAAATCACGATGTTAGGGTTTCTATAAGAGGATTTGGCAGTCGCTCTAACACAGGAATTCGTGGTGTTAGAATACTTCTCGACGGTATTCCTGAGTCGGAACCGGATGGACAAACAAGAATTGAAGCAATTGATTTTAATTCCATCGGAAGCATTGAGGTTGTAAAAGGAAACAGCTCCTCGCTTTACACAAATGCCCCCGGAGGTGTGATAAACTTTATTAATGATGCTTATTTTCCATATTCATTTGTAACCAACTTTAATGAATTCGGTTCATTTGACTTAAGAAGAAATGGATTGAAGTTCGGCGTCAGAACGGATAAATATGGTTTCCTTGGTACATATAGCTATCACAACTACAAAGGCTACAGACCCCACAGCGAAGACTATTGGCATATATTTAATACAGTGGTAGATCTGCTTCCGGGTGACGAAACAAATCTGCAAGTGCTGGGTTACTTTGTTGATGGGCTGATAAAGCTTCCCGGCTCTTTAACAAAAGAAGAATTTGAAGAAGATCCTTATCAGGCAAGCCAGAGAGAGGTTGACAGAGACACAAAGAGAATTACTACTAAAGGAAGACTAGGACTTCGATTTAAAACAGATTTTGGAAAGCAAAAAGAACATGGTGTTGAAGTTACAGGCTACGGAACACTAAAATATTTTCATAGAACATCTAGTAATTATAGAATAATTAATCGCTACGGGATCGGAAATTCGTTCAGGTATATTTACAGAAGTTCTATTGCAAATCTTGATAACGAATTTTCAGTTGGCGGCGATATGCTCTATCAAAGCGGACCTATTCAGTTTCATCAAAACATAGGAGGAATAAAAGGAGATCAGCTTGATGCCTTAACCGATGAAACAATCAGCAACATTGGTTTTTATTTTTCAGATTATCTGGAACTATACAATAAACAGTTGTATTTGCTTCTTACAGGAAGATATGATAATGTTTTCTACGAAGCGATTGATCAATTGCTTGCGACAAGAAGCAACAACAGGCGGTTTGAAGCTTTTACTCCCAAAGCTGCAATTAACTTTAAAATTTTACCGAACGTTTCAATTTATTCATCCTTTGGTTTAAGCTTTGATTCACCTGCTGGCAACGAGCTTGACAATTATCCTTCGAGTTCTGATCCCTCTGTGTTGATTAATCCTGATCTAAAAGCACAAAAATCCCAAAATTTCGAAATAGGAATAAAAGGAAACTTGAAAAATCCTTACCAACAGTTCTTTAGCAATATTTTATTCGAAGCTACATTTTTCAACTCGATTATAGAGGATGAAATAGTTCCTTTTGAAGTTTTTGGTGACGTATTTTTTAGAAACGCTGCACAAACAACCCGCAGCGGATTGGAACTTGGTGCTGATGCGGATATTCTGCCTTGGATGAATTTTCAAGCTTCATACACTTTCTCAGATTTTGGTTATGATTCTTACGATGCACTAACGATTGATGAAAATCTTGATACAACAAGTCAAAGCTTTACTGGCAACGAAGTTCCAAGTGTACCAAAACACAACATTTACTTTGCTTTATCATTCAACCGGGAGTTCACGCAGGGCATTACAGGATTTATTCGCACTAGCTTTAGACATGTTACAGGTATGTACGTTGATGATGCAAACTCTGATAAAACAGACAGCTACGGAATATTAAATGCTAATGCCGGACTCGATATGATATTTGGTAAGTTTAATCTTTTAATTTCAGGCGGTGTAAATAATATCTTTGATAAAGTGTTTGTAGGATTTGTAAGTATTAATTCTTCAACAGGAAGATTTTATGAGGCAGGTGAACCGTTTAATTACTATGCTGGAATAAATCTTGGCTATGCCATTCAATAGGATTATTGTAACCGGTAGCTTTGTAACCGGTCACACTTTTGTTATTATATAATTTATAAGCTACTTTTCTCATAAATTTTTATGAAGGATTGTTCTCCACTCACAATACTATGAAATATTCTCTCTGCGCTGCATATCTGTTTTTGTTTTTTTATTTGTCTTTTAATCATTCCTTTGCACAAAAAAAAGATCCGTTTGAATTAACGCTTACGAAAGAAGCAATTCTTATAACATCAGGCGCTGCCGCAGGAGTAACGGCACTTTCAATTATGCTTAATATGAATCAACTTAGCATAGATGAAATTAATGCATTAAATCCACTAGATGTTAATAAATTTGATCGAATAGCAATTGGTGCTTTTCAACGTGATTATTTAGGGGATGCTATGCTCTACAGCTCTTATTTTATGCCCCTTACTTTTCTTGTGAATGACGATTCACGAAAAGATTTTGGCAACCTTTTAATTATGTACGGACAAGTTCTTTTAATTAATGCAAGCATAAATGGAATTGTAAAAGGATTAACAAAACGCGTACGACCATTTGCTTATGATAAGCAATCTTCGCTTGAAGAAAAAGCTACAGTTAATGCAAGACTTTCCTTTTATTCAGGACACGTTTCAATAGCAGCATCGAACTCCATTTTTACTGCATCTGTGCTTAATGAATATTTAAATGATAACACCACTAAAACTTTAATCTGGACTGCTGCTTTTTTATATCCGGCAATTGTAGGTTATTCACGTGTCAACACTCACCAGCATTTTCCAACTGATGTAATTGTAGGATATATTGTGGGTGCGGCAATTGGCTATTTGATTCCACTAATTCATAAGCGTGATAGTGAAACTGAAAACAATTCAACTTTCACAAACGGCAATCTGCACAAACCGATCATTGGATTCAGACTAAGTTTTTAGAGTCGAATCATAATTTATTCACTTCTCACATCCAAGAAAATTCTGCAGTCAGCTTTTCATATCTTGAAAAGCTAGGTTGAAAAATAGCTTAATTAAGTCTTTATAGTGCATTTTATTTAGTTGTATAGCGTGGAATATTTTTTGTGTATAAACCGCGACCACTGACGCATTGGGGAACTTTTTAGGGGTTTTTATTTCAAAATCAGGGGAGATTTTTTTAATTAAAGAGGGTGTTTAACTCTATGTTTGAGTTTAAATTTTCCGAAGAGCAGAATATGCTCCGTGAAATGGTGAGGGATTTTACCAACAACGAAATTAAGCCCATCGCATCAAAAATTGATCAAGAAGCAAAAATCCCGGACGATTTGATAAAAAAACTTGCAGAGCTTGGACTGCTTGGCATCGCATTTCCCGAAGAGTATGGCGGTGGTGGAATGGGTGAAGTGGGTTACTGTTTAATGCAGGAAGAGATCGCTCGTGGATGTATGTCAACCGCAACTTTTATAGGTGCACATCAATCAATCGGTTCTAACGCCATTTACATTGGTGGGAGCGAAGAGCATAAGAAAAAATATTTAACACAGCTTGCAAGCGGGGAAAAGATAGGGGCATTCTGTCTAACTGAAGCACAGGCAGGCTCCGATTCATTTCATTTAAGAACCAAAGCAGATATCGATGGCGATGAGTGGGTGATAAATGGTGAAAAGCTGTGGATTACAAATGGCGGTATAGCTGGAATTCTTTCACTGTTTGCGCGCACTGAAAAAGGTATAAGTGCATTTATAGTTGAAACTGACACACCCGGTTTTAAAGCCGGTCCTCCCGAAAAGAAAATGGGAATTAAAGGAAGCCAAACTAATGCACTAAGTTTTGAAAATGTTCGTATTCCAAAAGAAAACTTGATGGGAACCGACGGCAGGGGATTTTTGGTTGCAATGAAAACTTTGGATGCAGGACGATTAGGATTAGGTGCTGCCTGTCTGGGTGTTGCAAAAGAGCTGCTCGAGCTATCTACAAATTACTCCAAAGAAAGAAAACAATTTGATCATCCGATAAGCTTTTTCCAGGCTGTGCAGTTTATGCTTGCCGAAATGGCAACAATGATTTACAATATGGAATCCATTGTTTACCGAACCGCAGTTGAATATGATGCAGGAAAAAACATTGCAACAAAATCTGCAATAGTAAAACTTTATTGTTCTGATTCACTGGATGAAATTGTTGATCGTGCTGTGCAGATCCATGGTGGAATGGGTTATTCGCAGGAACTACCGATTGAAAGAATTTACAGGGATTCACGCATCAACAGAATTTTTGAGGGAACAAACGAAATTCAAAAAGGAATTATAGCAAGAGATATTCTGAAAAGAGGAGGAAAACTTTTATAAGTTTGTAATAGAGATTTGCAATTAATTTTGTAGGTGATATTGTTGCAAAGGGTTGAAATAAAACCACCGAAAGAAATAATATGAGCGATAAAAAATTATATTACTACCGGATTTTTGATGATACAGAAAAGCTTAATTATTTAAAAAGTTCGCTTCCGCACGATAAAGTTGAACACTGGCTCAGAGAATACGAAAGGACTCATCAGAAATATTTTAATCCGGAGTTTATAAGCTTCTTGCACGAGCACGATCCTGAAGCAGAAATTATTGAAGTAAGCGATATATCATATTAGTCCACCCAAATATGTATATCGCTTCTTGATTCCCGGCATCCTGTATGGTTAAATGCTGTCTTCCGCCGGGAATCATCTTTTTAAAGCAAGAAGTTGTTAATTTAGAGGGCTCGATTTTATAAAATATTTTCTCAGACAGATATCCTTTTGAAAAAACTAATTCCAACCATTCAAACAATATTCAGGAGACTTTACAATGGGCGATAAAAAAGCTGATCTTGCCGGTCCCGGCATCGGAACTTATGAAGAAGTTGAAAAATCACTTCCCGTAAATTATAAACCTTTACTTAATCCTAAAGAAACACAAATTGCACTTTTCGAAGTAAAAAAATACATTGAGGAACATCTTGGAAAAGAATTAAACTTAATCCGTGTAGAAAGTCCGTTGATTGTAGATACAGATAGCGGTATGAATGATTACCTCGATCGTGATGGCTCACGTACTCCGATTGACTTCACCTGCGGTCTCGGTTTGGATAAGCGGATTGATGCGCAGGTTGTGCAAGCAGCAACGAAATGGAAAAGATGGGCACTTAAACAATTCGGTATAGAAATGGGAGAGGGTTTGTTTACTGATATGCGTGCAGTTCGTAAAGATTATTTCTTAGATCACGATCATAGCTCTTATGTGGATCAATGGGATTGGGAAAGAGTAATTTCTGAAAAGGATCGCAATCTAGATTTATTAAAAGATGTTGTAAAAAAAATATGGAAAGTAATACTTGGCGCAGGAAATCATGCTGAGGCAATGTTTCCTCAGTTAAAGGGTGTTTATCCTGATTTACCGGAAGAATTAACCTTCCTTCATGCAGAGGAGATACTAGAAATGTATCCCGATCTTCCACGAAAGCAGAGAGAAACAGAAGTGATTAAAAAGTATCCTGCAATTTTTATTATAGGAATTGGATGGACACTCGAAGATGGTTATCCGCACGAAATGAGGGCAGCAGATTACGATGATTGGGTAACTCCAACAATTAAGAAAAACGGAAAACTTATGCATGGATTGAATGGTGATATTTTAGTCTGGAATCCCGTTACAAAGCGCCGTCACGAATTAACTTCTATGGGAATTCGTGTAACAAAAGACACTTTAGTTGAGCAGTTAAAATTAACCGGACAGGAAGATTTCTTAAATTTGCCTTATCATAAAATGATAATGAACGATGAAATTCCCCTTAGTATTGGCGGTGGTATTGGCCAGTCACGCACATATGGTTATTTGTTAAGAAAAGCAGCTTTGGGCGAATGCAGTGTAACGGTATGGCCTAAAAAATTAAGAGATATTTGCGCTGAAAAGCAAATACATTTACTGCAGTAATTGAGTTTATCTGCCAGTTGCTTTGAATTGGGGCTGGCAGATTTTCTTTATCCTTCGTACTTTTTTAATTCACAAAAATTAAGTGTAATTTTTAACCTAAGATTGGATAAATTCTAAAAGATTTTTACAAGACATTTCTTCCGTTTAATGGTTTTTCAATCTCCTTCAATTAAAAAACTCTCTTCATTCGTTGGAGTTAATTAATGCCAAAAAATAATATTCATCAGCTTTCCATCAACACAATCCGTTGTTTAACAATTGATGCCATACAAAAAGCAAATTCCGGACACCCTGGAATGCCGATGGGATGCGCACCTATCGCTTACATGCTTTACACAAAAATTATGAAGCATAATCCAGATAATCCTGGTTGGCTAAACAGGGATCGTTTCATTCTTTCCGCTGGACACGGAAGCATGCTTTTGTATTCAATTCTTCATCTTTGCGGTTACAAAATTACTTTGGATGATATAAAAAGTTTCCGGCAGTGGAAAAGCATCACAGCTGGACATCCAGAACATGGATTGGTCCCCGGTGTTGAAACCACTACAGGGCCTTTGGGACAAGGTTTTGCAAATGCAGTTGGAATGGCAATAGCACAAGAGTATCTTGGTGCAATGTTTAAAGAGAGTGATAAAAAAATATTAGATCACTATGTTTATGGAATTTGCAGCGATGGTGATATTATGGAGGGCATTTCGCACGAAGCTGCTTCTCTTGCAGGTCATTACAAATTAGGCAAATTAATTTTCTTTTACGACGACAATGGAATTACAATTGATGGTAAAACATCGCTCACATTTTCCGATGATGTTGAAAAGAGATTTCTTTCTTATGGCTGGCAGGTTTTGCAAATTGATGATGTAAATGATCTAGATCAAATAGAAAATGCAGTTGATCTTGCTCAATCAGAAAAAAGAAAGCCCTCCTTGATAATTACAAGAACCCACATAGGGTTTGGTAGCCCAAACAAACAGGATACTGCAGCCTCACATGGTGCACCTTTAGGAGAAGAAGAAGTTAAACTTACGAAGCAAAAATTGGACTTCCCTGAAGATGTACAATTTTATGTACCGGAAGAAGTGTATTTGCATTTTAAAGAGATAAAAAACAATCTTTTAAAGGATGAAAAAGAATGGAATAATCTATTTGAAAGCTATAAAAAGAATTTTCCCAAGGAAGCACAAAAGTTTTTAGATTATATGCAAGGTAATTTTGGCAACGAATGGATAAATGAACTGCCTCAGTTTATTGATTACAATGAAAAACTAGCAACCCGAAAAGCTTCCGGTAAAATATTAAACGCAATTGCTCAAGAACTGCCAACACTTATTGGGGGCTCTGCTGATCTTTCCGGTTCTAACAATACAGTTATAAAAGATAACAGTGTTTTTTCTTTTGAAAATTACTCAGGAAGAAATTTTCATTTTGGAATTAGAGAACATGCAATGACCGGGATTTGCAACGGTTTGGCTCTTTACGGCGGAATAATTCCTTACTGCGGAACGTTTCTTATTTTTTCAGATTACATGCGTCCCTCTATCAGGCTTGCAGCTCTTATGAAGCTGAATCCCATTTATATTTTTACGCACGACAGTATTGGATTAGGTGAAGATGGTCCAACTCACCAACCGGTTGAACAGCTCTCATCTTTGCGCACAATCCCGGGCTTAATAGTTATTCGTCCGGCAGATGCAAATGAAACCGTATATGCATGGAAAGCAGCTCTTCAACATAAAGATGGTCCCTCGGCTTTAATTTTAACAAGGCAAAAAATACCTATTTTAGACAGAACAAAATTAGCTTCAGCAAAAGAAACTGAAAAAGGTGCTTATATTATTCTAGATCCTACCAATGAGCCGGATATATTAATTATGGCGTCGGGTTCAGAAGTTTTTCATGCTATAGAAACATTTTACTTTCTTCAGAAGGAAGGGATTAATGCAAGAATAGTAAGCTTTCCAAGCTGGGAACTATTTGAAATGCAGACTGCGGATTATAAAGAATCTGTATTCCCGCCATCATTAAAAGCAAGAATTTCTATTGAAACAGGTGTGAAGCAGGGCTGGGAAAAATATCTTGGTGATTACGGTGAAGCAATTTCAATTGAAAAGTTTGGTACATCTGCACCTTACAATGTTTTATTTAATGAGTATGGCTTTACTGTTGAAAATATAGTTAAGCACGCTCATAAAGTTTTAAACAAAATTGTAAAAGAATAAATTAGTTATATCATCTTTATTTTTAAGGCAGACATAATAACTTGTTCAGACTAAAACTGGAAAAAGAGTAATGAAAAGGGTTGTTGTACTAGGAAGCGGAATGATTGGTAGCGTAATTGCACGTGATCTTTCTGAAGAATATAATGTTACAGTAGTAGACAAAGATTCACACAAGCTTAATCTTTTAAGAGAAAACTCTTCTGTTAGAACAATCATTTCAGATCTCAATTCAGGAATTAAAATTCAGGAAATAATAATTGATTACGATTTGGTTATTTGTGCCCTTCCAGGCTTTTTGGGTTTTAAAGCTTTAAAATCTATTGTTTCCGAGGGAAAAAATGTTGTAGATATTTCCTTTTCATCTGAAGATCCGTTTCAACTTGATCCCATTGCGATTGAAAAAAATGTAACAGCAGTTGTTGATTGTGGAATATCCCCGGGATTGAGTAATCTTGTTTTAGGATATCACAACGAAAGAATGAAGATTAGCAAATATAAGTGCATGATTGGAGGGTTGCCACTTAAGGCCGAAACACCGTTTAAGTATAAAGCATTCTTCTCTCCTCTTGATGTAATTGAAGAGTACACAAGACCCGCCCGCATTGTTGAAAACGGAAAGCAGCTCACAAAAGAGGCAATGACAGATTCCGAAATGGTTAAATTTGAAAATATTGGAACGCTCGAAGCAGTTAATACTGATGGTTTAAGATCTCTGTTGAGAACAATGGAAATTCCAAATATGGTTGAGAAAACACTACGATATCCTGGACACATTGAATTGATCAAAATCTTTAAAGAGATTGGATTGTTCAGCAATGAGGAAATTGAAATAAGTGGTAATAGAATTAAGCCAATTGCGCTTACAGCTAGGTTGGTCTTTCCCTTTTGGAAACCCGAAGAAAATGAAGAAGATTTTACAGTGCTGCAGTTTTCAATTGCCGGTAAGGAAGATGGAAAGAATGCTGAACATGTTTATACACTGTTTGACAAATTTAATCAAGAAACAAAAACTAGCTCGATGGCTAGAACCACCGGATTTACCTGTTGCGCAGTTGCAAGATTTATTTTGAATGGAAAGTACAACCGAAAAGGAATTTGTCCACCCGAATACCTTGGCGTAGATGAAAATTGTTATAAAAATGTTCTTTCTTATCTAAAGAAAAAAGGAATAAGCATTACTCATACCGAAACAATAGCTTAAGCCTAAAATAAATCCTCAGGAGGAGATGTGGCAAAGAAGAAAAAGAATAAATCAAAATCCCAAAAGAAAGAGATGTTATATTCGGATATCAAACCTGAAAGGAAAAAGAATCTGACAAAATCGGGCTACGAAGAAAACCTTAGAAATCTGCAGGTAGAATTAGTTAAACTTCAAAAGTGGATACGCACTAAAAAACTAAAGGTAGTAGTTATTTTCGAAGGAAGAGATGCCGCCGGAAAAGGCGGAGTCATAAAAAGAATCACTCAAAGATTAAATCCACGTGTTTGCAGAGTTGTTGCATTAACCACACCTACAGAGAGAGAAAAAACACAATGGTACTTTCAGCGGTATGTCGACCACCTTCCTGCGGCAGGCGAAATAGTACTATTTGATAGAAGTTGGTACAACCGCGCAGGGGTAGAATATGTAATGGATTTTTGCACAGAAGATGAGCATAAAGAATTTTTACGTTCGTGCCCAGAATTTGAGCGTATGCTCGTTCGCTCGGGTATAAAACTTATTAAGTACTGGTTTTCAATTAGTGATGAAGAACAAGAAGCAAGATTTCAGGATAGGATAAAAGACAGAACCAAACGATGGAAACTAAGTGATATGGATATGGCTTCACGAGCACATTGGGTTGAATATTCAAAAGCAAAAGATATAATGTTTGCACATACCGATATTAAACAAGCTCCCTGGTATGTTGTTAATGCAGATGTTAAAAGACGTGCAAGGTTAAATTGTATTAATCATTTATTAAGTTTAATTCCATACGAAGACATTCCGTCCGAACCGATTGGTTTACCACCGAGACAGAAAAAAGTCGGTTATGTAAGACCACCTATTGAGGATCAGAACTTTATACCAGAAGTCTTTTGATTTGAATAGCAAAGGAACAACTGTTTAGTTTCTGAAACTTATATCAATAAACTTTTGTTGTAATAAGTAATTATGAAACGTGCCCTCTTTGAATTATATGACACATATTTTATTTACCCCTTTTTATTATATTTATAAGATATGAATAAAGGTAGAAGACAACTAGCTGCAATTATGTTTACCGACATGGTTGGATATACAGCATTAATGCAAGAAGACGAAAAACTGGCAAAGCAGAAGCGGGACAGACATAGACAGGTATTGCAGGAATCAATTATGAAATACAACGGCGAGATTCTTCAATACTATGGAGATGGAACCCTTAGCATGTTTTCAAGCGGCGTTGAGGCAGTTAAATGCGCGATTACTATCCAGAAAGAATTAAAGAATGAACCGGCTGTACCACTCAGGATAGGATTGCATACGGGTGATGTTGTATACGAAGAGGAGGGTATATACGGCGATGGAGTAAATGTTGCCTCCCGGCTTGAATCACTTTCTGTTGCCGGATCGATACTAATTTCAGAAAAACTTCAGGACGAATTAACTAATCATCCAGATTTAATAACAAAACCCTTGGGAAGGTTTAAACTTAAAAATGTAAAAAAACCCTTGGAAGTTTATGCAGTATCTGCAAATGGGCTTATAGTACCATCCAATCGTGAGCTCTCTCTCGAAAAAGTGGATTCATCAAAAAGCATAGCCGTGATTCCGTTTATCAATATGAGTACAGACCCTGAAAATGAGTATTTCAGTGATGGAATTACTGAAGAAATATTGAATGCGCTAGTAAAAGTTGAGGGATTACAAGTTACTTCTCGAACTTCTTCATTTGCATTTAAGGGAAAAAGCGCTGACGTCAAAGAAATTGCTGAGAAGCTAAATGTACATAGTATTCTTGAGGGAAGCGTTAGAAAATCTGGAAATAAAGTTAGAATTACAGCCCAGTTAATTAATGCCGCAGATGACTTTCATGTTTGGTCAGAAACCTATGATAGAAATCTTGAAGATATTTTTGAAGTTCAGGACGAAATCTCGAGAAAGATTGCAAACACTCTGCGGGAAAAGTTAACACTTCAGCAAAAAGATGAAAAACTTGTTACTCCTACAACAGAAAATCTTGATGCATATAATCTTTACTTGAAAGGGAAATATCATCTCTTCAAATGGTCCCCCGAAAATACTAAGATTGGAATCGAGTATTTAAACAAGGTTATTGAAATTGAAAATGAGTTTGCCCCAGCATATTCCATGCTTTCTTTTGGCTATACAATTCTTGGCGCGATGGGACAAATTCCAACCAGATCAGCATTTAAAGATGCAAGAGATTTTGCAAATAAAGCAATTGAGCTCGATGACAGTTTGGCAGAAGCATATGTATCTCTTGGATTAGTTAAAATATTTAGTCAGTGGAATCTTGAGGGTGCGGAAAAAGCATTTGATCGGGCCTTAGAGCTTAATCCGGGGGACGCAGGAGTTCACAATGCTTACTCTTGGTATTTAGCAGCAGCTGGCAAATTTGATGAAGCCATTGAAACTGCAAAACATGCTCTTAAACTGGATCCGCTATCACTTGCAATTAATAACTCTTTGGGAGATGCCTATTTAAATGCTGGCAGATATGAAGAAGCCATTGTTCAATTAGATAAAACACTTGAACTTGATCCAAATTTCAGATCTGCACTTGAATCAAAAGGCTGGGCACTATTTTTTCTTGGAGAGACAAAAAAATCAATCAAAACTTTTAAGAAGTATCAAAAGAAAACAAAAGATCCATTAAAAGGAATTTCTGGTTTGGGACATGTTTACGCAAAAACAGGACAGCATGATAAAGCATACGAGATTATAGATAAACTAAAACAGAGGCAGGAAAGGGATAAAAACGTATCATTATTCATGGATTTTTTGGTAGTATATGCTGGTCTAAATGATTTGGATAATGTTTTTTATTATCTAAGGAAATCCCTCGAGGATGGTAATATTGCCTTCTTTCTTAGAATTCACCCTCTTGGCGATGATATTCGGAAAGACCCACGGTTCGATGAAATAATGAATAGCTTTAGTGGAATTAAGAGGTAATGAAATTATTAACTGTTTTTACTATTTCCGCATTTGCATTCAACTCGAATATTTTCTCACAGAATGACAATGAGGTTGATTTTTTTCTTCAAGATACGGTCTACAGATTTCAAGGAATTATTCCACCTATAGAATTCCAATACGATTTACATCAGTTTTTTCAAAAACCTTTAGTAAAGCAAATACCTCCCAATGTTTTATTTTCTGATAATCCATCAACCATCTGGCTGAGAACCGAAATGATGATTTCCGAGCAATCGTTTTTTGAAAAGAAAATAGATTCTGAAAATCATTTCACCTCTTCTCTGCATGAACTATATTTGGAAGACTCTGAATTCGATATGTTTCGTTACGTACTAGGAATGGCACAGCTAAGTGCAGTTGCATATATGGCTTACAGGCATATAAAAAAATACGGATTCTTAAAATAGTTTTTCCGCTAGTTTGATTTTTTGTCCGAATATCCTCCCGCAAGTCTATTAAAATATTTAACCGGCTTAGAAGAAACTCTTTCTGTTTTTCTGCGTCTCAATTTAAGGAAACACAAAAGAGAGGAATTATTATGAAAAAATTGAAACTGACTTCAACCAATTTAATGATTGCAGCCATTTTAATACTCAATTCAGCTTCCTGTGCTAACACACCAACCGATTCGTTGAATAAAGACTCGCAAAAATATCTTTCCTTTTATGAAACTGTTGCTGGCGAACGTATTCATTGGGAAGTAAATTTTGATGGAAACGAAATAACATCAATTTATAAAGATGGCAAAAAAATTCCTGGAAATCTTGTTAGTGATTACAAAGGCAAGGTTTATAGAGAGTTAGATGAAATGAGATTCGGCAGTAAGTTTTTCAGTTTTAGAATGCCCAATATTGACATAGATATGGAAGACTTACAAGATAAGTTTAAGGATTATGAATGGCATTGGGAAGAATTTAAATTTGATGATGAAAAACTTAAAAAGGAAATGGAAGAGCTTAAAGAAAAACTAAAAGATAAAAAGTTCGAAAAGTATTACTATAAATTTGATGATGAAAAATTTAAAGAGCGAATGGAAAAGTTGGAAAAATTATTGGAGGAACATTTTAATAATTTTGAACTAAAGTTTGATTTTGAAGATGAAAACAAGGATGATGAAGTTTAATTAATTCTAATTATAGAATTAGCTGGCCCAAACAAATTAAACTCCGAAATAATTCCATTCCTAATATTTAAACCGCTCAATGAGCGGTTTTTTATGTGATTCTGCTCATCAACCAAGGATAATTTATTCTATAACTTAGGAAAGAAAAAACAAAAGGAAATATGAAAAAAGTAGTTATAATAGGTGCCGGTTTCGGCGGACTCTCTGCAGCTAAAAAGCTGGCTGATGATGATATTCAATTAACCATAATTGATAAGACAAATCACCATCTGTTTCAGCCCCTTCTTTATCAGGTTGCAACAGCAGCACTATCTCCCGGTGATATTGCTAATCCAATTCGATCGGTTTTTAGTGAACAGGACAATGTTGAAGTCCTCCTGGGCGAAGTAACCTCCATTGATAGACAGAAAAAAACTGTTCAGTTTAATGGCAGCAGTATAGTGTTTGACTACTTAATTATAGCTACAGGTTCCCGCCACTCTTATTTTGGAAAGGATGAATGGGAGAAGTTTGCTCCCGGATTAAAAACAATCAACGATGCTTTGAGAATTAGAGAAAAAATTCTACTTTCTCTTGAAGCGGCTGAAATAGAAAAAGATCCAGAAAAACGACAGAAGTATTTAAACTTTGTTATCATTGGTGGGGGGCCAACTGGACTCGAGCTTGCAGGCGCAATTTCTGAAATAGTAAATCAAAATATTATTCCTGATTTCCGAAATATTACTGCTTCGATGACAAAAGTTTATATGGTGGAGGCGCTCCCTAAAATTCTATCAACTTATCCTGACGATCTCTCCAAGAGAGCATTTGAAGATCTTAAAGAATTAGGTGTGGAAGTATTGCTGAATCAAAGAGTTGTGGATATTAGTAAAGATGGTGTAAAGGTTGGAGATAGATTCATCGAAACTAGCAATATATTGTGGGCTGCAGGAAATCAAGTTTCTCCCTTGATCAAAACATTAGAGATTGAAACAGACAAATCAGGTAGAGCAATAGTAAATGATGACTTAACAATTAAAAATTATGAAAATATTTTTGTAATTGGTGATGCCGCGGCAGTTAAAAATGAAGAAGGAGAATATATTCCGGCAATTGCTCCCGCTGCTATGCAGCAGGGAAGACACGTAGCTAGTATAATAAATGGGGACAGAAAAGATAAATCAAAAAGAATATTTAAGTACAATGACAGAGGAATGATGGCAACGATTGGCAAAGCAAAGGCGGTTGCAGTTATAAAAGGATTAAAATTCTCAGGGGTATTTGCCTGGCTTCTCTGGTCAATTGTGCACGTACTTTTTCTTATTAGTTTTCGCAACCGGCTCAGAGTAATGGCAGAATGGATGTGGCATTATCTAACCAACAGTCCGGGCATTAGATTGATTGTAAAAGAAGATAGCAGCAAATCTACCATTCAACAATTGAATTAAAAACGATTTCTGCAGTAAAGAAAACACTTAAGTTAAATTCTGCACCAAGCGGATGATATCGCAGTTCGTTGTTCAATAAATTTTTGAATAGTAGGTTAAATCGTAGCCGGTTATTCCAAAACCATTTTCTAATAGAAAAATCTAAAATAAATCTTTCAGCTAAACTACTTTTGTAAAACCCATTGCTTAATTCTTCTAATTTAGGATAGTAACGCAATTTAACCGGTGATAGAAATGTTAGATTTGCCCAAAGGCTAAAACTTTTAAACGGATAAAACATAACGTTATAATTTAGTTTATGATTTGGAATAGTCTCCCATTCATTATTAAAAGACAAACCTCCGCTTACAGATGTAAGAAATCGATACTGAAATGACTGCTCTAAAGTTGATAAAATTTTATTATTAAATCTTATTGAAAACCCTGCAATGCTGCCGTTGGAATTTGTGTTTGCTTTTACGAAAGAATTAAAAAATGAACTATCCGGATTGTAAACTCCCATTACTTCCTCAATAAAATAATTATTGAAGTTCCTGTAGAGTAAGCCTGCCATAAAATTAAGCGATGGATTCATTTTATAGTTTACATTTAAATCTGTTGTAATTTTAAATTCTTTATTTCTTTTACCTTTAAATGAATAATTAACATTTAGTCCTTTAAAGACATCATAACCGTTTTCAATCCAATGCCAAAGATCGCTCTTCTCTTCGGGTAGCGTTTGAATCGCTGCAGCATTTATTTTAACCCAAAGTTTATTTGACTGAATCCATTGGGTATTTAGGTAGCCTTTAAGTGCTGGACTATTTTTTGAGATTTGAAATTCCAATCCTGTTTGTGAAATCAAGTTTTCAAATAGTCTATAATCCATTCCTCCGTAGGCTTTAAATAAACTAACACCTTTTGTTGTTGATGAATAGCTGACAGAGAATTCTGTGTAATCAAAACCAGCACCCAAGAAATAATTTATTCCTCCAGTGTTAGAGTAGTGCAAGTTTGTATAGTAGTTCGTTTGTAAATGGTCAAAATTGTCCAGCTCTTTTAATGCACTATAAAGTTTATTTGATGATGCTTTTATTGAGTAATAAATCTGCGAAGTAGATGTAATACTTACATTACCGTTTAATCCTGCATGCTTAAAAACCGTTTGTACAGGATAATCTTTTATTGCCGGATTAAAAAAAATCAAATCATTGCTTGTATATGTGCGCGGATGAAATGGTTGAATTTCTGAGGTTGAATATCCGAGAAAAAAGTTGTGTGTGCCATTAAAGGCTCTTAAGCCCAACTGCAGCGATGGAGAAAATCTTCTCCCTTTAAAGTCTTGCCAGCCAAGTTGCGGATTTCTTTTTCTCATTGATGTGTCAGTTGCCGAAAAAGATTCGGTATAAAAAAACAATCTGCCCCAAATATTTTCAGAACCGTATTCTAACGATGCGGATAAGTTTGGACCATCTTCTTCAACATTACTTGAACGATGTTTTGTATAAAAATATGGTCCAGGATCTCCGGTCTCGTTGCCTGCAGAATATCTTCCTGTTACTGAAAGACCATTTTTTGGTTTTAAGGTCTTTAAATTTATTGATCCATTAGCTGTAAACTCTCCATTATATATTTCAGGGTGACTAACAGTTTCAGCAGAATTCACATGGTTGACTGTTATAGGCAGAACATTAATATTTTTTAGATTAAAAAAATTAATGTCCATTCGTTGTCCATCAAGCATTAAGGTCCAGTCCTGATTTTGAAAAGTTGATAGAGCGTTAGCAGATGCGTAATATCTGTAACCATCGAATGTATATGAATCCCATTCATTCATTAAAGCGTAGATTCCACTTAATCTGTTTATACCCGAACTAATTAATTTCTGGTTTGAAATGATGTGGTTCTGGGCAATTGCGTTTAAAGAAATACAAAAAAGGAACAACACTATTCTTGATCGTACAATCAATTAAGAAATTCCTTTAACCATTTTGGGGATAAAAATGTTTTACTGATTCCTAAACTAAGATTTACGAGTTCAATTTTTTTGTGAGTGAATACATGCAGGTAGAGTAATTGAAAATTTATATTCCAATCTTTGTAAAATGTATAGCTGATAACCGTGTTTACCCCCATCACTAATTCTCTTTCAGATAAAAGCCCGGGATCAACTTCCAGGTCAAAATCATCAAAGTTCATTTGGAAGAGGCCAGTAGAAGTGTTAAATGCTAACGAAAAATTGGCAAGCAGATTAAATTTGTAACCCCATTGCAGGTAAAATAAAAATGATTCAAAATCAGGCTGCTGATCGGACTTCGCTGAAAATGAAGTATAAGTTAATCCAAACTGTGTTGTTCCAAAGTAAAATGGAGCAGCAAAGTATCCTTCAATTCCGCCTTCCGCCAACCAATATTTATGAAAGTCATTTTGGTTTATATTTGATTGATAATTTATTCCAATTGAAAATGTCTCAAACGCGGAGCCGGTATTTTGTGATTTAAGGTGAGGTGAGAAAAAGAGTATTAATACGCACAAGTGAAAATTCAAATTTAAAAACAAAAAACTGGATTTCGATTTTTTTTTCAGTTGTGTATTCTCTCTATTATCATTAAACAATGGACAAATTTACATCTTAAATTTAAGCTAATGATGTTTAGTAAATATTATTAAAATTTTATATTTAATCCAAAAATTCAAAAATACTTGTTCTTAAAAGGACATTTAAAATTATTTTCTTAAGTTTAACACCTAGTAAATTTTCAACGGAGGACATATAATGTTAAAAATAATCGTACCTGTCATATTACTTTCAGCTTTAGCCGCTTGCTCAATGTTGACATTGCATCCGGCAAATTTTGCCTGGCCCATCGAGTCGGTTCTACCTGTTAACGGAGATGGAATAGTGATGGAAGACAGGTATTCAATAGAGTTTAATACTGCAGGTTTATTTTTTGAAGAATTCCAGGATTCATCATCTTATAGCGGAAACAGTATAAGAATGATTCGTGATAACGGTGGTTACTACTACATCACAGGTTCAAATTTTAAAAATGTATACGTGTTTCGTGCTGATGAAGGTGCTTTCGTTCTTCATAACAAAATATTTATCTCTGAATTTGGGATTGAGGAGCCCGTATTCAATCAGAGAGCACCTTATATTGAGCTGATTGACAGCGGCAAAAAAATAAAATTAACCAATTCGGGAATTGATGGGGGAAATAAATGAAAATGAAGAGATTAGTTAGTTTAGTATACTTTTTTCTATTTGCTTTGTTTTTTCAAAATTTATTTGCACAATCAGATTACGCTATTGTTCAGGGATTTAAAGATGAACACAAAGAAATAGAACAGCATATTAAAAATGCTGAATCACTTGAAGAATTAAATGTTATTGTAACAAAAATAAAAGAGCTAAAAGGGGAATATACCGAGCATAAAGAATTGCTGGACAAAAGCCTGTACCCGGATAAATTTGATAAATCAATTCAAAAGCTAAATGCGGCATTTGTTCTAAGACAAAATGATTTTGCCACAATTGATGTGCTGCAAACAGAGGTTGTAGAATTAGAAATCCAGGTTGATTATTTAACCGAAAGAAATAACGAAATAATTTCAAAAATTGATAAACTCGAAAACCTGAGAAGAAAAGATCAAAAAACAATTGCTGAGCTGGAAGAATTTATTGAAGATTTAAGAAATTCTATAATGGAACGGGATAAACTCGTTTTGGCTATGATGGATAAACTTGTCCCACCAATTATGAGAGAGAAAGCTACTTTATCAACAGAAGATAAAAACATTGTTCGTCGCTTAGAAAAAAAAGATGATGTTTTGGAAAATATAAAAATCTCAATGAGAGATAATATGAGATTTTTAGAAGCCACATCACTTAATCCTGTAGATATCCAAACGGTTCAAGAGCAGCAGGAGCAATTTGCAAAAATGTGGCAAGTTATTGGACCAAGACTGGTAGATGTTTATGCTGAAAAAAGTAAAAAAGCTGAAGAACTTAAAGAAATTGATTCACTATTTGTTGAATGGTATCATAAATCAGTGGACCAAAATGTTTGGAGATCTATTAGAAATGAATTCAGGTTAAATGGCGTTAACTTGAAGGAGTTTAATTTTGGTGATGAGTTTGCTGAGTCAGTAAATCTATTTATAAAAGATGAGATTAAAAATCTGGGAGTAAAGAGTAGCGAAGCTTCTGAAAATACATTCACAAATTTTGCTGATAGCACCTGGTTTACATCAATAAAACCTATCTGGGTGCCATATCTGATTGAGGGTGGTCTTTTAACGGAAGAGAACAAAGACGAAATAGAAGCAGGAATAGAAGAATGGAAAAGCGAACTATATCCATCAAAATGGTGGCTTTACTTGATACTCTGGATAGCTATTATAGCTATTTTAGTTCCTGTTATTTTGCTTATTATTAAAAAAAGAAAACCAAAAGAAGCAATTAGAGAAGAGAATAAAGAGTAAAAGGATAAACATTGATTTTTACTTCTACTATTTTAAGTGAGTTTCACATGTAATGTGAGACTCATTTTTTAATTAAACAGTCTCATTTACCTTTCAACCTCCACATCATCAATGTAGAGATTAATCCAAATGCTAGGCATCCCATCCAAAGATTGAATGAACCAAAATGTTCAAGCACTTCCGCACCAAGCCAGGGACCTACCATGAACGCAAAACTGAATGACATCTGAAAATAGCCCATATATTCACCTCGCTGTTTTCTGGGGGATATTTTTGCAACAAAATCTCCGGATGCAGGAAAGAGTATCATTTCTCCGAACGTCCATATTACAATTGTAATAATAATTGGTGAAAGCGTTTCAGTAAAAGCCATTATACCAAATCCAACCCCGGCAAGCAGAGCACCGAGAGTTAATGACTTCCAGTCCTCCCAAAATCGCATTGATTCATTAAGAGGAACTTCAATAAAAATTATAAGCACAGTATTAATTGCAATTAATATTCCAAATGTTGCATTCGAGAAGCCCAATTCGTTTACAATAAATAAAGGCATCGCACCAATATGCTGAAAGAAAACCATTTCCACAGGAATTAATGCAAGCATAAAGTAAATGAATTTTTTATTCCTAAAAACACTTTCTTTTTTTATAGATTTGCTGTGTGTTTCATCAATAAGTTTTTTATCCTTTTCATGATTCTGCCAGGGAAAAAACAAAATAAAAATACCCGCGCCAATTGAAGTAATTCCATCAACATAGAACAAAAGTGAAAAGTTTATCGAGCTTAATAATCCCCCAATAACCGGTCCAATGCTCATACCAAGATTTATTGCAAGCCTGTTTAAAGCAAAAGCAGTTTTTCTTCTGTCCGGTGAAACTTCATTTGAAATAAATGATAAACTTGCAGGACGGAAAGCTTCGCTAAGAACTGCCCAGAAAAAACTGAGGATCAAAAACAAAATAAAGCTTGAAACGAATGAATAAGCAATTAAAAACAATCCGGAAGTGAAAAGAGAAATCTTCATCAATCGTAAATTTCCAAGCTTATCACTTAACTTTCCCGAAAAAGGAGAAGATATAAACGCACCAATTCCATAGAATGCTAAAACCAGACCTGCATCGCCTGTGCTGACTTTAATTTCCTGTCTTGCGTAAAGTGCAATAAATGGTAAAACCATTGTGCCGGCACGGTTAATTAAAGTTGCTGCAGAAAGCACCCAAATGTTTTTTGGTATGTTTCGCAAACCGCTGTATGGATTTTTAAATTTTAGTCCCAATAAACTTGAATTATAACTTGTAGTTTTTAATGTACGATTATAGTCTTGGGGAATATTAATTGAAAGAAATATAAGCATTCCCAATATCTTAAGTCTAATTTAATATTTATCGTCTTCTGTAAAAAAGCATAGCATTCGATTATTTCATATCTTTCATTTAGCAAATAATTCTTATCTTACTTAAAAACTTATGAACGAATCAAACACCAAAGCCTGGGTTGTTTCTGCCGACATGGGGTATGGTCATCAGAGGGCGGTTTCTCCTTTAAAAGATATTGCGGAGGAAGATATAATTACAGTCGGTTCTTCTGAAGCTGTTTCAAAATCCGAAAAAAAATTATGGAAGCGGCTTTTAAATGCTTACGAATTATTTTCCCGCGCAAAAGGAATTCCGATAATCGGTCCGCCATTATTTTCAATGCTCGATGCATTAATGCACATTCCATCATTTTACCCGATGCGCAATCTATCCAATACAACTTTC
This sequence comes from Ignavibacteriaceae bacterium, assembly GCA_013042995.1. Lineage (GTDB taxonomy): Bacteria > Bacteroidota > Ignavibacteria > Ignavibacteriales > Ignavibacteriaceae > IGN2. The sequence continues at coordinate 28,532 of JABDPB010000016.1, read as the reverse complement.
CAGGTTAATCTTCTTGAATCTACAATTGAAAAAGGATTGTGCAAAGGAATGCTTGAAAAGATTTCAACAAAAGTCCTCCCATTAGTCACCTCGTTTTATGCATCTGCAATCGCTGCTGATAAAAATGGGCTTACTAAAATTTACTGCATAATTTGTGATGCTGATATAAACCGTGTTTGGGTTGCAAAACAGCCTTGGGAAAGCAGGATAGAATACTTTGCACCATGCGGAAAAGCTGCACAACGGTTAAAAGCTTATGGTGTTCCTGAAGAAAGAATTCACCTAACGGGCTTCCCGCTTCCAAAAGAAATTTTGGGTGATGAAGGTCTTTCGCTACTAAAAAAAGATTTAGCACAGCGTTTATTTTACCTTGATCCAAAAGGAAAATTTTGGGCACGCCATGGTAGAAACGTTGAACATTTTTTAGGAAAAGAGAATTGCAGATTTCATAATAATAGAAAACTAACAATAACTTTCGCTGTAGGAGGCGCAGGTGCTCAAACAGAAATAGGGGCAAAAATTACAAATAGCCTAAAAGAAAAGTTATTAACCGGTGAAGTGAACTTAAATCTTGTTGCGGGAATCAGAGAAGAAGTTCGCGATTATTTTCTATCTGTAAAAGAAAAAATTGATCCTGATTGTGAGGGCATTAATATTATTTATTCTGACTCAATGCAAGATTACTTTAAATTGTTTAACAGTAGTTTGAGAAACACAGATATTTTATGGACCAAGCCAAGCGAACTTTCGTTTTACAGTGCATTGGGAATACCGATAATTATGTCTCCTGCAATTGGTTCGCAGGAAAAGTTTAATAGAAAATGGCTGCACGAAATTCAGGCTGGGATAAGACAGGAAAATCCTGATTATACAGACCAGTGGTTGTATGATTTGTTGGGTAGGGGAACACTTGCTGAATCTGCATGGGATGGATTTTTGAAAGCCAGAAAGTTGGGTACATTTAAAATAATAGAAATGATTAAAAACGGAAAAATAGTAAAAGAAGCACATCCTGTTTTGAGATAATAAATAAATGAAGCAAAAAAGCAAATACCTGCTTGCATACTTAAAAACGGGGGGAGGGCATTTAGCTCCTGCCAAAGCTGTTCATAATTATATGAAGAACCATTTCCCGGAAACAGTTATAACAAAATTAATTTACGGGTTTGAAAAAACCCCTCGCTGGGTACGTTTTATAATTGAAGACGGTTATAGAATACTTCAATACAAAGGAAGATGGTTTTTTGAATTTTTATATGCAATGAATAAAATCCCTGTTTTCGGAAAGATATGCTCATTTTCTGTTGCAGGATACATGAACCGTTACCTTGAAAAAACCATTCTAAATGAAAAGCCAGACAAAATTATAATTTTTCATTTCTTTTTAATTCAGCCGATTTACAGAATTCTAAGAAAGCATAATTTAAAGACTCAGGTTTACACAGTTGTTACAGATCCATTTACACCGCACCCGATGTGGTTTATGTGGGGGAGTATAAATTTTATTGTTTTCAGTAAAAGGCTAAAAGACAGAATATGCAAAAAATTTCCAAATAACACTCCGGCTGTTTTTCCGTTTGTGCTCGATAATAAATTTTCAGAAAGGATGAATAGTAAAGGAATAGCTGCAGTAAAATCAGAATTAGATTTTGATGCTAATAAAAAAGTAATTTTAATTCTTGGCGGTGGAGATGGGATTCCAAAAGGGAAAAGAATTTTAGAATCTTTACTACAAGTAAAATTAAATGCACAAATTGCTATAGTCTGCGGTAAAAACAATGCTTTGCTAAAGATTGCTAACAAGCTTAAAGATAAATTTAATGCTGAGAATCTTAAAGTTTACGGCTATGTGGATTTTATTTATGAATTGATAAATATCTGCGATGTGGTTATTACTAAGTGTGGGGCTTCTACAATTATGGAAATTTTAAATATGGGAAAAGTTTCTGTTATAAACGATTACATCTGGGAACAGGAGCAGGGTAACATTGAATACATTAGAGAAAAACAACTCGGTATTTATGAACCGAGTATAAAAAACCTTGCACAGGTAGTTACTAATTTACTTAAGGATGAAGCACTTTACTCATTTTATATAAAGAACATCGGGAAAGAAAATATTAATAACGGTGTGAAAGAAGTATCAGAGTTTTTAGTTGAAAATTAAATTTTAGTTAAAACAGGAGAGTAAGAATGAAATTGTATTTTATAGGATTTATAACATCACTCTTTCTAATTTATTGTTTGTCTGCATCTGCGCAGCAAAATGTAAGCAGTGAAAATGATTTCAATCTTTACAATACACAAGTAAAATTAATTAACTCTCAAATTGTAGAAGATACATTTCACATTTATATTAGTTTGCCAGATGGTTATGATGCTGCAGAGAAAAGCTATCCTGTTCTTTATGTTTTGGATGGTGATATTTCTTATGGCATAGCTGCGTCAATTTCACGTTATTTGGAAATCGGGAGCAACATTCCTGAGTTAATAGTTATAGGAATTGGTTACGGTGCAGTGGATAAAGATGCAGGCAAAAAACGTAACAGGGATTACAGAACGAATGATGCAGGTGGTGCAGAAAACTTTAAAAAATTTATTAGTGAAGAATTGATCCCTTACATTGATAGCAATTTCAGAACTATAACAACAAACCGAACAATTGCTGGTTACTCTTTAGGTGGATTGTACGCGCTTTACTCACTTTTTACGCAGCCGGAAGTATTTAACAAATATATTATCGGTAGTCCGTACCTCCTGCCAGCAAATTTTATAATATTTGATTATGAAGAACAGGCAACATCAACTTTGGGCAATGTTAATGCAAAAATTTTTATTTCTGTCGGAAGCGAAGCATCCGAAGAAAAATATTTTAATCCGATTGATGAGCTTGTTACAATAATGCAGGATAGAAACCATCCCGATTTGAAAATTGAAACAAAGGTGTTCGATGGTTCAACTCACCTAGACGGCCCACCTGAAGTTATAACACATGGATTAATATTTGTTTTTGATGAGTAGTTATTAAAATTAATAGCTTAAAAATACATTTTTAGATAGGAGGTAAAAATGTATGAAATTCACGTAAACTTTATTGCAATTTTGGTCACTGCAGTTGCATCGTTTTTTATAGGCGCTCTGTGGTACTCACCGTTACTATTTGCAAAGCAGTGGATAAAAGCAACGGGCAAAACCAAAGAAGATATAAAAGGCGGTGCTGGTACTAACGAATACCTTATTTCCTTTATTGCTTGGTTAATTGCAAGCTATGTCCTAGCTGTTTTTATTGATTACGGAGTTGATCTGAATTCATCACCGCAGTTTCTTTTTGGAATGTTTGTAGGTTTCATTTGCTGGTTTGGGTTTGTAGCTGCAATTAGTCTTATTCATAGTTTATTTGCACAAAGACCAGTAGCGCTGTGGCTTATTGATTCCGGATATGTTTTAGTTGCATTTTTAATCAGCGGGATAATTTTAGCAGAATGGAGATAAAATTTTTACAGCATTAATTGATTTGATAGTATATTTTCTATTGAGCTAATTATTTGATCAAAGATGTCCTTGCCACATTTTTTCACCCGCAGTAATTCTTAAACGAAGATGATTTTGTTTTGGTGCAAAAGAGCAAGTAGCATATTTTGTGAAAACACAAGGAGGATTGTAAGCATAGTTAAAATCGATAATCATATTTCCAAGTGAATCAGGTTTATCCATATATAAATACCGTCCAGCACCGTAAGTTTCCTTTCCGTTTGTCTCATCTGCGAAAATAAACCAGTATCGTTTTCCTGTATCAATAGCATCAAACCGGTACTCTTTGCCCTCAACCGTGAACACAGCAGCACCGGGAGATTTTTCTTCTACAACGGTTCCAAGCTGTGTTGGCAGCGAAATTGTTTTAGGTGGATCATAAGATTCAAATTTTGCTTGGAGTCGCCAATCATCGTTTATAGGAAATCTCTCTATTCCCTCTAACTCTTTTCGAAGTTTTGCTTCTGTATCACGCAGTCTTATTCCAATTTTTTCTCCGCGTTTAATTACATACCAGCGAAGAGAACCTAAATCCAAAACTGTCGGATCACCTGTAAGATCGTGCTGTAAAACTATTTCCTTTACAAGCTCACCGTTATCTGTTACTTGTATATTATCATTTACATTAAGAGTAATTGATGTGTCTTGTAAGTTTATTGAGCCTATTTTGTCCGGTGCATTTTCAGGAAAAACTATATCGTTTTCTTTATTTGATCCAAAAGAGTTTTTTCCTCGTTCCAGCCAGTAAAGCCCAATGAGTGTTACCCATCCGTTTTCATCTTTAAGTCTTTCAATTCTTTTTTGATGCCACTCCTCAACTTCTGCTATGTATTCAGGTGAGCCTTTTTCTTCCTGAGTTTCAGTTTTACAGGAACTAAAAACGATTACAATAAAAATTACCGCAAAGAAAGAAAGAAATGTTTTCATATAATGTATCCAATTATCAATTAAGTAAATAAAGCTACTCTTTAATTGAGGAAAGTTCAATTGAAGAAATTTGTCAGATATCTTCAAAACCTCTTTTCAATCCCTTACTGAATGCATAATCAACAACTTCCTTGTATTCGGACGGAGTTATTCTTCGATTAAGTTTTTCATATTTGTTTGCATTGTACGCAGGGCGATATTGATCCATTATGTTTAAGTATGTGTTGATTGAAATATCATCTGCAATAAAATCAACCACTGTTTTTGATCCCGCGACATCATTTGGCAGAACAAGATGGCGGACAAGCAAGCCTCTTTGTGCAATCCCTCTTTTGCTTATTATTAAGTCACCAGCCTGCCTGTGCATCTCTTTAATTGCAAGTTTAACTTTTTCCCAATAGTTCTGCACACCGGAGTATTTAAGAGCATTTTCATTAATTGAATATTTAATATCAGGCATGTAAATATCAACTATGTCATCTAGAAGCTTCAAAGTTTCTAAAGATTCATACCCACCGCAGTTGTAAATAATCGGAAGCTCTAATCCCTTTTCTATTGCAAGAATAAGTGCATCAACAATCTGTGGGGTGAAATGCGTTGGAGTTACTAAATTAATATTGTGACATCCCCTCTGCTGAAGATGAAGCATTACTTTTGCCAATTCAGTTGTTGAGGCTTTTTCTCCCATACCTAAATGACTTATGTCATAGTTCTGGCAGAACTCGCAGGAGAGATTACAATTTGTAAAAAAGATTATTCCCGAACCATGCGAACCAACTAACGGTGGCTCTTCTCCAAAATGCGGACCAATGCTTGAAATTATTACTTCATCTGTTGAATGGCATTCGCCCTTTTCACCCTCCTCTCTTCTTGCCATACATTCATTAGGACAGATTTTACATTCAATTAGGAATTGATGAAGAGCTTCTGCTTTTTGCTGAAGTTCGGTTAAAGTTAATTTTTCCAGATAGAGAGGTAACATTGGAGTAACTCAATTTATAAATTCGTCGTTTGTCACCAGATATTTTTCATTCAATTTAATTCAGGAAAAGGATTATTCCACTGCCAACCGGTTTTTCCTGTTTTGCGGTAATGCTCTAGTCTTCTGATAGCAAGTTCAGCAAACACTGGATCAATTTCCATTGTATAACATTTCCTTTCAAGCTGCTCCGAAGCCAACAATGTAACCCCGCTGTGACAGAAAAAATCTGCAACCAAATCATTTTCTTTACTACTTGCCTCAATTATTCTTTGAACGGCCTTTAAAGGTTTTTGTGCATAAGTACCGGCTACGTTCTCTTCCATCCTGTAAAAAACCTGTTGCACATCCACCCATACGTTTCCCGGTCTGATGAATTCAGATTTGCTTCTTTTAAAATTATCTGTCAATTCACCATTCACTTCTTTGTAGTAACCGCCAAGAATTTTTGGAATTTCTGTGTAAACCACTTTGAAAGGGGGACTGCCTTTTGTATAGTACAGAAGTTCCTGTCTGACTGACATCCAGTTTTTTTGCGTTCCGTAGCCTCGCTGATTTCGCATTGTTATGAAGCTGCGTGTTTTCAGCACCTCAAATCCTCTCATCATAATCATAAATTCAGGCAGCGGTTGGAAACCATCATTCTGATCTGCCCCAATCCAAATATATAGTGCCGCATTTTCATCAAGTATCGATAGGACGTTTGATACCCACTTTTTTGAAAACTCGATATATTTGCCTACATCTACCTTTGAAAGATTTTGTGTGTTGTTGTTTCCGACAACAACATTGTACGGTGGATCATTTATAACAAGCTGTGCTTTGTGGTTCTTAAATATTTTTTTTGTGTCATCACTATTCGTTGCATCGAGCACACCTACTTTATGTTTGCCATTGGGATCTATCCAGATATCACCCGCTTTCAATCTACAAAACCGCAGTATTTTTTTTCTTAACTTACCATCAACATCCAAACGTGTTAATTTTTCGATATGCCTACTTTTTGCACTATCCTTTTTCATTAAAAACTGTATTCGTATTTATTTTAATTAATACTAAAAATCTAATGAACAAATTCTGTATCATCAAGAAGACTGATTCTGAAAAGCTCACTTATATGTGAGGTTAGAAATTAATACAATCAAATAACTTCCTATTGCAAATATCATTACCCAAACAAAACCCAAGTCGACAGCTATAATTATAGCTATAACAGCACCTAAAACAGAAAACAATCCATTTATTCCCCAAGCCCAGGGAATCTGCCCGCCTTCGGATGAGTGACTTTCTGCAGTGAGCCTTCGTAAACCAATTGGAAAAGGCATGCCCATTAAAAACGCAGGAGGTGCTACTAACAATGTTGTAAATATTATTTTTACAGGTAAACTAAATATGATTGTTAGTTTAAGAAATTGGGAAAGAAATATCGCATAAAATATCAATGGGATAATAATCAAAAATACAATCACAATTATTCTGTTTGGTTTTGCTTTAATTTTTTGCGAGATCAAACTTCCGAATCCCGATGAAATTAACATAAGACTTACAACAGCCGCCGCCGCATAGATCATATTACCGAAGTAAAGCGTAAACCTTTGAATTAAAATAATTTCAATGAACATGTAACCCAGACCTAAACCGCTGAAGTAAAGTAGTGTGCGCAATTTTTTATTGCCTTTAAAGCCAATTTTGAAAAGAGGAACTATAAGAAGTACAACAGCAATAATTATAATTTGAAAAAAAGTTATATATAGTAGAATAAATCCGACTTCAAAAAATGCAACTGTTTTATTACCAAAAATTTCAGCAAGCTGTCGAATGCTTTTCCATTGTAAAAATTGTGAGAAGTACGGTTTATCATCGGTTGCAGGTTTAATATTGAATTGATAATCTGAATATAGTTTTTCCCGTTCTTCCTGTGAATGAAGTATTTGATTAATCATCGAATAAATTGATTTGTCCTGCAACTTGTTGTAATAATCGGCTTCGTTTGTCTTTAAATTTGGAAGAATCAAAGGATCGAATTTCATTTCTTTGCAGAATATTCTGATGCTTTCAATTTCATTTTCTGTAAAGGTTTTTTGCTTTACCATGAACGTAATTGTGTTCCAGTTTTTAATTGATGCAATATGTTGTTCAGCATTTTCTAATTCTCTTTTATTTAGCATTTCTACAACTGTTGATAGAATCTTTAAAGAGTTTTTATATGGATAGTCAATCCATGTGCTAAAACAAATAACACCATTGCCATTCAGTTTGGAAAACATCTCATTAAAAGCATTTTCTGTTAGTAGATATTGCTCTTGCAAAGCATACATTCCGCTAGTTCCACCGAATGCATCTATTATTGGAAGAATTATTAGATCATATTTTGAGTGGCTTGATAAAAGATAAGTTCGAGGATAAACGTTTTTAATTTTTACTGTGGATTTGTTGTAAATCGAATCAACTTTATTAGAGTATTCTTTAGTTAATAATTCGATTAGTGCTTTGTTAGGTTCAACGGCAGTAATTGATTCAGCAGATTGAAGTAGAGCTTGTTTGACATGTCGTCCTGTTCCTGCATCCAGCACTAAAACATTTTTTCTTTGGCTAATAACGTACGGAAGATACTCAGTTGAATATTTAAAATATGATAAAGAATCCATTGTAGTAGAAGATAATGTGCCAAGCCAATTGCCATTATTAAATGCTGCGTTACTTGCAAGAATTTGATTTGGATAAGTTATGCTTAAACCGGGGGCAAAACGTATGTGGCCTGATGATAAAATTTGCAGCAAACCATACGGACTGCTTTCGCTTTTGATAACTTCTGTTTCAGGTAAATTAAGTGCCTTCGATAAGCTTTTATATTCTGAGAAATTCAGTTTTGGAGAGTTTATATAAATAAAAGTTAGCGCAGCAACTGCAAGTGTAATAATTATTGTAAAGCTTGAACGAATCTGTTTTGGAACAACAAGTATTCCTGAAAAGAATGTTATTGTAGCTAAAACTGCCGGAAGTTTTTCCGGGAGGAAAAACCACATCATAAATACTACAGCAATTCCCCCAATACCCGAACCAACCATATTTGCAAAATAGAATACCCCAACGCTTTCGACGTTTTTTACAAAAACCAGACCGATTGCCAGGGCACCGACAAAGAATGGAAGCAAAAAAAATAAATAAGTTGCAGCAAGTTTCCAGAGATGATTTAAATCCGCAAAAAGTTTATACGAATCAAAATAAAAAACTTCTGTTTGTGAAAGACTAACTGAAACTGCCATTAAAAGAGATGAAACAACAATTAAAACCGGAAGAACAATTTCACTATTTTCCAAAAGCTTCTTTTTAAATAGTGACAGAGCAGTTCCCGCTGCGCCGAAGCCAAGCATGGCAACAGATATAATCATGTAAGCAAAATGATACCACTGAACAATTGAAAGAATTTGTATTAATACAATCTGGTATGCAATCAATGAAACAGAAAGCAGAGCAACGGAAAATGAAAGCTTAACGGGATGTATTTCACTTTTTTTCAATTCCCCCTCGTAAAAGGAACAAAGCGTACGGGCAGCAAGCTTGTTGTAAAAATTTCTTCGCCTTTCTTTTCAACCAGCACAAGCATTTGTGTTAAGTACGGTGAACCGACGGGAATTATCATTTTTCCGCCATCTTTTAACTGCTTAATTAATGATGGGGGAATATATTCGGCTGCAGCAGTAACAACAATTGCATCAAACGGTGCAAATTCTTCCCAGCCGAAATAACCATCGGAATTTCTGCAAAAAACATTTTCGCATTTAAGTTTATCCAGTCTTTTATTTGAAGAATTATAAAGCTCGGTTATTATTTCAATTGTATAAACTTCATCTACAATTTCAGAAAGCACTGCTGCCTGATATCCTGAGCCTGTGCCAATTTCTAATACCTTTTGTCCGGATTTAAGATTTATAGCTGCTGTCATATAAGCAACAATGTATGGTTGGGATATCGTTTGCCCGTATCCTATTGGTAGAGGTCTGTCGTTGTAAGCTCGTTCAATTGAGTTAGGTGGAACAAATTTGTGCCGTGGCACTTTCTTCATTGCATCGAGTGTTGGTTGATTAGTTATTCCCCTGTTTTCAATTTGCTGCTCAACCATATTTTTACGAAGGCTCTCGTATTTGTCATCCTGCGGTACACAGTTTATTATCGAAAACAATATGCTGATAATGATTAGTGTCATTTTCCTATTTGGCACTTTTATTTAAAATCCAATTGTTTAATAATCCATTTAAACTTAATTAAAATGTATTCCAAGTTCCACAAATATCCTCTTTAAACGCAAGAATTTACAATCGTATTAAAGTTTAATTATTTTAATGAAAGCTATTTTAAAAAATGAAGAGGAGTTTATGATGAATTACAAACTTCTAGGTAAAAGCGGCTTGCGTGTTTCAGAACTTGCACTTGGAACAATGACTTTCGGTGAAGAATGGGGCTGGGGTGCAGATAAAAATGAAAGCAAAAAGGTATTTGATTTTTTTGCTAAAGAAGGTGGAAACTTTATTGATACTGCAAACCGTTACACGGAAGGTACTTCGGAAAAATTTGTGGGCGATTTCATTTCTACTGATAGAGAACATTTTGTAGTTGCTACAAAGTATACTCTATTTACTCGTAGAGATGATCCGAATTTTAGTGGCAATCATCGTAAAAATATGATGCAGGCACTTGATGCAAGTTTAAAAAGATTAAAAACTGATTACATTGATCTATATTGGGTTCATGCCTGGGATTTTACTACTCCCGAAGAAGAAGTCTTGCGAGCACTGGATGATATGATTCGTGCTGGCAAAATATTATACATCGGAATTTCTGACACACCTTCATGGATAGTTTCGCGAATGAATACAATTGCAGAGCTGAGAGGTTGGACACAGTTTGTTGGTCTTCAAATAAAATACAGCTTAATTGATCGTTCGGTGGAAAGAGAGCTCATGCCAATGGCACGCAAGTTTGATATAGCTGTAACTCCCTGGGCTGTAATCGGTGGAGGAATTCTTTCTGGAAAATATAACAGGAATAAAGATGAAGAAGGCAGGGCACAGGTTTATAAATCAATAAATGAAAATAATTTAAAAATTGCTGAAGTCGTGATTAAAGTTGCTGATGAAATCGGGTGTACACCCTCGCAAGTTGCAATAAATTGGGTAAGACAACAGCCGGGAGTTATCATTCCAATTATCGGCGCAAAAACCGAAATGCAGTTAAAAGATAATCTCGGTTGTTTAAAATTAACTTTAAATGAAGAGCAAATAATTAAATTGAACGAAGCAAGCAAAATAGATTTAGGATTTCCGCATACATTTTTAGACAGTGATAATATTCGCGATATAGTTTTTGGCGGAACATACGACAAGATTGAAAATCATCATAAATCTTAGTGAAGAGCAAGGCTGATTGATGGATAACAAAAACAGATTCACAATAGAACGCAGCACTCTTGTCTTAATTTTAATTTTTTCCATAATAAAACTGCTGATTCATCTCTACACAAATGCATTTGCCGGTTATGGTATTTTCCGCGATGAACTTTATTATCTCTCCTGTGCAACCAGACCTGATTTCGGGTATGTTGATCAACCGCCATTTTCAATTTGGATTCTTGGATTGATTCGTTTTATAATCGGAGATTCTGTTGTTGCAATTAGATTACTACCTGCGATTTTGGGAGCTGCTACAGTTTTCGTAACCGGTTTGATGGTAAAACAAATGGGCGGTGGAAAGCTGGCTATTCTTATAGCTTCTCTTGCTGTAATTCTTGCACCAATTTATTTTGGGATGAACACTTTTTACTCAATGAATTCATTCGACATCTTTCTTTGGGCATTAGCTTTTTATTTTATTCTTCGAATTATACAGCAAGATAAAAAGAGCTTATGGATTTGGTTTGGAGTGATATTGGGTATTGGACTGTTGAATAAAGTAAGTTTTCTCTGGTTTGGCTTTGGATTTTTTGCAGCATTACTATTAACAGATAAAAGAAGACTTCTTGCAACCAGTAAACCTTGGATGGTTGCAGGAATCGCTTTTAGTCTATTCCTTCCTTTTATAATCTGGAATGCAGCACATAATTGGGCACACGTTGAATTTATTCAAAATGCACAAATGTATAAATATGCAGGAATTACAAGATGGGATTTTGTAAGTGGAATTTTGCCAATAATGAATCCAGCTGCAGCTTTGATCTGGTTATCAGGACTTTTCTTTTTATTTATAAGCAAAGATGGAAAACAGTTCAGAATCTTAGGCATAATATTTATCGCAACTTTCTTAATTCTTTTTATCAGCGGAAAAAGCAAATCTGAATATCTCGCACCAGCATTTACCGTTTTATTTGCCGCAGGAGGAATAGCTCTGGAAAAAATAAATCAGATAAAATATTGGCAATGGCTAAAACATTTAGTTATCATTCCTCTCATTATTTTGGGAATAGTGCTCACCCCACTTGCGTTGCCAATTCTTCCTGTAAAAGAATATATCAACTATGCCTCTACTCTGGGATTTGGTCCAACTACCGCAGAAAGCAAAGAGTTAGCCGAGCTTCCACAGTTTTATGCAGATATGCATGGATGGGAAGATATGGCTAAAAACGTTTCATTTGTTTATCAACAAATTCCGGAAAATGAAAAACCTTTTACATTTGTTTATGGAAGAAACTATGGACAAGCCGGTGCAATGGAGTATTTTAGTACAAAATACGATTTGCCAAATGCTATTTCATCTCATAACAATTTTTGGTTTTGGGTTGATACGACTAAAGAAGTAAAAAATATAATCATTATTGGGGGTAGACTTGAGGACCATCTCGATTCTTTTATTAAAGTAGATTCAGTTTTTGTTCACAAAACTAGATACGCTATGCCATATGAGAATAACCTTACAATTTTTATGTGTAAAAAACTAAAAAGAAGCTTGTCTGAAATTTGGGTAAGTATCAGGCATTATGAATAAAAGAAAACAGTTAAGAATATTAATAGCACGAATTGACCGCATAGGCGATGTTGTTCTTTCAACTCCCTTGCCACGTGAAATAAAAAAAGCCTATTCGGATAGTTTTGTTGCTGTGTTAGTAAAGAAATACACAAAGGATATTTATCTAAACAATCCACATATTGATGAAATAATTATATTCAATGAGGATAAAAATGGCAAGATTAATTTTTGGCAGCTTGTAAAAACACTGCGGAGATTAAAATTAACTTACGCTTTTATGCTTCTACCAAATGAAAGATTAAACTGGATATTATTCTTCAGTGGAATTAGAACCAGAATAGGTGTAGGGCACAAGCTTTACCAGTTTTTAACATTTTCAAAATTTGTTGATCGAAAAAAATACATCCCTTTACGACACGAAGCAGACTATTGCCTGGATATGGTTAGAAAAATTGGAATAGGACCAAAATCAATCATACCTGAAATTCATTTATCCCATGAAGAAATATTGAAGAGTGATGAAATAAAAAAGAAACTTACACCGAATGGTGAGATACTAGTTGGGATTAATATAACGAGCGGCAAATCTTCACCAAATCTAAATTTGCATGAATATAAAAACCTGATTCAATTGCTGGCAAATGAAAATAATTATAAAGTTTTAATCACCGATAATGAACCACCTAATTCTGCAAAAAATATTAACAATGCTTCATATCCTAATATTGGTTTATCACTTAGAGATTCAATAATAAATTTTAATGCACTAAATGTTTTAGTTTCTGCAAGTACCGGTCCAATGCATATTTGTGCCGCATTAAAAGTGCCGACAATATCTATGTTTTGTCCCTTGACAGCTTGTTCACCCAAACTTTGGGGTCCGCTTGGGAATGAATCGGAAGTAATTCTTCCTGAAGAAAATTACTGCTCTAAAAAATGCCCTGGTGATCCTCACATATGTGATTTTGGTGGAGAGGGGGGAATTGACAGCGAGATTGTTTATAGAAAAGTAAAATCATTTATGGCAAATACTCTAAATAAATAAACTAAAGAAGCACTACACACTTTATTTTTATATTTATAATGTGAAAAATCATTCACACTTTAAAGCCATTCTACTCGCACTTTTTGTGACCTTTCTTTGGTCCACTTCGTTTGTGATAATAAAAATTGGTCTTTCTGAAATTCCTCCTCTTACCTATGCCGGCTTAAGATATTCCATAGCATTTATATGCCTTTTGCCGCTTGCGTTTACAAAAGCAAACAGAGTCGAAATTAAAATTTTGAATAGAAGCGATTGGATAAAACTATTTATTTATGGTTTGCTTTTCATCGCTTTCACGCAAGGTGCAATGTTTACCGGATTGCTATACCTGCCTGCTGTTACTGTTAGTTTGTGGCTAAACTTCACACCGCTTGTTGTTGCAGTATTGGCAATCTTTTTGATAAAAGAATATCCTACAATTCGCCAGTGGGGCGGTGTGTTGCTTTTTATAGCAGGAATCGTAATCTACTTTTTACCAATTGTTTTAAGTGAAAACCAGGAGATAGGTTTAATTGTTATGACAATTGGTGTATTTGCAAATTCTGGATCTTCAGTTTTAGGCAGAAGCATTAACCGTGAAGCGAAAATAAATCCTGTTGTTGTTACAATAGTTAGCATGGGTATAGGTTCCCTAATTTTATTTATTGGAGGAGTTGTAATTCAGGGCTTGCCATCAATCAGCATGCAAAATATATTGTATCTCTTGTGGCTTGCTGTAATTAACACCGCACTTGCTTTTGTGATCTGGAATTTTACTTTACGAACACTTTCTGCAATGGAATCGAGCATTATAAATGGAACAATGCTCATTCAAATTGCAATACTTGCATGGGTGTTTTTAGGCGAAGTAATAACTTTACAAGAAGGAATTGGAATGTTGATAGCTGCATTAGGTGTTTTGCTGGTTCAAATAAAAATTAAAAATAAAATGAAAACTTAAATTCGTGCTGCAACTCTCCTGAAATGATAACCATAAACAGCCATTGTCATTGCAAGTGGGAATTTGTTTGGATGCTTGAATAAACTGAAGGCAAGTAATTTCCAAAAATATTTTTTGCCCTTTTCCAAAGTACCTAGCAGCCACAGCAGCATCATAAATGCTCTTATTTCTTTTGCCTTTATTTTATTCTTACTCCACAGCGGTTGTTTGTAGTTTGATAGAAAATGTTTTGTACGATTGTAATATTCTTTTTGTGAATAAATAGTTTTAACAATTTTGGAATATCCAGACATCAAATCTTTGTATTGCATCTTTGGAATAAAATTCATTGTACCGTCCATGTTGTTCCCAGCAAATACATCCAGCATCCTGTTTTCCGCTTGCATTCTTTTAAAGAGTTTTGTTCCACACGGGGCATTTAACAAACCAACCATGGCCGATACAATTCCACTCTTCTGTATAAAGTCAATTTGATCCTGAAAAATGGAAGGTGAATCGTTATCGAAGCCAACTATAAATCCGCCCGAAACAATAAATCCACATTGCTGAAGTTTTTGTACAGCAGAAACCATATTAAGTTTTAAATTCTGCGATTTGCCGCACTCCTCAAGGCATTCAGAGTTTGGTGTTTCAATTCCAATAAAAATACTGTTGAAACCCGCCGCAATCATCAGTTCCATAAGCTCATCATCATCTGCAAGATTTATGGTGACTTCGGTAATGAAGTTGAAAGGATAATTTTTTTTCTTTGACCACTCAATCAGCTCTGGAAGAAATTCGTTTTTTAATTTTCTTTTATTCCCAATAAAATTATCATCGACAACTGAAACAGGACCTCGCCATCCGAGCTCGTAAATTCTTTCAAGTTCTCTAATAAACTGCTCGCTGCCTTTAGTTCTTGGTTTCCTTCCATTTAGCATAGTTATGCTGCAAAAGTCACAATCGTACGGGCAGCCTCTTGAATACTGAAGTGAAAGCGAAGCGTACTTTTTAATATCAAGAAGCTCCCACATTGGAATTGGTGAGTTTGAAATTTCAGGAAATTCATCCGTTGAATAAATATGTTTTGGATTTCCCTTTTTCAGATCTTCTAAAAACAAGGGCAGAGTAATTTCGGCTTCATTTAAAATAAAATAATCTACTCCGAGAAAATCTTTATGCTGTGTTGTAGCAAGCGGACCTCCGGCAACTACTTTAACCTTAAGCGCGTTGCATCTTCTTATTACATCTTTAAATGAATTTATCTGAATGTTCATTCCACTCAAGAAAACCAAATCAGCCCAAATCAGATGCTTGTCATCCAGCTTGGTAACATTCATATCAATCAGTTTCAATTCCCAATTCCTCGGAAGCATTGCTGCAACTGTAATTAATCCAAGCGGTGGCTCGGCAACTTTTTTAGCAACAAATTTCAATGCGTCTTTAAAACTCCAGAATGAAGAGGGAGTTTCAGGATAGACAAGTAGTATCTTCAATTATTTCTCCGATGAATTCTAAATTTATTACTCTTCAATTATGCAAAAATTTCAGAAATAATTTTGTAAAATAAGTGTAAAAGCTTGGAGTACAGGTTTGAACTTCTGTACTTATTAAAGGATATTTACTTTGGATATAATAATAATTGAGGGACGGAAAGAAATACAAATATGAGAGGCAAACAATCTCTTTTTTATCACATCCTCATTTTTGTTATTGCTCAGCTTGTCTGGCTGTCTCTGTTGGGTTTATGGATTTACTGGTATGTATCTAACTACATAATATTTGAAAAAGTGGGCGATCAAGTTTCCCCACAGTTAGTTTACGATGTTCAAAATGCTATTCCGTTTATACTTGGTTTAATATTATTAGTTGGACTTTCATTTATTACCGCACTTATTTTCAGACATTTAAACGTCCAACTTAGAATAACTCAACTATACGATAATTTTATCAGCAATGTAACGCATGAACTTAAATCGCCACTCTCATCAATCCAATTGTATCTTGAAACTTTAAGACAGAGAAATGTTCCTGCAGAAAAGCAAAAAGAATTTATTAGTATGATTGTTAAAGATACGGATCGCTTGCAGAGCTTAATCAATTCCATACTTGAAATCTCTGCGCAAGAAAAGAATAAACAAATGCACGATTATCAAATATATCGTTCGGGAGATATTGTAAAAGGATTGCTGGAAGAATCCTTTGAAAAATTCCGTGTTAAAAAAGAAAGCTATTCCATAAACGGAGATGCACCATGCGAAATTCTGGCAGGCAAAGATTCACTTAAAATAATTTTTGATAACCTGATAGACAATGCAGTAAAATATTCTATCGCAAATTTAATAGTAGAAGTAAATCTTAGCTGCAATGCAAACAAATTTACAGTGGAGTTTTCTGATAATGGCATTGGTATTAGTGCAAAAGAACATAAAAAAATATTCAATAAGTTTTACAGAATTTACAATAGGGATATTCCTAATGTTAAAGGAACTGGCTTGGGTCTCTACCGTGTGAAAGAAATTGTTAAGGCACATGGTGGAAATATTTCTGTTACAAGTGATAGCGGAAAGATTGGAACAATATTCAAAATTGAAATGCCCGTTTATCACCATTCTAAAAAGAGATTCTTTAAAGGGTTTTTGAATAAGAAACAAGAAATAACTAATGGCAGATGATTTTAAAAGTAGCAGAATTTTATTAGTTGAAGATGAAGAAACCCTCGCAGTTGGATTGGAATATAATTTAACCGAAGAAGGTTATATTGTTACCTGGGCTAAAAACGGAAAAGAAGCAATTGAATTTTTTAATTCCAAAAAATTTGATTTGATAATTCTTGATATAATGCTTCCGTACATAAATGGATTCGAAGTAGCGGAAACAGTACGTAAAACTGATCCACAGATGCCGATACTTATGTTGACAGCTAAAACAGAATCAGCAGATAAAGTTCAAGGACTGGAGAAAGGCGCAGATGATTATTTAACAAAACCTTTTCACCTGTGGGAGCTTCTTCTGCGTGTAAAAGGAATGCTTAAAAGGAAAAGCTGGTACAAAAATGCTTCAAATCAGCAACCGCTGCATAAATTTGGGGACAATGAAATAAACTTTGAAAACTTGAACTGCAGAAATAGCAGAGAAGAATTAAGACTGACTCCACATGAAGCAATGATTCTAAAATATCTTATTGAGCGAAAGGGAGTGATTGTAACAAGAAAAGAACTGCTTGAAAATGTTTGGCATCTCAATCCCGAAGTAGAAACGCGAACAGTGGATATTTTTATTGCACGTCTTCGTAAATATTTTGAGCCTGATCCAGCAAAACCCATTTACATAAAAAGTGTACGGGGTGCAGGTTATCTTTTTACTGCTGATTAAATACTTCTAATCAATTTAAATAATACCCATTACCTTCTTTTGCTATAGCTCTTATTTTTGCCGCCGGCACTTTTTCTATCACGCCCGGGTTTTGCCTCGTTTACGATAAGATTTTTCCCCTTGAATTCAAATTCATTTAATGTTTTCAAAGCTTTTTTTGCTTCAACCTTCCGGACCATTTCAACAAATCCAAACCCGCGGGACATTTGACTTGAACCATCCCGAACAATTTTTACATTACTAACACTTCCATGTTCTGAGAAAAGACTAGTAAGCTCCTCTTCATTAACTTCTGGCGATAAGTTTCCAACAAATATTTTCATTGCTTACTCCTTATAAAATTAATTGCATCATTAATATAATTAAATAGCTGCAGCTTTACCGCAGCTACTAAAATGAAAGGTTTGAAGTTATCTTCTTCGTCCCCCGCCTCTTCTATCCCTTTGTGGTCTCGCTTCATTTACAATAAGTTTTTTTCCGTTGAGCTCGAACGTATTAAGTTCTTTTAATGCTTTTTCGGCTTCTGCTTTTCCGGGCATTTCAACAAATCCAAAGCCTTTGGATGTTTGACTGAACATATCACGTATAATTTTTACGCTGCTTACTCTACCATGTTTTGAAAAAAGTGTCTGCAGCTCTTCATCTTTTACATCGTGCGCCAGATTACCTACATAAATATTCATTTTTATCTCCTTTAATTGAATAGTAATAATAGACCAGCTTTAAATAATTTGTATAATGATAACGGTAGTGTATATTTCAAACCGGCTTTTTGTCTCTTTAAAAATTTAGAATTAAAAGAAGGGTACTTTGAGAAGTTTTCTCTTATCTTAATTTTATTCTGAGGGACATTGCAAAGATAGAGTACTTAGGCTGCGGTTACAAGCCAAATTATCTGTAAGAAATCAAGAATTGCATCTACTGTTGAGTGACGTTTTTAATACTTCCTTGAATGTCCTTAATTCGGTATATTGCACAGTATAGAATTTTGACGATGTCATTTATTTCTTTCCGTTAAAAAATTCTTCTGTAAAACTACTTTATATAAACATTCTAAGCTGAGACAATTTAATTTGAAAATTACACGACAGCTAACAAACCGCGAGAATAAATCTCTAGATCAATATTTTCAGGAAATTGGAAAGATTGAACTATTAACACCGGGTGAAGAGATAGAGTTAGCAATTAAAATCAAAAACGGTGATCTGCGTGCTCAGGACAAACTCGTAAAAGCGAATTTAAGATTTGTAGTTTCTGTTGCAAAAATGTTTCAAAACCAGGGGCTTTCTCTTGGCGATTTAATAAACGAAGGCAATATTGGTTTGGTAAAAGCTGCACAACGCTTTGATGAAACGAGAGGGTTTAAATTTATTTCCTATGCTGTATGGTGGATAAGGCAGGGAATAATGTCCGCCATTGCAGATCAATCAAGGGTTGTACGTCTTCCGCTTAATCGTGTGGGCAATTTAACAAAGCTCAGCAAAGCGTATAGAAGTCTTGAACAGGAATACGAGAGAAAACCTACAAATGAAGAGCTCGCCAACATTTTAGATGTTTCAATAGATGAAGTTGCTTACACACTTCAAATCTCAGGGCGGCAGGTTTCGGTTGATGCACCTTTAAAAACTGGTGATGAAAACAAAAAAACTTTAATGGATGTACTTTATAGCGAAGAACAGAAATTACCTGATAAAGAGTTAATGAATGATTCTCTTAAAAATGAAGTATTACGCGTTCTTTCTACACTGGATGAACGAGAAGCTGAAGTAATAAGGCTTTCATTTGGAATTGGAACAGGACAAAAAGCAACATTAGAAGAAATTGGAGATAAATTTAATCTTACCCGCGAAAGGATACGGCAGATAAAAGAGAAGGCTTTAAGAAAATTACGAACATCAAAAAGAAGTGATAAGCTAAAAGATTATTTAGGATAGTCGCAGCCCCTGAGAAGTCTAGCCTCTAAAACCCACTTTTAAAACATTAGTATAAAACAATTGTTGTTTAGTTTCTATCAGTTGCATATTTTGTAGGTGCTGAAAATGAAATTGATAAACATGCAGGTGTAAAATGAAAATCAAAATGTTTACTAAAGAAATTTACATACCTGAAATGAAAGAATTTACAGCACGCTACCCCCAGTTTGCCGGATTGGCAAAAGGTGAGGGCAAATTTCTTTTTGATATTGTTATGAAACCCGAAACCTTTATTCAAGCAATGATTTTAACCGAGTACGGAATGCCGGCAGTTACAAGCGTTGCAGAGCTTTGCTATAACGAAGCAAAGAAAAGAAAAACTTTTAAGTTTACACCCAGGGTAAAGCAGTTTATCGGTGCAATGGTTGGATTATTAATGTCTGCCAACGGCTACGTAAAAACAGGAAGAAAAAAATCCATAATTCACCGTGCGTACACACGTGGCGAGTTTTATGTTAAAAAGTAAATTTTAACCTCACTCCTAAATGAATCATAAGAAAAGCACTTCCCTAGTTCAGAAAGTGCTCTTCATAGGTTCACTAAATATTAATAAATCCACCTACCTTCAATTTTAATTGTTATCTCACCACTTTTTAGTGTTTTGTAAATGTTGGTCGCATTATCATCGTTGTAGTACCCCGCAGCATTGACACTAACACTACCCATCCAATCATCGGCAGTTAAACCATCATCATCCCAAACATCTATTTTGTAAGTTTGGTTAACCGGCACCCTGTAAGGTAAGCTGCCATCATTCGAGGAAACCGGCTTTGTGAAGACAAAATTATCATATGCCGTTTCAAAAATTGCATCCTCTCTTATATCAGAGCGAAATACGTGTGAAGAGCTACCTGATTTACTTAAATCCACATAAATATCAGGTCGGCGTGTTGGTGAAGATGGAAAAACGTGGTAGTCCCATTTATCACCATTGGATTTGTTTACAGGGAATCGTGTAAGAATAATTTTTGTAAGTTCCATATACTTAGGCGTTTTTATTATTACCTGATTTCCTCCATTTCCAGGATCGGTTGAATCGAGGGGATTATCCTCATTACTGCAACCAGTAAATAATAGCAATGCAAGCAGCATTGTAAAAGAAAGTTTAATAAAGTTTCTCATTTTGTACTCCTTTGTTTTTAGTTTATAGTTAACTCCGTTCATAATATTTCCTCTAAAATGGTTGATTTGTAATAATTAACTTGATTTACTACTTTGCTTTCTACTGAATTCAATTATCTGCTTTTTTGTCTTTTCCGAATTAAGAATTGTTTTTGCTTCTATTATTAAACGCAGGAAACTTTACTGAAAGTGATAATGGATTTCAGAAAAATTTTTTTGCAGAATTAGTGGATTTTTGCTTTTTTAGAAAGTTTTTGAACTATGGAAAGTAACTCAAAAGAGGTAACGCAGCTTCTATCCGATCTGAGCAGTGGCGATGCAAATGTTGTAAATGTATTAATGCCGATGGTCTACAAAGAGATGCATCAACTTGCGCACATGCATCTTCGAGGTGAGAGAAGAAATCATACTTTAAATGCAACTGCACTTGTACACGAAGCATACATGAAACTTGTTAATCAGGATAAAATTACTTGGCAAAACCGCGCACATTTTTTCGGAATAGCCTCGCAAGCAATGAGAAGAATTTTGATTAACTATGCAAATGCACGTCTTGCACAGAAACGCGGAGGTAATGAACCGCTGGCAACCTTTGTTGATGATAAAATGAAACGCGAGTCAAGACCGGAAGAGTTGATTGCATTAGACGAAGCGCTAAAGAAATTAGAACAGCTAAACGAAAGGCAATCTAAAATAATTGAGCACTGGTTTTTTGTGGGACTAAATCACGAAGAGATTGCAGAAATACTGAATGTATCTGTTCCAACTGTGCGAAGAGATTTCCGTTTAGCTAAAGCCTGGCTGAGCAGGGAGCTCAAACAGGAACTTTAAATCAACCACACTTCAAATCAAAATTAGAATTACACTAATGAACCCAGAAAGATGGAGTAAAATACAATCGCTCTTTGATAAGGCACTTGAGCTAAAACCTTCTGAAAGAGAAACTTTTTTAAAGAACGAATGTGGCGATGATAAAGAACTCTATAATGAAGTTTTCTCTCTGCTTTCGGCTGATGAAAAGCAGCACAGTATTTTTTCAGGATCAGCAGCAGATTACGTTGCGGTTGATGATGGAACTCTTGAAGGAAAAACTTTCGGCAGCTACCGTGCAGTAAATCAAATTGGTGCAGGTGGAATGGGTTCAGTTTACCTTGCGGAAAGAATTGATGGAGTGTTCGAGCAGAAAGTCGCGCTTAAAGTTGTGAAGCCGGGAATGAATTCTCATGAAATAATTTCAAGGTTTGAAGAAGAAAGACAAATACTTGCACGGCTTCAGCATCCAAACATTGCACGACTTTTAGATGGTGGAATTTCAGAATTAAGTCTTCCGTACTTTACGATGGAATTTGTTGAGGGTAAGCCGATCACAGAATATTGTGACGATAAAAATTTAAACATCGAGGAAAGACTTGAACTCTTTAAAAAAGTCTGTAAAGCAGTTTTATATGCACATCAAAACCTTGTTATTCATAGAGATATAAAACCAAGTAACATTCTTGTGCAGGATGATGGAACTGTTAAGTTGTTAGATTTTGGAATTGCAAAAGTTTTTGAGGAAGACAATGAGGAAAAGTTTTTAACACGCACAGGAATGAGAGTGATGACCCCGGAATATGCTTCTCCTGAGCAGGTGAGAGGAGAGACTGTAAGCACAGCTACAGACATTTACTCTCTGGGATTAATTTTATATCAACTACTTACCGGCTGTCCGCCATACGAAATTGCTTCGGCTTCAGCGCTTGAAATGGAAAGAATAATTTGCCTTACCGAGCCGCAGAAGCCTAGCACAATGATTACTAAAATATTTACATCGGTTTCTGAAGGTAAACAAAAAGTTTCTCCCGATATTATCTCACGTAATAGAAAAACTACCTTTCCTAAATTGAAAAAAAGAATTGCGGGTGATTTGGATAATATATGCCTGATGGCAATTAGAAAAGAACCTGAACGCAGATACAGCTCAATTGCTCAATTCATAAACGATATTGATAACCATCTTAACGGGTTGCCGGTAACAGCACGAAAAAGTACTGCTAGCTATATAACCAAAAAGTTTATTCGGAGACACAAAGTTGGAGTTGTTGTAACATCTATCGCAGTTATGATAATAGCACTTGTAACCGTATTCTATACAATTCAGCTTGCGGAAGAACGAGACCGCGCACAACTGGAAGCAGAAAAATCAAAAAGAGTTTCTGAATTTCTTGCGGGAATATTCCAGGTTTCCGATCCTGAACAATCAAAAGGCGAAAGTATTACTGCAAGAGAATTACTTGATATTGGAGTTAGACGAATTGAGAGTGAATTGTCAGATCAACCGGAGGTGCTTGCAAATATGCTGGGCGTAACTGGAGGTGTTTATACGAGTCTGGGGCTTTATGATAATGCGAAGGTACTGATGCAAAGATCTTATTCAATTAATGATTCTCTGCTGGGGAGCAATAGTCCTGAAGCTGTAAAAAGTTTAAACGATCTTGCTGGCTTGAGTTTTGCGATGGGAAATTATGAGGCAGCGATCGAAAAATTTAACAATGCATTAGAGAAAAGAAAAAACATATTTGGAGAAGAAAGTTTGGAAGCTGCTGAAAGTATGAATGACCTGGCAATGGTTTTCCGCGAGGAGGGCATGTATAGCGAGTCTGAAAAACTACTTGAGAATTCTTTATCAATACGAAAGAAATTATTGTCACCTAAGAGTCGGGAACTTGCTCAATCATTAAATAATCTTGCACAGCTTAAAGTTGATATAGGGGAATATGATGAAGCGAAGAAATTATTTGAAGAGTCGCTTCGGATTAAAGAGGAGAATTATACTAAAATTCATCCTTCAGTAACCGAGACATTAGGCAATTTAGCATTTCTTCTTCAGCAGATGGGTGAATATGGTAAGGCTTCTGAACTATTTAACGAAACTCTGGAAATTGATAAAAAACTGTTTGGCAATCTTCATCCCGTTGTTTCCACTGATCTATATAATCTTGCCTCCAATACAGCACTAATGGGTGATTTGAAAGCTGCCGAAAAATTGTATACAGAAGTACTTGAGTTCGATAAAAAACTTTTGGGTAAAGAACATCCTTACATTGCGCTGGACTTGAACAACCTTGCAGGAATTTATAGTGATAAGGGTGATTATGAAAAAGCAGAAGAGCTGTATATAGAATCATTAAATCTTAACAAAAAAATATATGGGAACGAACATCCAGAAGTTGCAACCAGTCTCAGCAACCTTGGTGTAATGTATAACCGCTGGAGAAAATACCAGCTTGCAGAACCACTTTTAAAGTCCGCTTTGGATATGAGAATTAAATTACTTGGTGAAAATCATCCAAGTGCAGTTACAAGCATGAACATTTATGCATCGTTACTGACCAGTAAGAAAAAGTATAAAGAAGCAGTTGAACAGTATAGAAAATCACTTTCCATGCGGATCAAAATGCTTGGTGAAGATCATCCGCAAACAGCAAATGCATTTCTTGGTTTGGGCAATGCTCTAATTGGAATAAAAAATTTTGAGGAAGCAGAAGAAAAAATAATCATTGGACTTGAAATATATCAAAACAAACTTCCTGCAGATCACTGGAATATTTCTTATGCCGAAAGTATACTGGGCAAGTGTTATTCAAGAGAAGGTAGGTATGAAGAGGCTGAAAATATTTTATTAAAGGCTTATGATAATCTGCTGGATAAAAGAGGAAAGGACGACAGGTTAACGATAAGCTCAGTTAAAATGTTGATTAAAAATTATGAGCTTATGGGTAAAAAGAATATTGCACAGAAATATAGGCAAAAGCTTCGCAAAAATGATGCAGACCAATTGGATGCCACGACACTGCCGTGACATCCTGAAGTTTTAATATATCCATGCTCCTCTGACTTTAATCTTTAGATCTCCTCTGGATAGAGTTTTGTTAAAGTTAGTAGCGTTATCATCATTATAAATTGAAGAAGGCTTAACTGTTACCGAGCCCATTTGATCGTTACCACCGAAATCATTATCAATAAGACTTACTTTCCAGGTCTGTGAATAAGGTACATCATGCGGAAGTTCTCCATCGTGCTCTGAAGCAGGTTTTGTAAAAACATATGTATTTGTATACGTTGCATTCTTTCTTTGATCAGACCAGAATGCTGGAAAATAGTTACCTGATCTTTGCAGGACTACTTCGATATCCGGTTTTCTTTCTTTTGATGAAACTGGATTCCAGTCCCACGTATCACCATTTGATTTGTTCTTTGGAAAACGGGTTACAGATATACTCTCAATGTGCATATATCTCGGAGTTTTTATTACTATCGGATCAGGATCTCCGCCGCCAATTCCTGGATCAGTTGGTGCAGTAGGGTTATCTTCTGTACTGCAGGCAGTAAATAAGATTGTTGCAGCAATAGTTAGAAATATTAGTTTTAGTAAATTTTTCATTTTCAATTCCTTTTAATGTTAGTTTATTATTTTGTTAATTTTTTTGAACTGATAATGTTCCCGAGATATTACCTCTGCTTGTCGATTCCCAATCACCACTCAACGTGGATGAATTTAAATCAAGTGAAGAGATCCATGTAAAATTTGAACCAATGAGAGAGAGACTGTAAGTTTTATCATTGGTTTTGGCGCCTGCAATTGTACCAGAATAATTTTGAACACCATTATTTTTAACAAGCCTCATTGTAAATGTGCCTGAGAGATTATTGCTGTTCTCTAGAATATTCAGAGAAATTGTTCCACTGTCATATCCAGGATGATTTATAATACCATCCCACTTTCCAGAAATATTCTGCACTTCAGGTGATACAGGATCGTCTGAGCAGGCTGTTAATAAAAATGTTGCAAAAATCATTGTAAAAACAAGCTTGATTAAGTTCTTCATTTAGTAGCTCCTTTGTGTTTAATAAAAATTTGTGCCTCTATTATTAAACGCAGTAAAAACAGTTGAAAGTGATAACGAGATCTTGATTTTTTTGGTTGAATAAAGAAAAGTGGATAAACGGGCTTATAACTAACAATTTACCCAAATCCTGCCTCACTGAGATTAACTGAGTTTGCACTAGCCTCAGACTTGCTGGTGAAGTATCTAAGTGAGTTTTTAACAAAAAGCATTATCTTTCCCCCAAAAAATTCCAGCCATGCAGAACAAATTTAAAATCAGAAACGAAAGTCCTTCAAGGTTAGAAAACTTCAGTGATGCAGTATTTGCTTTCTCTATTACACTGCTTATGATCTCACTGGAGGTGCCGAAAACTTTTTCACGCATACTCGAACTCTCAGATGAGCTGATTGCTTTTGCCATTACTATTATTCCATTGTTTATTATATGGCAGCAGCACCGTTTATTTTTCCGGCGGTACGCATTGGATGACAGAACCATACTTATTTGGAACACTGCGCTTCTATTTATTGTTTTGATTTTCATCTTTCCTCTTAAGTTTCTCTCTTTGTTTCTGATCAGGTTTATTAGTTTTGTTTTCTTTGGAACCGAAAATGTATTTAACACTATGATTGAAGGCATACAGGTTCCCTGGCTGATGGTTTATTACGGAGTTGGTGCATTGGGAATTTTATTTGTTTTCTCCCGTTTCTACAAACACGCAATAAGGATGAAGAATGAAACTGGTTTAAGCGATGAAGAGTATAACATTACCCGCTACTTTAAAAGACTTTACACGCATCTTTGTTTTGTTCCGATTATCTCTATCTGTTTTGTGCTTGTATTTATGAACATTGATGTTACAATGGCAAGCGTTGTCTCGGGAATGTTATATTCATTAACGGGAATTGTATTCGTGATCAACCAAAGATGGCTTAAGAAAGCTAGTAATAAACAATAGTTTGAATATTATGAAAATGAGTCCTATATACATTCTGTTTATAAATCTAACTTTCAATCTTTGTATTTACGCACAAAGCGATGAGCCATTTATTGAAGGTGAGAAACTTGAATTTGAAATAAGTGATCTTTACGGCAATACTGTTACCTCAACCGATTCAATATTTAACAGCAAAGTTATTTATATAACTCTTTGGGGAACATGGTGCCCGCCCTGTATTTCAGAAATACCCACATTGATTAATATTCATAATAAATATTTGAACGATGGACTTGTTATTGCTGCTATTGCATTTGAGACAGACGTAAAAGCAGAGCTTAGACACGAATGGCTGCTTAAGTTTATAGAAGAACAAAAGATTAATTATCTTGTTTTGGATGGTGGAACCCCCAAAAATTTTGAAAAAGTTTTTCCATCTATTAAAAACGTAGAAGGGCTTCCGGTTGAAATTCTGATTAGCAGGAGTGGTAAAGTAAAAGTAATCCGCAACAGTTATGGATATAGTGAAGTGTGGGCCGGAAGGTTGGAACAGGAAATAAAAACACTATTAAAGGCAAAATGGATACAATAATTCTCTCAGGTGATTTATGAAAACTCGATTAACAATTCTTTTTATTATAATCATTAACATAACTGTTTATGCGCAATTCCCCGATAGCGAAACAGATGGAAAATATTATGAAATAAATGGTGCAAAGCTCTGGACGGTGAGCTTTGGTGAAGGCGAACCATTATTTTTTATTGCAGGCGGTCCGGGCGGTACACACTACGGTTTAAGAAGATTCGATTCGCTATCAACAACAAACACTTTGGTTTATTATGATGCTTTTGGAAGGGGAAAATCCGATACAGCTAAAAGTGTTACTGAATATACTATTGAAAGAGATATTGAAGATCTTGAAGGTTTACGCAAGGCGATGGGCTTTGAAAAAATTAGTATTCTTGGGCATTCTTACGGCGGAGTAGTTGCACAGGGCTACGCATTTAAGTATCCCGAAAATGTTTCTCACCTGATAGTTGCAAATTCATTCCACAGTTATTTAATGTGGCAGGAGAATTGCGATAATTCCAATCACGAAATAAAAACTAATTACCCCGAAGTATGGGAAGATCTGATGAAAGTAAGAGAGCAGGGCGCTGTTTCCAGCGATAAGGTGCATTACGAAATTTACGGGCGTGTGCCTTACGGATTTTTATACGCATACAACCCTGAAAAATTTAAACCGAGCGGAAGAAAAAGGACTTATCCATATTTTAGTAACAGAAAACTGTATTACCAGATGGTTGGCAGGGACGGAGACTTTGAACTTACAAGTGATATTGGGAAATTTGACTACAGAAATGATTTAAAAGATTTAGATTTGCCCATACTTATTTATGGTGGACGCTATGACCGCGTTGCTGTTCCGCGTATGATGGTGGAGTACAAAATGTACTGTCCGCAGGCTGAATTTGTTATGTTTGAAGAAAGCGGACACAATCCTCAGGTAGAAGAACCCTCAAAACTTTTTGCGTTGATAAGAGAATTTTTGAAGAAATAAATATATTGTAAGTAATAATTTTAATTAAACCGGAGAATGTAAATGAGCAAAGGTCAGAACGCTAAAAAATCAGATAAGAAGAAACCGCAGAAATCAAAGCAGGAAAAGAAAGCGGCTAAAAGAGCAAAGCAGGCTGAAAAAACCAAAAAAGGTTTAACTTAGAAAACTAATCCGTAAAATACTTGTTAATAGGTTCAGCGCTGCTTATCAAACTAGAGTATTACCTGGCGCCAAAGGATTTTCTTCCATACCTTCTTTTACCCCTTGAAAATCCAAAGGACCTGTTTCCTCTTCCAAAATTAGCATTTACTGCAGGGTTTTCACCTTCAATGGT